>NZ_JBHLSV010000016.1:0-86761 GCF_042434575.1 Brachybacterium hainanense
CCGCCTGGTATTCCGGAACCACCCGGTGCCCCGGAATCGCTGGGCCCGGCGGGCATAGCGGGATTCTCCAGCTGCGTCACCGAGACCACCTCCAAGCTTCCGGGATAAAACCTCAGACACCCGGGTCGCGACGTGGCCACACAACCTGTTCCGAATGCCTGTGCGATACCCATTCTACTCGGGCCACCGACACACGAACCGGCCCCCATCGAGGATTGTGGAAAACCCGGGGCCCTGCTTCTCCTCCCCATACTCGGAAGAGAAGGATCACGCGAGGAAGACGCGCGATGCAGAAACCCGGGCAAGATGCTCCGCTCGGAGTTCCCGCGCCGCTGCTCGCGACCCGGGTCCTCGCCCTCCCCCGCACGTCCGACGCACGACTCCAGCGACGTCGACATCGCGTGCCCCGAGGGTTCCTTCTCCCGGAGGCTTGACCCTGCCCCTGGGACAATCCCGATCGTGGATCGGGCCGGGGACGTCCCGGCCTCGAGGACAGGGAGGACCCGGATGCACGAGCGGATGGACCCGGAGGCGGGGCCCGAGGGCCTGCTGAGCATCGGCCGGCTGGCGGAGGCCGGCGGGCTGAGCGCGAAGGCGCTGCGGATGTACGACGAGTCCGGGCTGCTGGTCCCGGCGCGGGTCGACCCCTTCACAGGCTACCGCGCCTACCATCCCGACCAGATCGCCCGGGCTCGGCGGATCGCCGCCCTGCGCGGGATCGGGATGGGGCTCGCCCGCATCCGCATCGTCTGCGACCTCTCCCCCGCCGGCGCCGCCCAGGAGATCCGCTCCTGGTGGAGCCAGGAGCAGGCCGATGCCCGCTCCCGCGGGGACGCCGTCCGGCGACTCCTCGCCGACCTCGAGCAGACCTCACAGGAGGATGCCATGCCCGACACGACCACGACCACCCGCCCCGCCGCCCGCGGACACGCCCGTGCGCGACGCCTCCGGCGGCCCGAGCTGCAGGATGCCGCGGTCGCGGAGAACCTGCCGCAGGGCCGTCTGCTGCTCGCCGTCGCCGATGGCTTCGGCGACGCTCGGCGAGCCCCTGACGCCCTCGAGGCGCTCGCGGTCCGGCTGCGCCGCGAGCTCGGCGACGGCGCGTCCGCCCTCGAGGCGATGCGCCGTGCCTGGGAGGACGCCGCAGCCACCGTCCCGAAGGAGGGCGACCACCTCGGCACGACTCTCACCGCGGCGCTGATCGACGGGGAGGAGCTGGTGATCGCACACATCGGCGACACCCGGGCGGTGCTCGTCCGCGGCGGGTCGCTGTTCCCGATCACGCAGGACCACACCCTGATCGCCTCCCTCGTCGCCGCCGGGCGTCTGAGCGCCGAGGAGGCGGCTGCGCATCCGCAGCGCGCGACCCTGAACCGCGCCCTCGCCCCGGGCGCCCCCCGCGAGCCCGATCTGCTGGTGCGCACCGTGCGACCGGGCGACCGGCTCGTGCTGATGAGCGACGGCGTCCATGCCGTGCTCGATGCCGAGCAGGTCGCCGGGCTCCTCACCGTCGACGGTGCGGATCCCGAGCACCGCACGGCGGAGATCGTGGACGCGGCGATCGCCGCGGGCGGAGAGGACGACGCGGCCCTCGCGATCGCAGATCTCGTCTGAGCACCGGGCGCGCAGCCCGATCCGCGGGTCCGTGCCGTCGCCCGGCGCGGGCACGGACACGGACCCGCGCGGGGACCGGCAGGGCCCGCAGCCGCCCTGGCGTCCCTGGCACAATCGCGGCATGCCCGCACCGTCGCACATCCCGGCCCCCACGCCCTCCTCGCCGTTCGCGCATCTGCTGTCTCCGCTGGACCTGGGCCCGTTCACGGTGCGCAACCGCCTCGTCATGGGCTCGATGCACACGGGCCTCGAGGACCGGGCCGAGGACCTGCCGCGCCTGGCCGAGTTCCTCGGCGAGCGGGCCCGCGGCGGCGCCGGGCTGATCATCACGGGCGGCTACTCCCCCGACCGCTCCGGCCGCCTCACCGCGCACGCCCGTCCCTTCGACGCCCGCACGGCCGGACGACACCGCCTGATCACGCGGACCGTGCATGAGCACGACGGTCGGATCCTGCTGCAGATCCTGCATGCCGGCCGCTACGCCGCGCATCTGCTCGCGGCCTCCGCCTCCGCGACGAAGGCACCCATCTCGCCGCTGCGGGCACGGCGCCTGAGCTCGGTGGGGATCGGTCGGCTGATCCGCTCCTACGCCGCCACGGCCGCTCGTGCCGTGGAGGCCGGGTACGACGGCGTCGAGATCATGGGATCGGAGGGATACCTGCTGAACCAGTTCCTCGCCCCGCGCACGAACCATCGACGCGATCGCTGGGGGAAGGAGGCGGCCGGGCGCCGGGCGCTCCCCCTCGCCGTCGCGGCGGCGGTCCGCGCGGCCCTGGGACCGGACCGCCTGCTCAGCTACCGCATCTCCCTGCTGGACCTGGTCGAGGACGGGCAGGACTGGGAGGAGACCCTCGCGCTCGCGCACGGGCTCGTGGCCGCGGGGGTCGACGTCCTCTCCACCGGCATCGGCTGGCATGAGGCCCGGGTCCCGACGATCGCCACGTCGGTGCCGCGCGCCGCCTTCGTCCCCGTCACCGCCCGGCTGCGCGAGGCCGTGGACGTGCCCGTCGTCGCCTCGAACCGGGTGCACGAGCCGCATCTGGCCGAGCAGGTCCTCGCGCGCGGCGACGCGGACCTCGTCTCGATGGCGCGCCCCTTCCTCGCCGACCCCGAGCTGCCCCGCAAGCTGGCGCAGAACCGGGCCCGCGAGGTCGTGGCGTGCATCGCCTGCAACCAGTCGTGCCTGGACCGGGTCTTCGTCGGGGAGGAGGCCAGCTGCCTGGTGAATCCTCGCGCTGCACGGGAGACGCAGCTGCGGCTCGTGCCCGTCCCCGCGCATCGGGCGCTGCGCGTGGCGGTCGTCGGTGCCGGCCCGGCGGGCCTGGAGGCCGCCGTCGCCGCCGGCTCCCGCGGGCACCGCGTCACCCTCTTCGAGGCCGGGCAGGAGCTGGGCGGGCAGTTCCTGCTGGCCGCGCGCGTGCCCGGCAAGGAGGACTACGCCCTCGCCCTGGACTCGTGGCGATCCCGGCTGCTCGCGGCCGGGGTCGGCGTGCGCCTCGGCGTGCGGGCGGAGCTCACTGATCTCACCGGCTATGACGAGATCATCCTCGCCACCGGGGTCCGGCCCCGCGAGATCGCACTGCCCTGGATCGGCGCCTCCCCCACCGCCTCGGAGCGGGGGCCGCGGGTGATCTCGTACGCGCAGCTGCTCGCCGGACAGGCGGAGGCGGGGCGACGGGTCGCGATCATCGGCGCGGGCGGGATCGGTGTGGACGTCGCCGAGTTCCTCGTGGCCGCCTCCCCCTCGCCGACCCTCGACGCGGTCGCCTGGCGGGAGCGCTGGGGCATCGGCGACCCGGCCGTGCATCGCGGCGGGCTCGGGACCCCGGCCCCGGGCGGTGCCGCTCCTTCGGGGCGGACCGTGCACCTGCTGCAGCGCAGCGAAGGGAGGATCGGCACGGGTCTGGGGAGGACGACCGGCTGGGTGCATCGGGCCGAGCTGCGCCATGCCGGTGTCGACCAGCGCAGCGGTGTGCGGTATGTGGGGGTCGAGGCCGGCGGGCTGAGGATCCGGCAGGACGGGACGGAGCAGCTGCTCGAGGTCGACACGGTCGTGGTCTGTGCGGGCCAGGAGTCCGTCCGGGAGCTCGAGGTGCCGCTGCGATCGCTGGCCGAGGGCGGCGCGGGACCGCGCGTGCACCTGATCGGCGGCGCGGAGAGAGCCGCCCAGCTCGACGCCCAGCGCGCGATCCGGCAGGCCGTCGAGGTCGTCGCCGCCCTGTGAGGCAGGCGTGCCGGAGCACCCCGGAGCCGTCGATCCGGGACGATTTCCGCCGGGATGTCGAGAACGCGACGCCCCGGACGTATGAGGGATGAGCACGGCCACCGGGCCGGGCCGCCACGAAGGAGACGATCATGACCCAGTACCTGCTCAGCAACATCACCCCGGCCGGACGCACCCTCGATCCCGAGCGGCTCCAGCACGTCATCGCGGAGGTCACCGAGGTGACCCGGCAGATGCAGTCCGCCGGGGTCTGGGTGTTCGCGATGCCTCTCGCGGACCCGTCGACCGCGACCGTGGTCACCGCGGGCGAGCAGGGGATCGCCCTGGCCGATGGACCGTTCGCCGAGCTCAAGGAGTACATCGGCGGCATCACCGTCATCGACGTGCCCGATCTCGACACGGCGACGGAGTGGGCCGGGCGCGTGGCGCAGGCGACCGGCCTCGCCATCGAGGTGCGTCCGGCGCCGAGCTTCGGCGGCTGAGGCGGCCGATGGACGAGGCGATCGCGGCCGTGCACCGGGCCTTCCGCGCGGAGCACGGCCGCACCGTGTCCATCCTCCTGCGCATGCTCGGCGACCTCGATGCGGCCGAGGACGCCGTGCAGGACGCGTTCCTCGCCGCGGCGGAGACCTGGCCGCGGCAGGGCGTGCCCCCGAACCCGCAGGCGTGGATCGTCGCGGCCGCCCGCAACCGGGCGATCGATCGGATCCGCCGGGCCCGGACCGAGGCCCGGTTCGCCCCGATGCTGGTGGAGGATCCCTCCGTGCCCGATCCCGCGGGCGCGGAGGACGACGAGCTGCGGATGATGCTGCTGTGCACGCATCCGAGCCTTTCGCCCGAGACGCAGGTCGTGCTGACGCTCCGGTTCGTCGGCGGGCTCACGGTCCCGGAGATCGCCCGCGCCCTCGGCGCCGCCGAGGCCTCCGTCGCCCAGCGGCTGTCGCGGGCGAAGCGGAAGATCCGGGAGGCGCGGATCGGTCTGCCCGAGCCGGGCCGGATCTCCGATCGGCTCGACGTGCTGCTCGCCGTCACGTACGCGATCGGCAACGAGGGCTACGTGACGACGGCCGGGCCGCTCAGCCGCCTCGATCTCAGCCAGGAGGCCGTCCGCCTGGCCCGGCTCATCGCGGGCCGGGCGCGGGGAGAGCCGGAGGCGGTCGGGCTGCTCGCGCTCCTGCTCCTGCTGCGGGCACGGCTACCCGCGCGCGCCGCGGACGACGGTCGTCTCGTCCCTCTTCCGGAGCAGGACCGGGGCCGATGGGACCGGACGATGATCGCCGAGGGCCACGCCCTGGTCCGGGAATGCCTCGCCCTCGCCCGCCCCGGCCCGTATCAGCTCCAGGCCGCGATCCAGGCGGTGCACTGCGATGCCGCCTGCGACGCCGAGACGGACTGGGGACAGATCCTCGCGCTCTACGACATGCTGCTGCCGATGCTCCCGACGGCCGCGGTCCGCACGGGCCGCCTGGTCGCGCTGTCCCGGGTCGAGGGGCCGGAGGCCGCGCTGTCGCAGATGGACCCCGCCGGAGAGGACCGATACGGGATGGCTCTCCGCGCGGATCTGCTCGCCCGCAGCGGGCGCGGGGCCCTGGCCCGGGACCTGTTCCAGCGGGCCGCCGGGATGGCGGAGAACGAGGCCGAGCGCGAGCACCTGCGGCGCCGGGCACGAGAGGCCGGGGGCGAGGGGTGAGGGGAGATCCCCGCGCCTGCGGACCGCCGGGGCGCCGTACGAGGGTCATGCGGGTATCGTGCGGCGCGGCTCATGACGCGCCCGCGATGCAGGAGCGGCAGCCACGCGCACGCAGCAGATATGGAGGCTGGCCATGGACCTGATCCGGCATCTCGACCTGTTCGAGGCGGTCGCCTGCGAGGGGCACTTCGGGCGGGCGGCGGAGCGGATGGGCATCGCGCAGCCACCGATGTCCCAGGCGATCCGCCGCCTCGAGGCCGAGCTGGGATGCGTCCTGTTCGAGCGGACGAGCTCCGGGGCCGTGCTCACGCCCGCCGGGGCACGGGTGCTCGAGGCCGCGCGGCGCGCCCGTGAGGCCGTCGGCGGTGTGCGCGCCGCGGCCGCGGAGCAGGCGGCCGCGCCGGTGCGCCTCCTGGTGGACCCTGTCCTCCCGGATGCGTGGTGCACGTCGATCATCCGCAGCGCCGCCCGGTCGGGCCTCGCCCTCGACCTGGAGCCGACCCCGACCGAGGAGGCCCTGCGGCGCGCCCGCGCTGCCGACCTGCCCGCCGTCGTCCTGTCGCCCTTCCGCGTCGAAGGACTGCGGGCCAGCAGCGCCGCGGCCGCTCCCCTGTGGGAGGCCCGGCCGATCGCTCCGACCGCCACGACGACCGTCCTCGTGCATGAGCGCGCCCCTGCGGCGTTCCTCTCCCGCCTCGAGCGGGAGCTGCGGGGGCTGGCCCTGCGCGGAGAGCTCCGGGCCCTCCCGCGGTCCTCGGCGCTGGGGCTCCTCGCCGCCGCCCGCGTCCATGCCGTCCTCTGGACCGAGCAGCCGCAGCTGCCGGAGGACCTCGGGGCCGACGTCGAGATCCGCCCCGTGCCCGTGGATCGTGCCGCCGCCGTCTTCCACGCGGTGCTGCGGCGCTCCGTCCGCGACCGGGCGGCGGTCGCGGTGCACGGATCCGTCTCCGCGACGCTCGCGCGGATCGGTCATGGCTGAGCCCTCGACGCCGCGCTCTCCCGACTCCCTCGCTCTGGGCGACGTGCTGCGCATCGCCGACCGCGTGGGCATCGACGTCGCCGTCGCGGCTGCCCGGGCCGACGGCCGGGGACCCGTCCTGGACCACCGGGCGCAGGAACCCTGGCCCGGGGCGTCCCTGTACAAGACGCTCGCCGCCCTCGCCCTCGTCCGGGAGGCGGAGTCCGCGCTGTCCTCGCAGGTCACGGTGACGGACGCGGACCGGGTGCCGGGCGGGGCCGGGCTCTCCCTGCTCGGCGATCCGGTGACGCTCAGCTGGCGGGATCTGATGCGCTCGATGCTCGTCGGCTCCGACAACACCGCCGCACAGGTGATCCTCCGTCGGGTGGGCGTCCGGGCCGTCGATGAGGTCGCCGGAGCCGCCGGCATGACCGGGACGCGTCTCGGAACGGCGGCGCAGACGATCGCGACGACGGTCGCGGCACGCCGGGGCGAGGACGGGCCGGCGGGGACGGACCGCGATGACGCCCTCCTCGCCCGCGCCGCCTCCGACGCCGTGCTCGGCTCGACGACCACGGCGGCGGATCAGCTGAGGCTGCTGCAGGCCCTGTGGCAGGGCCGCCTGGCCACCCCCGGCGGCACCGATCTGGTGCTCGGAGCGATGCGCAACCTCGTCCAGCGCGGACGCATCGCGAGCGCCTTCGACCATCCCGGAGTGCACGTCGCCGGTCGCACCGGCACCTGGGGCCCGTTCCGGCATGAGAGCGCGCTGATCATGCACGAGGGGGAGGTGCCGATCGCGGTGTGCGTCCTCACCGAGAGCCTCGAGATCGGCCGGCTGCTCCCGGCCGTCGACGACGGGATCGGGGAGATCGCCGCCGCCGTCGTCGGCGAGCTCCGATCCATCCTGTGACCTGCCGTCATATCAGAGACATGCACGTGCCCCAGGTCCGTGCATATTGGACAGATGAGATGCGGTCCGCAAGGGTTCCCCCATGACACGCACCCGGCCTCTCCCCACCCGCCGCATCCTCCTGGGCGCTGGGATGCTCGCCGCCGCGGGCACCGCCGGCGGCGTCCTCCTCGCCCGCGGCGGGGACGGGACCGCGCAGGCGGAGGCGCTCCTCGTGGCGCTGCGGGACGGCGATTTCACACAGGTGCCGCTCGCGGACGGGGATCCCGGGTCCGCCGCCTCCGAGCGCAAGCGCATCATCGGACGCCTCCTCGAGGTCCCGGGGGCCGAGGTCGACCTCGCATGGTCCGGGTCCGGCCCCGAGCCGGTCCGAGGAGGGAGACGCGTGCTGCCGCTGCGATGGACCTGGACGCTGCCGCCGCTGCCCGAGCCCTGGGTGGTCGAGTCCCGCGCGGAGCTCGTGGACGGCGAGGACGGCTGGGCGGCGGAGCTCTCCCCGGCCCTCTACGAGCCGAGCCTGGGCCCCCGCGAGCACCTCGCGCTGCGCACCCTCGCCCCCGAGCCGGGCCGCATCCTGGACCGCGGCGGGCAGGAGCTGCTGGGGCCGCGAGAGGTGATCGTCGCCGGGATCGACAAGACCGCCGTGCCCGCCGCGGAGCAGGATGGAGCCGCCCGCGACCTCGCCGAGCTGCTCGGCATCGACGCGGACGCCTATGCGGCCAGCGTCGCCGGGTACGGCCCGAAGGCCTTCGTCCCCGCCCTCACGGTCCGCACCGAGGAGGCCGCGCAGCACCGCCTCGACGAGGCGGCCCAGCTGCCGGGGTACCACCAGCTCGAGCAGACCCGTCCGCTCGCGGCGCGCCGCGGCCTCGCCCCCGGGGTGCTCGGCTCCCTGCGCGAGGCCGACGAGGAGGATCTCGCCGAGGATCCGACGCTCGAACCCGGCGATCTGGTGGGCAGCGGAGGCATCGCCCGCGCCCGCCGCGACCAGCTGCTGGGCATGCCGGGCGTCCAGGTCCTCGCGACGGACCCCGAGGCGGACCGCTCCCGCGAGCTGCACCGCAGCGAGCCGGTGCCCGGCGCCGAGGTGCCCTCGACCCTCGATCTGCGCCTGCAGGACCTCGCCACCGAGCGTCTCGCGCGGACCGAGGCGCCGAGCGCGCTCATCGCTCTGCGCCCCTCGAGCGGAGACGTGCTCGCCGCGGCCCTCGGACCGGTCGGGCAGGCCTATCCGATCGGGCTCGTGGGCCGCTACGCCCCCGGCTCGACCTTCAAGACGGTCACGGCGCTGGCGCTGCTGCGGGCCGGCGACACCCCGGACACGGTCCTGCAGTGCCCGGAGCGCGCCCAGGTCGGCGGGCGATCGTTCAAGAACGCGGACTCCTTCTCCCCCGACCTGTTCGGCGACATGCCGCTCTCCGACGTCATCGCCCATTCCTGCAACACGGCGCTGCTCCTGCAGCACGAGCGGGTCCCGCAGGCGCAGCTCGCCCAGGCGGCCTCCGCGCTCGGCTTCGGGCAGGAGCCCGCGGAGGGGCTGGACGCCTTCCTCGGCTCGATCGACCCCGAGGACGAGGGAACCGAGCACGCGGCGGCGATGATGGGGCAGGGTCGGGTGCTCGCCTCGCCGCTGTCCATGGCCACCGTGCTCGCGAGCGTCGTGCACGGCGCCGCGGTCGCCCCGCGGGTCATCGCCGATGCGAAGCCCCCGGCCCCGGAGCCCGAGGTCCCGCTCCGGGGCGAGGAGGCCGAGCAGCTGCGGGGCATGCTCGCGGGAGTCGTCGAGCGAGGCGGGCTCCGCGATCTCCAGGACCTTCCGGGCCCTGCCCCGATCGGCAAGACCGGCACCGCGGAATGGGTCGACGACGAGGGCGAGCTGCGTCTGCACTCCTGGGTGATCGTCGCCCAGGGGGACCTCGCCGTCGCTGCGTTCGTCGAGCGCGGCAGCTACGGATCCGTCACGGCGGGGCCGATCGCGCACGATCTGCTGCGCGGCGCCGCCGACATCGTCTGACCCGGCCGCGGGGAGGTCCGACCGGACGTGCCCCCGCCCGGGCCGGCGCCCCTACACTGGCTCCATGCCCCGCGTGCTGCACACCGCCCAGGCCCTGGTGGACGTCGTCGTCGAGGTCCCGGCCCTGCCCGGACGGGGCGGGAACGTCAACGCGACCCGGGAGGCCCGCTACGCCGGTGGGGCCGTGAACATCCTGGTCGCGGCCGCCCGCGCCGGGGCCGAGGCCGTGCACGGCGGTGCGATCGGCACCGGGCCGAATGCCGAGCTGATCCGCGCGGCGCTCTCCCGCGAGGGGATCGGGATGTCCGATGCCCCGGTTCCCGACCTCGACACCGGCACCTGCATCGTGCTGGTCGAGCCGGCCGCCGAGCGCACCTTCATCACCACCTACGGCGCGGAGCGCCGCGTGAGCGCGGGCTCCTTCGCCCGCCTGGCCCCGCGCCCGGGCGACCTCGTGTGCATCTCCGGCTACAGCCTCTTCGAGCCCACCCGCGATGCGCTCCTGGACTTCCTCGAGACCCTGCCCGAGGACGTCCCCGTGGTGCTCGACCCGGGGGCTCCCTTCGCGGGCTTCCCCCGTGCGCTGCAGGATCGCGTCCTCGCCCGCACGAGCGTGTGGACCTCCAACGCCTCCGAGGCCCGGGACCTGACCGGGCTCGACGAGGTGCAGGACGCGCCCCCGGCGATCCGCCGCCGCATCCGCTCCGGCGGAGCCGTCGTCGTCCGCGACGGGGCCAAGGGCTGCGTCGTCTTCCACCACGGCCGCGGCACCTGGATCCCCGGCTTCCCGCAGAGGCCCGTGGACACCAACGGCGCGGGCGACACCCACACCGGGGTTCTCCTGGCGGAGCGGGCGCTCGGCGCGGACTGGGAGAGCGCCGCGACCCGCGCGAACGCCGCCGCCGCGATCAAGGTGACCCGTCGCGGGCCCGCGACCGCCCCGACCCGCTCCCAGGTCGACGCTTTCCTGTCCTGACCCCGTCCTGCCCCGTCCCCGCTCCGAAAGAGGAAGCCCCATGCCCACCGCCCCCTCCGCCTTCGGCGATCTCGTCCTCGGCGGCAACGTGTTCGGCTGGACCGCCGACGCCGCCCTCGGCCACCGCATCCTCGACGCCTTCGTCGACGCGGGCGGCACCGCCGTGGACACCGCGGACGTCTACTCCGCCTGGGTCGACGGCAACAGCGGCGGCGAGTCCGAGGAGATCATCGGCTCCTGGCTCACACGTCGCACCGACCGCGACGCGCTGAGCATCGCGACCAAGGTGTTCTCGCACCCGCGGCGGCCCGGCCTCTCCCCCGCGAACATCCGCGGCGCCCTCGAGGACTCGCTGCGGCGCCTGCGCACGGATCACGTCGACCTCTACTACGCGCACCGCGACGATCCCGAGGTCCCGCAGGAGGAGTACCTCGGGGTGCTGCACGAGCTCGTGACCGAGGGGAAGATCCGCGAGATCGGCGCCTCCAACTTCGAGGCCGGGAGGCTGCGCAGCGCCGCCGCGATCACCGCCGCCGGGGACCTGACCCCCGTGACCGTCGCCCAGGACCGCGTCAACCTCGTCGAGCGCGCCTACGAGCAGGAGCTCGCCCCGACCCTCGCGGAGCTCGGCATCGTCGAGCTGCCCTACTCCTCGCTGGCCTCGGGCTTCCTCAGCGGCAAGTACCGGCCCGGCCGGGAGGTCGACTCCGTGCGCGCCGGCGGGGCCGGCGCCTACCTCGAGGACCCGCGCAACGTCGCCCTGCTCGAGGTCCTCGACGAGATCGCCGCCGGGCACGGCGTCGGGATCAGCGCCATCGCCCTCTCGTGGCTGCGGTCGCGTCCCGCGGTCGCCGCACCCATCGCCTCGGCCCGCACCCTCGAGCAGCTCGCGGCGCTCGTGCGCACCATCGGCCTCGAGCTGAGCACGCAGGAGGTCGCCGCCCTCGACGCGGCGAGCGCGCATCGGCTCCCCGAGGCCGCGAGCACCGGCGCCTGAGCCCCTCAGATGCTCTCCCCCGTTCCTCGCAGGCACAGGTCCTACGATGTGATCTGCTGCATGGGACACGAGAGACCGGGGAGAGCATCCGAGGCATGGACGGATCAGGATCGAGCCGCGCACGCACCCTCCACAGCTTCTCGGCGACGACTCTCGACGGGCAGGAGCAGGACCTCTCGATCTATCGCGGCGAGCTGGTCCTCGTGGTCAACACGGCCTCCCGCTGCGCCTTCACCCGCCAGTTCGAGGATCTCCAGCGCCTCCAGCTGGCCTATCAGGACCACGGCTTCACCGTCCTCGGCTTCCCGTCCTCGCAGTTCCTGCAGGAGCCCCTCGCCGACGACGAGATCATCGAGTTCTGCCGCACCTCCTACGACGTGACCTTCCCGCTGTTCTCGAAGGTCGACGTGAACGGGCCGGACGCGCACCCCCTGTGGCGGTGGCTGACCAGCCAGCGCGGCGGGATCCTCGGCGGCCGGATCTCCTGGAACTTCACGAAGTTCCTCCTCTCCGGGGAGGGGACGCTGCTGCGCCGCTACGCCCCGGTCGTGCCGCCGCTGCGGATCGCACGCCGCATCGAGCAGGAGCTCGGGATCACCGGCGGGACCGCGCAGCTCGCCCCTCCGCGCTGAGCGCGTCGATCCTCGACCTTCGGCGGGGAGGCGACCGGGCGCCCCTTGGTAGCCTGGCTCACAGAACCCCCTCACCGAGGACCATCCCACCCCACGACCAAGGGAGCACCTGTGGACGGCGGCATCATCGCATTCCTCATCATCGCCGTGATCTTCGTGATCGGCATCATCATCATCGGCGGTCTGCTCTTCGGCGGTCTGCGCACGAGCATCTTCTTCACCGTCCACACCCAGGAGATGGTGATCGTCGAGCGCTTCGGCAAGTTCAAGAAGGTGGCCGGGCCCGGCCTGAACATGAAGACCCCCTTCATCGAGACGACCACGCGCCCCATCTCCCTGCGCATCCAGCAGCTCGAGGTGAACATCGAGTCCAAGACCAAGGACAACGTGTTCGTCAACGTGCCCGTGGCGGTGCAGTACGTGATCCGCGAGAACCAGGTCGTGGACGCCTACTACCGGCTGTCGAATCCCGAGGCTCAGATCCGCTCCTACGTCTTCGACACGGTGCGCTCCGCCCTGTCCGGCCTGAACCTGGACGCCGCCTTCGAATCGAAGGACGACATCGCGAGGAACGTCGAGGAGACCCTCTCGGCGCGCATGCAGGAGTTCGGCTTCAACATCGTCAACACCCTGGTCCAGGACATCTCCCCGGACCAGCGCGTGCGCGACTCGATGAACTCCATCAACGCCGCCCAGCGCGACCGCGTCGCGGCCCAGTCCCTCGCCGAGGCGGACAAGATCAAGCGCGTCACCCAGGCAGAGGCGGAGGCCGAGTCCAAGCGTCTCCAGGGTGAGGGCGTCGCCGCCCAGCGCAAGGCGATCGCCATGGGCATCGCCGAGCAGTACGAGATGCTGCGCAAGGTGGGCATCGAGCACTCCGCCGAGCAGCTGCTGCTCATGACGCAGTACTTCGACACGATGCAGGACGTGGCCCGCAACGGCCGCTCGAACGTGCTGTTCCTGCCCTCGAACCCCGGCACCGTCGGCTCGATGGGCGATGAGATCCGCACCGCCATGCTGCAGGCGCAGGCGGCGCACGATGCCGACGGCGAGGCCGACAAGGACGCCGTCGTCAGCGCGCAGCGTGCCGCCGACCAGGCGCGCCACGCCCAGGAGGCCGCCCGCCGCGAGGCCGCCCGCAGCGCCGCCGAGGCCCAGCAGCGTGCCCAGCAGCAGGCGCAGAACGCCTCCGCCCCCTGGGACCAGCCCGGATCCGGTCCCCTGGGCTGAACCGGCCTCTCCCGGAAGCTCCTCCCGCGTCCCGCGCAGGAGGAGCTTCCTGCATCCGTCCCGACCTCAGGAGCCCGCGTGCCCGAGCAGCGAAGCACCCGTCCGAACCTCGTCCTCGTGTGCGTCGACGAGATGCGCGCCGACGCCCTGGGCGCCGACGGCAACGACGCGATCGACACCCCGAACCTCGACGACCTCGCCCGCAGCGGATACCGCTTCTCGCGCGCCTACTCGGCGACTCCCACCTGCATACCCGCGCGCGTCGCCCTGTTCACCGGCCAGTCCCCGCAGCGGCACGGACGCTACGGGTACCGGGAGGGGATCTCCTTCCCCGATGCGCACCCCGTGACGCTGCAGTCGACCCTGCGCGAAGCCGGCTACCAGACCTTCGGCGTCGGCAAGATGCACGTCCACCCCGACCGCGCCCGCTGCGGCTTCGACGACGTCCTGCTCCACGACGGCTTCCTGCACGTCTCGCGCCGTCTCGAGGGCGGTCCTTCGCCCCGCACCGACGACTACCTCGACTTCCTGCGACGCGAGACCGGGGACCCGCGCGCCGACTACCAGGAGACCGGGATCGGCTGCAACGCGATGACGGCCCGGCCCTGGGAGCGGGCCGAGCGGCTGCACCCGACCCGCTGGGTGGCCGACGAGTCCTTCCGCTTCCTCGAGCGACGCGACCCGACCCGGCCGTTCTTCCTGTACATGTCGTTCCATCGGCCGCACGCGCCGTACGACCCGCCCTCGTGGCTGTGGGACAAGTACCGCTCGCGCGACCTGGGTCCGCGCCCGCTGGGCACCTGGACCCGCGACTTCGACGCCCACCGCCGCGACTTCGCCTCCGAGGCCGAGTTCGGGGCGCAGAAGGAGACGACGCACCAGCAGGTCAAGGCGGGCTACTACGGCTCGATCGAGTTCATCGACCTGCAGCTGAACCGGCTGCGGGAGAAGCTCTCGGACCACGAGCTGCTCGAGGACACGGTGATCGTGTTCGTCTCCGACCACGGCGACATGATGGGCGACCACGACATGTACCGGAAGTCCGTGGGCTACGAGGGCTCGGCCCGCGTGCCGCTGGTCGTCCATGTGCCGCCGCGGCTGGGGGAGGACTGGGGCGCGCCCGGCGAGGTCACCGCGATCTCCGAGCTGCGCGATGTCATGCCGACCCTGCTCGAGTTCGCGGGCGTCGAGATCCCCGAGGGCGTCGACGGCCAGAGCCTGCGGGCGGCGGCACGCGGCGAGGCGGTGCGGGATCATCTGCACGGCGAGCATCTGATCGGCTCTCTGGGGCGGCATTCGATGCAGTGGATCCGCTCCCGGCGCTACAAGTACATCTGGCTGTCCGGAGACGGGCACGAGCAGCTGTTCGACCTCGAGTCCGACCCCCAGGAGCTCCACGACCTCGTCCCGGAGGCGGGCTCGGGGCCGCTCGCCGAGGAGCTCGCCCGGCATCGGGCCCTGCTCGTGGAGCATCTGCGCGGCCGCGAGGAGGGCTTCGTGCAGGAGGACCGGCTCGTGCCCGGCCGGCCGCTGCGCTCCGAGGCCTCCTGGGTGTCCGCGCACGCCCTGCTGTAGGCGGCAGCTCCCGCTGGGGCGATCGGACGGCCCCGTCCGCCGCCGACGATCCCTGGGCACCCCGGGGGCCGCGGACGAGGATGCACTACCGTGCAGGAATCCATGTCAGCGGTAGGTTCTACCGGTCGAAGGAGATCACCCCCATGACGGCACGCCTCGGCGGGCCCCCGCGCCAGGAATCCGCGCTCCGCCTCGTGCTGCGCACCCCCTTCTACCGGGGCGCGACACTCACGATGCTCCTGTTCGGCATCGGTGCGGCAGCCGCCGCTCCGCAGATCGCCATGTTCCTGGTCGAGGAGCTGCACGCCACCTACGCGATCGCCGGTCTGTACTACCTCACGAACCTCACCGCGCCCGTGGCCGGGTACCTCATCGGCGCACGCTCGGACCGGACGGGGCTGCGCCTGGGCCTGTTCCGCCTCTGCGCGGTGCTCGGCTTCCTCGGGTGGGTCGGGATCGCGGCCTCCACCCAGCTGTGGATGCCCTTCGTCCTCAGCGCCGTGCTGCTCGGCTTCGCGGGCGCCGCCGGATCGCAGCTGTTCGCCGCCCTCCATGACGACCTCGCCGAGCGGCCCGCCCGGACCGCCGAATCGGTCCTCGCGATCGTGCGGATGGGGCTGACCGGGGGCTGGATCATCGGCCCCGTGCTCGGAGCCCTCCTCGCCACCCAGCTGGGACTGCGCGCCCTGCTGCTGGTGACCGCCGCCTGCACCCTCGCCCAGCTGCTGCCCCTGGCCGGCCGACGCGAATCCGCGGCCGCGACCCGGATCGCCCGGGCCGATGCCGTGCTCGCCGAGGCCGAGCGGGCGGTCCTCCCCCGGCCCGGCCTCCGGGAGATGGCGCCGCTGCTGGCCTTCACCGCCCTGTACGTGTGCGTCTTCGCCGGCGAGTCCGTGAAGCTCGCGTACCTGCCGCTGCACATGGAGCGGACCCTGTCCCTGCCCGCGGGTGTGGCCGGCGCCGTGATCGGCGTGCAGCCGCTCGTGGAGATCTGCCTGATGCCGCTCGCGGTGCCGCTCGCCGCGCGCCTGGGCACGCTGCGCCTGCTCGCCGGCATCGCCGCCCTCGGCATCGGCGCGAACCTGCTGTTCGCCCTGTCGCCGGGGGCGGCGGGCCTGTTCGCGGGGCAGGTCCTGATGGGCGGGGTCGCCGGCTTCTTCGTGGTCCTCGGCCTCGTCGTCGCCCAGCGGCTGCTGCCGCAGGCGGTCGCGACGGCGTCGGCGGTGTTCCTGTCCTCGGTGGCGATCTCCTCCGCGCTGGGCGGGCTCGCCGGCGGGATCGGCGCCCAGCTGCTCGGCCTGCCGCTGGTGTTCCTCATCCCGGCGGGCTTCAGCCTCCTGGCCATGATCGGTCTCCTGGTCCTGGGCCGCCGTCTGGATGCCGACGCCCCGGTCCCCGTCCCCGTCTAGGACGCTCCACGGACACCCGAGGGTCGGTCGTCCACAGCCCGCCCCCGCGTCCGCGGGATTCCGGATACCGTGCAGCCATGCATCCCTCCCCGTGGCAGCCCGTCCCGTCGGCGCCCCCGCCCGTCGGCCACCGGCTCCTCGTCCCCGTCCGTCCCCTGCCCCCGGCCAAGCGCGGCTATGGCGTGCTCGTCCTGGTCGGTGCCGCTCTCTGGGGCATCGTGAGCGTGATCGGGCTCGCCCTCTTCTACGCCACGTTCATGCTCCTCGTCGCGACGCTGGATCCCGCCGCCAGCTCGGGGAGCGCCCCCGATGCCGGGGAGATCTGGTCCACCGCTCCGCTGGTCCTCCTGGCGATCTGGGGCGTGATCGTGCTCGTGCTGGTGGGGCTGGACCTGTCCGCCGCGGTCCTGTCGATCCAGCGCCTCGTGACCAGGGTCGGCGATCCGATCGTCCCGTGGTTCGTGCTGTGCTGCCTCGCGGGAGTCTGGCTGCTCCCTGCCCTGGACCTGATCCTGCTGGTCCTCGCCCTGGAGGCCGAGCAGAACGAGCTCGCGGCCGTGCTGGCGCTCGTGCTGTGGCTGCTCGCCTGGGTGGGCGTGCCTCTGCTGCGCACGACCCAGCTCGTCGTCGGGATCGTGCGGACCGCGACCGGGGAGCGTCCGCGCACGACGTGAGGATGCGTCTCGCCTCGTGCGTCGGCGCCCTCCCCTACTGTGGATCCTGTGCGGCGATCGGCGCCGTCGCGGCCGCGGGAGAGAGGTCCTCATGCAGATCGAGTTCGGCTGGTCGCTCGACGGCGCCTCCTGGGCCGATGCCGCCTCCGGCGGCGCCGCGGGCACCGTCCGGATGGGGCCGCGCGGGCTGCTGACCCTGCTGCAGACACGGCTGGGGCTGACCCGCCCCGCCACCGATCAGGCCGTCCGCATCACCCAGTACCTGCGGCTGCTCCCGCCGCAGGCCCGCCTGTTCGACGCCCCGGAGGAGCTCTGGCCCGCCGCCTCCTTCTCGGTCGACCCGTGGAGCACCGCCCGTCAGCTGCTGCGGTGGCGCGACGCCGCGGTCGAGACCGGCTGGCGTCCCGCCGCCGCGGACCCCGCCGGGCTCCCGCCCCGGCTCGCGGCGATCGCGCAGCTCGAGCGGCGGGCCGCGGCCGGCAGCCCCGGCTCCCCGAGGCTCTCCCCCGCCGCGGCGGACGACCTGCGCGAGCTCGTCGACCTGCTGGAGGACCTGCTGCGCACGGGAGGCGGCTGGCCGCTCGGCCTCGAGCGGATCGCGCTGCGCGAGCATGCCGCGGACCTGCCCGGGCTCTGGCCGCACCTGCTGGACCTCCTCGCCTCCGTCGGCGTCGAGGTCACCGCCCCGACCGTCCCCCGGGACGCGGACCCACAGCTCGACGTGGTCTCCTGCCTCGACGAATGGACCGCGGCCGATGCCGCCGCCCGCTTCCTCGCGGCCCCGGCCGCCCCGGGCGAGGGACCGCTCACCGTCCTCGCGACCGCGGACACGGACGTCCTGGACCGGGCTCTGCATCGCCGCGGCCTGCCCGCCGTGGGATATGTGAGCTCCTCGACGGATCGGGCGCATCACCAGGTGCTGGGGCTCTTCCTCGACGTCGCGACCGCCCCCGTGGACGTGCATCAGCTGGCGGCGCTCCTGGATCTGCGGGTGCTGCCCGGTGCGGATCACGAGGCGGAGCCGATCGGCCTCGTCCCGGCCTCGACCCGCCGCGCGCTGCTCGGCGCGCTGACCCAGGAGCCCGGCATCGGTGCGGCCTGGAGCACGGCGATCGCGCAGCTCGCCGCCGCCCCCGCCCAGGTCGATCCCGCGCACCGCCGCACCGCGGAGGCCGCCGCGCTCGCGGCACGCGAGATCGACCGCCTGGTCACGGACCCTCTGCCCCTGGACGGACTGCGCCCCGCCGCGATCCTGATCCGGCTGGACTGGCTCGCGGATCGGCTTCGACGCATCTCCCGCGGCCGGGGCGAGCTGCAGGCGACCCTCGTCCAGCTGTCGCTTCTGCGGGAGGTGCTCGGCATGCTCGATCCCGCCGCGTCGCTCAGCCGCCGCACCCTCCAGCAGATCATCGACTCCTGCGGCGGCTCCGGCGCCTCGCCGCGCGCCCGCACCGAGGTCGCCCCCTGGGCGGTGACCACGCGCCCCGCCCAGCTCGCCGGCGGGACGGTCCTGTGGTGGGGGCCCGCGGATCCGTCGACCGCGGCCCCCGTCGTCTGGGACCACGCGGAGACAGCCGCGCTCACGGCGGCCGGGGCGCGCCTCGTCGATCCCGAGCGGGCGGCGGCGCTCGCGATCGGCGCCGACCTCGCCGGCCTGCGCAGCGCGGACCGGGTGATCGCCGTGCTGCCCGGGCGGATCCTCGAGCAGACCCCCGAGCCCAGCGGGCTGCTCGCCCATCTCGAGACCGCGGTCGGCCGCGGAGAACCCGACCGTCTCCTCCCGGCCGCCCTCGCGGCGGAGGACCGCTGGTCGCTGGGAGGGCGCTCCCTGCCCGTGCGATCCGCGGCCCGCACCGACCGCTCCCCCCTTTCGGCCACCACGATCCGGCTGCCCGGGACGGACGAGGACGAGTCCGCGCCCTACGCCCACCTGCTGCCGGAGCGGCTGTCGTACTCGCAGATGGCGACGCTCCTGGGATGCCCCTTCCACTGGCTGCTCGAGCATGCCATGCGGATCCGTCCCGCGCAGGTCGCCTCGGTGCCCACCGGTCCGCCGATGGTGGGCACGCTCGTGCACGCCGTGGTCGAGCAGCTGGTCGCCGAGCTGTTCGACGAGCAGCTGGGCGGGGTCCGGCCCACCGTCCCCGACCCGGCCCGGATCGGCGCCGTCTTCGACCGGACGGTGCCGCGCCTCGCCTCCGAGCTCGACCTGCCCGGGCGCAGCGCCGAGCGCGCGGAGATCCGTGCCCGGGCGATCCGCTCCATCGAGGAGCTGCTGCGCCGCATGACCGATGCCGGGCTGCGGATCACCGGCACCGAATCCCGCTTCGACCTGCCCCTGAGTCTGGAGGTCGACGGAGCCGGGACCACGGTCCGCTTCGTGGGCAGCCGCGACGTCGACGCCGTCGACGCGCAGGGCCGTCCCGCGGTCATCGATCTGAAATGGGCCTCCAGCGCGAAGACCTACGAGGATCTGCACGACACCGGGGAGGCCATCCAGCTGGCGTCCTACGCCTGGTCCCTCGAGCAGGAGGCCGCCGCCGACGGCCGCGCGCTCGAGACCGCCCCGGCGATCGGCTACTACCTGCTGCGCAGCGGCGAGTTCGTCTCCGCCGAGCCGCAGCTGGACCCCCGCGGGCGCGCGCCGATGGACACCCGCGAGGCCTGGCGCCGCACCCTCGCCGCCATCGGCGAGACCCTCTCCGAGATCGCGCACGGTCGGGTGCGGGTGGGCTGCCGAGACGTGCTCGACAACGCCGGAATCGGCCCCGACGCCCCCTACGCACGCCAGAAGAAGGCGTGGGAGCAGGCACGTCGCGAGGCCCGTGGTGCCGGCGGCCTCCTGGTCCGCAGCTACTGCGCGAGCAGCGCCTACGCCCAGCTCTGCGGGCTGACAGGAGATCGGGCATGACCTTCACCCTCATCAACGCCTCCGCCGGATCCGGAAAGACCTACACCCTCACGCATCGGATCGCGGATCGGATGCGGGAGGGGCTCGCGCCGTCCCAGCTGATCGCGACCACCTTCACGCGCAAGGCCGCCGCGGAGCTCACCGACCGGGTGCGTCGCACCCTCCTCGAGGAAGGCATGACGGAGCAGGCCCGCGGGACCGACAGCGCCCTCGTCGGCACCGTGAACGCGGTGTTCGGGCAGCTGCTGCAGGAGTTCGCGCTCGACGCCGGGATCTCCCCGGAGGTGCGGGTCCTGGACGAGGAGCAGCAGAGGGCCGCGTTCTCCGCCGCTATCGACGAAGCCGCCTCCGGCATCGGCCCCGCCGCCCGGGACCTCGTGGCCCGCTTCGAGCTGGACGGGACGGACGACCCGGACCCGACCCGCGGGGAGACGCCGTCATGGACCGCCGTCGTGCGCCGCCTCGCCGAGGCCGCCCGCAGCAACCAGCTCGATGCCGCGCACCTGCGCGCGGCATCCTGCGCCTCCTGGGAGGAGTTCGCGGCCGCCCTGCCGGCGCGCGGGACCGTCGACGACCGCCCCGCCTGGCTCTCCCGGCTCGGCTCCGCGCTCGCGGAGCTGCGCTCCGATGCGGCCGCAGGAGAGCTGAGCGCGGCGGCGGCGAGGACCGTCACCGGCAGGCTGCCCGAGCTCGAGCAGCTGCACCGCCGGCTGGCCCAGGGCGCCCGCGCCCCCTGGTCGCTGTGGACGAGGATCGCGAAGGTCGCCCGCGCCAAGCTCGGCGACCCCGGCGCGACGGCGTACGCCTACTCCAAGGACGTGGACGCCGCGCTGCTGGGCCCGGCCCAGAGCATCCACGAGCAGCTGCTGGCGCAGCCCGCGCTGCACGACGACGTCCGCGACCTCATCGGCCTGGTCATGGAGACCGCCGCCGCTTCTCTCGATGCGTACGCACGGCACAAGCGGGAGCTGGGGCTGATCGACTTCATCGACCAGGAGGTCGGCGCGCTCGATCTGATCCGCTCCAGCGAGCGGGTCCGCGCCGCGATCCGCGACCGGTTCCATCTGCTCGCGGTCGACGAGTTCCAGGACACCTCGCCCGTGCAGCTGGCCCTGTTCCTCGAGCTCAGCCTGCTGATCGAGGACAAGATCTGGGTGGGCGACCCGAAGCAGGCGATCTACGGCTTCCGCGGCGCCGATCCCGCGCTCATGGTCGGCATCCTCGAGCAGATCCGATCCGGTGCTTCGGCGCTGGGCCCCGGGACGACGGAGGACCTGCAGGACTCCTGGCGCTCCCAGGAGCAGGTCCTCGACCTGGTCAGCGCCGTGTTCCCACGGATCTTCCCGGAGCTGCCGCACGCCCAGGTCGCGATGAGGGCCGCTCCGGATGCCGTGCGGCGGCGCGCCGCCGCGGGACGGGAGCCCGGCCGTCTCGAGGGCTGGCTGACCGAGCCCGTCCTCTCCCGCAGCGGCAGCCCGAAGCGGCCGACGATCGCGCAGCGCACCGCCGCGGTCGCCGACGGCGTCGCCGAGCTCCTCGCCGAGCCCGGCACGGACCCCGGCGACGTGGCCGTCCTGGTCCGCACCAACACGCGCCGCGCCGCCGTGGTCGAGGCCCTCGCCGCGCGCGGCATCCCCGCCTCCGGGGAGGGGGCGTCCGTGCTGGCCACCCGCGAAGGACGCCTGATCCGTGCCGGGCTCGCCCTCGCCCTGGACCGCAGCGACACCCTCGCGCTGACCGAGCTCGTCGACCTGCTCGCCGAGCATCGCGCGCATCGGACATGGTTCGCGCAGCTCGCCGCCGCCGAGGACCGCGCGGCGCGCGAGGGCGTCCTCGAGACATGGTGGCAGGACGAGTCGCTGGCTGCGCTGCGCCGCCTGCGCGAGGACTGCATCTCCCTCACCCCCCGCGAGATGATCACCGCCCTGATCGATGCTCTCGACCTGCCCGAGCGGATCCGCACCTGGCCCGCGCCCGAGCAGGGGCTGCGGATCCTGGACGCCGTGCGCGCCCTCGCCGCCGAGTACGCGGACCGAGCCCGTGCCGCCTCCGCGCCGATCACGCTGACCGGTCTGCGAGCGGAGCTGGATGCGACCGAACGCGGCCCCGACCTCGACGGGATCCCCGGCACGGTGTGGGTCGGCACGATCCACATGGCCAAGGGCCTCGAATGGTCGAAGGTCGTGCTGCTGCTCGAACCGGATCCCTCCGACCGTCCGCAGACCTCCGGCGTGTTCGTCGTCCCCGCCGCCGAGCTCGACGTCACCGATCCCCTCGCGGGCCGGTCCGTCCGGTGCTGGCCGCCCGTGCTGCCCGGCTTCGCACCCCTCCAGGACGCTCTCGCCGCGACCGAGCACGCCCGGCGCCGCGCCCGGGCCGAGCGCGAGGAGGCCGGCCGCCTGCAGTACGTCGCCTTCACCCGCGCGCAGGACGTCACCGCCCTCGCCGGGGACGGCAGCGCTCCCCAGCTGGACCTGCTGCTGGACGGCGGCGCCGACACGCCGTCGCTGCTGGGCTGGTCCTCGGGCGACAGCAGCATCCGCGTCGCCGACGGCCCGGAGCTGCCCGCTCGGATCCGCACCCTGCGCACCGACCCGCCGGTCGGCCGGGGCCACGAGCCCGCGCGCTCCCCGCTCGCGATCACGGACCTCCCCGGCCTGCGCTCCGCCGCGAGCATCGACGCCCCGCGGACGGCGGGCGCACGCTTCCAGGCATCCGCCGTCGCCTCCGCGCAGGAGCTCGGGGAGGTGCTCGCGCCGCGGAGCATCGGCCCCCGCCTCGTCGATCAGGGGGGACGGGACTGGGACCGGGTGGGCGAGGCCGTCCACGCCTATCTGGCCCTGCCGCTGGCGGAGCTCGGGTCGGCGCAGCGCGAGCAGGCGGCGCAGCGGCTCGTGGAGCGCTGGTCGGTGGCGCGGGCGATCGGCCCCGAGGTGCTGCTGCGCGCCGGGGAGGCCTGGCACCGGTACCTCGCGGCGGAGCATCCCGGCACCCGCCTGCTCACCGAGCAGCCGATCACCTGGTGGAACGAGGACGCCCAGGTCATGGAGGGATGGATCGATGCGCTGCTGCGGAACGAGGACGGGAGCCACGTCCTCGTGGACCACAAGAGCTTTCCCGGCGAGGACCCCGCCGCGCATGTGCGCGAGCATCACCTGGGCCAGCTCGACACCTACGCACGGGCGCTCGAGTCCGCGGGCCTGTCTGTGGGCGCGGTGCTGATCCATCTGCCGCTGCGCGGCGAGGTGCTCGAGGTCCGCCTCGCCCGCGCCGCCCGTCCCGAGGAGCCCGTCGATGCCTGATCCGATCCCGCCCCGGATCACCGGGGACGGCGCCGCCGTCGAGGCCGCCCGCACGCTGCTCGCGCAGGCGGAGATGACCGGGGTCCGCCGGGTCCTGGGCATCGCCGGGGCGCCCGGGGCCGGGAAGTCCACGCTGACCGCCGCGCTCGCGGCCGCGCTGCCGCCCGGGTCCTGCACGGTCGTGCCGATGGACGGCTTCCATCTCGCCGACGTCGCGCTCGACGCCCTGGGGAGCCGGGACCGCAAGGGCGCCCCGGACACCTTCGACGCCGCCGGCTACACGGCACTGCTCGCTCGACTGCGCGCGGCCCGGCCCGGGGACCCGCCCGTGTGGGCGCCGATGTTCGAGCGGGACCTCGAGCAGCCGCTGGCCGGCGCGATCCCCGTCGAGGCCGCGACGCCGCTGGTCATCACGGAGGGCAACTATCTGCTGTGCCCGGATGGACCCTTCGCCGGGGTGCGTGCGCTGCTGGATGCGTGCTGGTTCGTGGAGGTGCCCGAGGAGCTGCGGCATGCGCGGCTGATCGCCCGCCACGAGCAATTCGGGAAGGATCCGCGGGCGGCGCGCGACTGGGCGCTGGGACCGGACGAGGCCAATGCCCGTCTGGTCGCAGCGACCCGGCCGCGCGCCGATGCGGTCGTGACGCTCCGCTGAGCTCCGCGCGGGATCAGCGGTCGCGGACGGCGCGGACGAACGCCGCCGAGCGCTCCCGCAGACCGGCGATCCGCTGCTCGCGGAACCACTCCAGCATCGCCGGGTCCTCCGTGCGCATCTCGAAGGAGGTCGGGGCGCGGCGGACGTTGCGGGAGCAGCGGAAGTCCGCGCAGATCGCGGTGCCGATCGTGTTCCCGCGCCGTCCGGCGTCCCCGGTCAGGGGTGCTCCGAAGAGCGCCGCGCGGGTGCCGTCGACGACGTCCTCGCACCAGGCGCACAGCAGCTTCTTGCGCGGCGGGGCCTCGCTGCCCTGCAGCTGCAGGCACACGAGCTCCCCGTCGACCTCGAGCGCGACGTAGCTGTGGAGGGGGCGCTTGGCATCGGTCCAGCCCAGGAGGTCGATGTCCTCCCAGGTGACGGCGGACAGGTCCGGGATGGAGGCGCGCTTCGCCTCGCCCTTGGAGGCGTTGATGACGGCGGCGCGGATCTGGGATTCGGTGACAGGGTGCATGAGATCTCCTCATGACGGGCATGCCCGAGCACGGGATGCGCAGGGGACTGCGCCCCCGGTCGGCAGGCGGAGGGTGAGGGTCAGGGGCGGCGTGCTCGGGCACGCCCGGCTCTGGCCGGGCGGGCTGGACGCGCCGCCTCGCTCCCCGCATGCGACGTGGGCATGCTGATCTCCTCTCCGGTCACGGACCGCGCCACCGTACGCCTCTTCGGCGCCGGCGGCAATCGGAATCTCTTCACGGGATGGCAGGCGCGGCGCCCCCCAGTCTGCGCAGCCATTCAACGAGCAGTCGTGTCTCCGCCGCTCCGAGGACCGAGGGATGCGCCGCCGCGAGCTCGGTCACCTCGGTCAGCGCATCACGGCGAGGGCCGTCGGCTCCCGGGCTCGTCCCGGTGATCGCGGCGATCGTCCCCTCGCGCACGGCGCGGCTCAGCTCCGGATCCGGTCGGGCGAGGACGATCTGCCGCAGCGTGACGCCGATGTTGGTGACCAGGACGTGCGCGGCCGCCTGCGCGGAGGGGACGACCAGGCGCCCCTGCTCCTCCGCCCGGGCGGTGAGGCCGCGGAGGATCTCGCTGGGCCGGGCCTGGGCCGCCGGCGAATGCCCGGGGCTGACCGTGCCGTACATGAGCGTGTAGAAGCCCGGATTCGCGATCCCGAAGGCGACGTGCGCATCCCAGCCGGCACGGATGTCCTGGATCGGGTCCCCGGAGGTCTCCATGGCCTCCTTCTGTCCCAGGTAGAGGTCGAAGCCGCGTTCGACGACGGCGTCGACGAGCCCCTGCTTGGAGCCGAAGAAGTGATAGAGGGTCGGCATCTTCACGCCGACCGCATCGCACACCGCGCGCAGGGAGAAGTCCTCGCCGGGTGCGGCGGCGATGAGGTCCGCGGCCGCGGCGAGGAGCCGCTCTCGTGTATCCCCCGGGGCGCGCTCTGTCATGCTGCTACAGTAGCTCTGTAGCATTGCTATAACGATCCGTATCATCGACACAGAGGAGCTCCCATGACCGAGCACACCCTCACCGGGAAGAACGTCCTCATCGCGGGCGGGGCGAAGAACCTCGGCGGACTGGTCGCCCGACAGGCTGCCGCGGCCGGCGCGAACATCGCGATCCACTACAACTCGGATGCGAGCCGCGCCGACGCCGAGGCGACGCTCGCCTCCGTCGAGGCGTCAGGATCCCGGGGCACGATCCTCCAGGCCGATCTGACGGTCCCGGCGAACGTCGCAGCCCTCTTCGCCGATGCGACCCGGGCGATCGGCCCCCTCGACGTCGCCGTCAACACCGCCGGCAAGGTCCTGCGCAAGCCGATCCTGGAGACGACCGAGGACGAGTACGACGCCATGTTCGACGTGAACGCCAAGTCCGCCTACTTCTTCATCCAGGAGGCGGGCCGGCAGCTCGCCGACGGCGGGCGGATCATCACCATCGTGACCTCGCTCCTGGCCGCCTTCACCGACGGATACTCGACCTACGCCGGGGGCAAGAGCCCGGTCGAGCACTTCACCCGCGCCGCGGCGAAGGAGTTCGCGGACCGCGGGATCTCCGTGACCGCGATCGCCCCCGGACCGATGGACACCCCGTTCTTCTACGGGCAGGAGACCCCTGAGCGCGTCGCGTTCCACAGGTCCCAGGGCATGGGGAACCGGCTGACGAGGATCGAGGACATCGCGCCCATCGTGCGGTTCCTGGCCTCCGAGGGCGGATGGATCACCGGACAGACGATCTTCGCCAACGGCGGATACACCACCCGCTGAGAAGGAGCACGACCATGACGAGCACACCGTCCATCCCCGAGCCCGTCGCCTCGTTCCTCGCGGCGGTCACCGCACACGACCCCCGCGCCTTCGATCTCTTCACCGACACGCCGGTCGTCGACGACTGGGGCCGCGAGCTCATGGGCCTCGAGCAGATCTCGCGATGGAGCGACACGGAGTTCATCGGCTCCTCCCCGACGCTCACGGTCACCGCCGTGACCGTCTCGGGCCCGTCGGTGACCGTCGTGGGCGACTGGCGCTCGACGCACGCCAACGGCCCGTCCAGCTTCCGCTTCGACCTGGACGGCGACAGGATCGCCCGGATGACGATCCGGGAGGGCTGATCGGGGCGCCCCCGGACAGGAGGGGCGGCGGGCACAGGACGCACCCGCGCCCTGCTCAGGCGAGGATCTCGTCGAGCAGGGCGCGCTGCTCCGCGCTGAGCTCGAGATCCATGGCCCGCGCCGAATCGGCGATGGACTCGGGGCGGCTCGCGCCGGGGATCGGCACGACATGCTCGCCCAGGCTCAGCTCCCAGGCGAGCGTCACCTGCTGCGGGCTGACACCGTGGGCCGCGGCGACCTGCGCGATGCTCGGGAACCTCTCCCCCACGGTCTTCGATCCGCCGCCGATGCCGCCCAGCGGCGACCAGGGGACGAAGGCGATGCCGTGTTCGGCGCAGTACTGCAGCTCACGGTGGCTGGTGTGGTGGAAACGCGGCGAGAACTCGTTCTGCACGGCGGCGAGGCCGCCCTCGCCGAGGACCTCGCGCGCGACGTCGAGCTCCTCGACGTTCGCATTCGACACGCCGATCTCGCGGATCAGCCCCTCCTGCTGGAGGGCGGCGAGGGCCTCGACGCCGTCGGCGTAGCGACGCGAGCGGTCCGGCCGATGCCAGTAGTACAGGTCGATCCGGTCCACGCCGAGGGCGCCGAGCGAGGCCTCGAGGGCGCTGCGCAGGTATTCGGGAGAGGCGTTGCGACGATTGGGGGTGACGTCCTTCTCACGGGTGATCCCGCCCTTGGTGGCCACGACGACCCGGGAGGCGTCTCCGCTCCAGGAGCGCAGCGCCTCCGCCACGATCTTCTCGTTGTGGCCCATCGTGTCCCAGCTGGGCGCGTACACGTCCGCGGTGTCGATGAGGGTGACCCCCGCGTCGAGCGCGGCATGGACGGTGGCGATGGCCTGGTCATGCGGGGGAAGAGGGTCACGTCCCAGCGACAGGGGCATGGCGCCGAGGCCCAGGGGCGAGACGGTGAGGGATCCGATGCGGCGAGGAGAGGTCATAGGCAGAGCGTATGCGCTGCATCACACACAGGGAAAGCCCTGTCCACCGCGCGGCCCCACGCGCCCACCTCCCCAGGTCAGCCTATTAAACACGTATTTTGCAACCATGACCTTGCGTAATGAGGTGAGGGTCCCCTATGCTGGTCGAGCAGTCAGGGGAAGCGGTCCTGGATCGCTCCCCCTGGTGCCACGGATGTCGCTGACGCGGTGCACCCCGCCAGCTGTCGCGACTTCTGGCGCGCCGCCGATCGGGCATGGGGCGAACGGTCCCGGTCGGCGGCGCGCCCCTCCTTCTGCGCAGCTCCCGCCTGCAGCTCCCTCGGCCGAACGTCTCCCTCCCCTCGGCGCAGCAGCATCGGCTCACGGACCGGGGGCTGCGCCGGGGCCGCGCTGGATCTCCATGGCGTCGGCGGTGGGGGTCCCGGGACGGGAGGCGACGGGACGATCGAGGTAGAACAGAGCCGTGCTGGCGATGTCGTCGCGCAGGGGAAGGTACCGCCCGCCGCTGCGCCAGCCGAGCGCCTGGATGTCCACCTTCAGACGACGCGCGAAATGGATCGGGTCCGCGAGGTGCCAGCGGTACATGCCGAATCGCTGCTGGGACACGTACAGGCCGTCCGGCCGGATGACCTGCGGCATGCCCAGGTACGGTGTCGTGAAGGTGGTGTACCCCTGCCCCGGGACGTCGAAGTTCCAGGCGCCGCCGAAGTAGTCCTCCGTGCCGGTGCCGCAGATGGTGGGGTGCTGCTCGTCCTCGTCCAGATAGAACTTGATCTCGCCCTCGCCCCACCAGCCGTTGGAGTGCGAGCCCCAGGCGATGTAGGTGCCCACGTAGTGCCCCTGCCCCTCGATGCCGTCGAGCAGCACGTGCGGAGTGCGGTCCGCCAGCGGGTTCGAGCGGCGCCACTGGGCATGGAGATAGCCGTCCTCGCCGTGGTCCCCGCCCTGCTCGAAGGTCACCTGGTAGTACACGCGAGCCGGGGAATCCGCCGTGTTCTCGAGGGTGAGGCGCGCGCCCTCGCGGAAGGGCATGGGCCAGTAGGAGTTGAGGCCGCCATGCGGGTTCGCGGCGACGACCTGCGAGTCGACCTGAGCGAACACACCCCAGCCCTGGCAGAAGAAGTCGCCGTAGGGGACCTCGATCGCGGGTTCCTCGGCGCCGTCCCAGTACGCCCGCAGGATCAGCGACCGCCAGGCGTCGGGATGCACGGTGATCCAGATGTGGGTGATCCTCCCGGACCCCGCGATCTCCGCGAGCGGATGGGCGCGGCCCGGCTCGATGTCGATGCTCGGGGAGATCTTCCAGCCCGGACCCAGGTCACGGGCGCAGTCGGCGCCCGTGCCCTCGGTGGCGCGGGCGCCGCCGCCTGGGGAGCCGTCCGGGTTCTCCGGACTGATCGAGCGCGTGGTGACGCGGCGCAGACGGGCGATGGACTCGGCGGCGAGCACCATGGGACTCCCTCATCGGAGCGGCGGGGCGACCGGCGGCGGTCGCGGGGAACGATGTCCCCGCACGGTACGGAGCCGGCCTGCATGCGTCAAGGATCGCGGGGATGCTCGGCAGCAGGGGTCGGGCGTGCCCGGCAGGACGGACAGTAGAGTGTTCGGGCCGCGCGCACGCGATCGCGCATCGGACGAGGCGAGAGGGGATCGGGTGCTCGGGAACGATGGTGGCCGCCTGCGGCGCTGCGCCGACACCGACACGCGCCGCCTCACGTCCCGGCCCCGCCCCTCCGCCGCGCTGCTGGGGTGGTTCGCGGCGAGCGCCGCCGTCTCGGTCCCGCAGGCCGCGGCCCCCATCCTGTTCGCGCTGATCGCCCTGCCGATCACGGGATCCGCCGATTCCGGTGCCGCGCTCGTGCTGGCCATGACGATCGCACAGGTGCTCGGCGCCGTCCCGATCACCCGGCTGGGCCGGCGCCTTCCGCTGCTCGCCTCGGTGCCGGTGCTGGTGGCGCTGCGGACCCTCGCCCTCGCCGCGATCGCCGTGCTCGCCGGCACCGACGGCCCCTTCGCGCTGCTCGTCGCCGCGGCCGCCGCGGCAGGGCTCGTCGCCGGTGCGGTCCACGGCCGCCTGCGGGCCGCGCTCAACGCGCTCATCACCCCATCGCGCCTGCCCCGCGCCCTCGGCGTGTCCGCGACGCTGAACGAGATCGTGTTCGTCCTCTCCCCCGCCCTCGCCTCCGTCCTCGGCGGAGCCTCCCCGCTGCTGGCCGCCTGGACGGTCGTCGTGCTCGGGGCCGCACCGCTGCTGACCCTGCGGCGAGGTCCCGGCGGCGCGGCCGGCTCCGCGGCACCGCCATCTCCGGAGACGGGCGGGCGCCGCGCACCGCTGCCGCGGCAGGTCTGGCTGTGGCTGGGCTGCTCCGCCTCGAGCAGCGCAGCCATCGCCACGATCGAGATCGGGGCCGTGTCCCTCGCCGTCGGCTACGGCCTCGACCCGGCCTGGAGCTCGATCTTCCCGGTCGCCCTGTGCCTGGCCTCGGTCGCCGGCGGGCTCTGGGTGAGCGCGCGCGGCCGCGGCCCCCGGCTGCGGCTCGTGACGGCCTGGCTGGGTGTGACCACCGCCGGCATCGGCATCGTCGCCATCGGCCAGAGCGTCTCGACGACGCTGCTGGGAGCGGTCCTCGTGGGCGCCGTCCTCGCCCCGCTGGGCACCTCGTACTCCCTGATCCTGGACCACCTGGCGCCGCCCGAGCGCCGCGCCGAGGTGTTCGCGATGCTGCGGACCGCCAGCTCCGCGGGCGTGATCGTCGCGAGCTCGCTGATCTCCCTGGCCTCGGTGGGCCTCGCCCTGCGCGTCGTGCCCGCCCTGCCGCTGCTGGCGATGCTGGCCGTCCTCGCGCTCGGGCGGCGCGGACGGCTCAGCGCAGCGCGGTGAGGACGCCGAGCGCCGGGCCCAGGGTGCGCAGCAGGATCAGCACGCCGATGATCCCGACCGCCCAGGAGAAGGCGCTCGCTGCATTGCGGATCGCCCAGGTGTGGATGCGGCCCAGCAGCGCATCGGCCCGGCTGCCGGCGAGCATCCTCGCGCCCGCGAGCAGCAGACCGGGCGCGATCATCACCGCGCAGTAGCCCATCAGGATCACGGCTCCCCCGCCGAGGCCCACGCCCATGTCGGCGAGGATCCCCATCGCAGCGAGATACGGGATCATCGAGGCGGCCTCGACCACCCCGGCCAGCAGGGCGAGACCCACCAGCAGGCGCAGGGAGTCGGCGGCGCGCTGGACCCGCTCGGCCCAGCGGCGCGAGGAGGCCTCCGGGTCCCCGCCGCGCTTGCGGATCGTCGCCGGATCACTCCGGTACGACCACACCACCAGGGCGGCACCGATCGCGGCGAGCAGCACCGAGGCGGCGGGCGTGGCGAGCAGACCCTGCGCCCGCTCGAGCAGCGGCAGCAGCCCCGCCAGCAGCAGCACCCCCAGCACCCAGTAGAAGGCGCCGATCGCCAGCAGGTACAGGACGGTGCGTCCGGCCACGCGACGGGCAGGACCGGCGGAGCCGACCAGCATCATCAGCGGGATCACGAGGGTTCCCACGCTCGTGGAGTCGATGAGGGCGAGGACGACCAGGCCCAGCGGGCCGGCGGCGGACATGAGCTGCTCCATGCTCCGATCCTTCCGGCCGGGGTCGTGTCCGCGCCTCCTCCTTAGGTGCCGAACCCTGCCGTCCCGCGGCCTGCGACCGACCCGGAGCGGCGGGGTGCCGGTAGCCTGCCGGCATGTCCCGGTCCGCTGCCGATGCCCTCGCCGATCCCGGCGTGCGCTCGCGACCCGACCGCATCGAGCGCCGCGACGTCCGCGCCGCGCTGCTGTACATCGGTGCCGTGCTCGCCCTGCAGCTGGTGGGCGTGGGCACCTCCGGCTTCCTCGGCGGCAGCTCCGAGCAGACCCACGTCCTGGGCCTCGTCGTCCTGCTCGTGGCAGCCGTCGGGACGCTGTGGCGGCGCCGGCACCCCGTCGTGACCCTCGCGGTGACAGGCGGTCTGAGCGTGGGCATCGTCCTGTGGGGCGGCCAGATCGCGGCCTACCTGCTGCTCTTCGAAGCGCTGTGGTCCCCGATCGTGCACGGCACGCTGCGCCTGGCCCGGGCTGCGACCGCGGTCGCAGCGGTGCTGTCGGCGAGCCTGATCGCCGCGCTCGTGCAGCTGCTCGGGCCGGGAGAGGGGATGGTCGTGGGCCTGCTGGTGGTGGTCGTCGCGGTCGCGACGCCTCTCGCCTGGGGCTGGGACGTGCGCCTGCATCGCACCGCGCAGCTGACCGCGGAGGCTCTCGCCGCCGCGGAGAGGACCCTCGCCGCGGAGCGCGCCGACCGCGCCGTCGAGCTCGAACGGAAGGAGATCGCCCAGGACCTCCACGACCTGGTCGCCGGGCATCTGAGCGCGGTCACCCTCCACGCGGGGCTCGCCCGCTCGCTGCCCGATGCCGCCGCGCGCGAGCAGTCCCTCCTGACCACGCAGGACTCCGCCCGGGCCGCTCTGCGCGATCTGCGCGCCATGATCGGCCTGCTCACCGAGGAGGACGCGAACACCGCGCGCGTCCTCGGCACGACCGTGTCCTGGGCGGAGCTCGAGAACCGGCTGCGAACCGGGGACGCCGCCGCGGACATCTCCGTCGACCCCCTGGTCGAGGACGAGACGACGGTGGGACCGGCTGTGCGCGCCGCTCTGCTGCGCTGCGGCGCAGAGGCCGTCACCAATGCGCTGCGGCACGGACAGGCGCCGCGCACCCTGCAGGTCCGCCTCGAGCGGGACAGGCGGGAGGTGATCCTGACCTGCACCAACCGCATCAGCGGTGCGGCCGATCCCGGTACCGGGCTGGGCCTGGACTCGCTGCAGCACCGCTGCCGAGCGCTCGGCGGCGTCGCACGGTCCGCCACCGATCCCCGCGATCCGGGGTCCTGGCGGCTCGAGGTGCGCCTGCCCGCCCGCATCGACGCCGTTCCCGCACCACCGGCCCACGATCCGCCGACTCCTGCCCCGCCACCCCGAGGAGGGCCCGCATGACCCAGCTGCCGCACCGCGCCCCCATCCGCGTCATCGTCGCCGACGACCACGCCGCCGTCCGAGCCGGGCTCGTCGCCCTGCTGGACGCCGCCGAGGACATCCACGTCGTCGGCGAGGCCGGCGACGGACCGCAGACGCTCGCGATCGCCCGGGAGCACCGGCCCGACGTGGTGCTGACCGACGTGCGGATGCCCGGCGCGACCGGCATCGACATCACCCCGGACCTGTGCGCGACCGGGGCCCGGGTGCTCGTCGTGTCCTCCTTCGACCTCGACGACTACGTGCTGGGCGCCCTCGCCGCCGGGGCCGACGGCTACCTCGTGAAGTCCGAGGATCCCGCCCGCTTCCTCGCCGCGGTGCGGGCGGTCGCCGCCGGGGATGCGGCCCTGTCGCGCGAGGCCATGCGCGCCGTGCTCGCGCGGCTGCGCGGCGGGGAGCCGGCCACCGTCGAGGCCCTGCCTCCGCCGCCACCCGGACCCGCCCTGACCGCGCGCGAGGAGGACGTTCTGCGGCTGCTCGCGACCGGCATGTCGAATCGCGAGATCGCCCGAGAGCTGTTCATCGAGCTGACGACGGTCAAGTCCCATCTGACGCATGTGCTCGCGAAGCTCGGCGTCGACTCCCGCCTGCAGGCGGCGCTGTGGTGGCAGGAGAACCGCTGAGCCCCGCCGGCGGCGGGTGACCGCCGCAGGTGCCGGACGGCGAGCCGGGTCGGCGCCGATGGCTCCTCAGGCGGTGCGCACGGTGTCGACGACCTGCTGGCAGGCGGCGAGGCCCGCCCACTCGTCGTCGTCCGCTCCCGCGTAGACCAGGCACAGCGGTCCCGCGTAGCCCGCTCCCAGCACCGCCTGCAGGGTACGGCGGTAGCGCTCGGTGTCCAGGGAGCCGTCCGCGATGGTGGGGCACTTGGCGTGGGAGGTCTCGGCGCGGGGGGCGATGCTCGCCAGCTGCGCGTCGCGATCCGGCATCTGCCAGTTGTCGAGGTCGATCAGGAGGCCGACCGAGTCCCCGGTCGCGTCCAGCAGCGCGTGGACGTCCGCGGCCGTGGGCAGCAGGTCCTTCCAGTTCTCGGTGACGACCCGGACCGGCGATCCCGCGGCCAGGCGGGACAGCCGGGCGGCGCTCGAAGCGATGCGCTCCGGGGTCGGTGCCGACTCCCCCGCGCACACGCGGCCGCGTGCGGCGCCGAGCACGGCGGCGTCCTCGAGCCAGCCGGCGATCCAGGCCTCGTGGGCATCGGCGTCCGTGGGGTGGATCGGGTCACCGGCGTCGACCAGCAGCGCGTCGAGCGCGACCTCGGCCTCGGCGAGCGCGGCTCGCAGCTCCTCGAGATAGGAGCGGTCGCGGCGCGGCAGGTGGAAGTGGCACAGCTGCACCGTCCCGATGCCGTGGGCGGCGAGCTCCCGCGGCAGGTCCAGCATGTCGACGGCGCCGGGCGCCGCGGCCGTCGGGATCATGCCCGTGGATCCGGGCGGATTGGCGTGCTCGGACACGAAGCGGCCGAGCGTCCGATGCAGGGACCAGGCGTGCACCGCCATCGGGGTCGCGGGGGCGGGGGCGTCGTTGCTCATGGCATCCACTGTATCGACCGCTGCGCCCCGACCGGAGCCGCGTTCGCCGATCAGGCGGTGCGGCGCCCGCGGGCGAGGTCCAGCAGGTGCGTGAAGACGCCGTCGCCGCTCGCGCGCAGGCCGTTGTGCTCATACTCGCTGGTCACCCAGGGGCGCAGCTTCGGCAGCAGCGCCGCCGTCTCGAGCGAGTACTGCGCGGGGACGTAGGCGTCGGCGAAGTACACGGCCGCGGCGCCGGGGACCTGCGCGGCTCGCAGCGCCTCCGAGTCGTAGAGGGCGGGCCACTCGTGCTCGGCGAGGATGTCCGCCACCTCCTTCCACGGCGCCAGCTGCGGGTCCTCGTCCAGGAGGCTGCGGTGGACGTGCTCCCCGGCCAGCAGGGTGGGATCGGCCCGCACCTGCTCCGGCATGGTGCGGTCCGCCGCCCAGCGGGTGGCCTGGCCATCGGCCCAGCAGGACTCGTGCAGGACGGTGTAGATCGGGTTCGCTCCCCCGAAGGGCAGGGCGTCCGCGAGCGCCTGGCGGAAGGCCGGGCTCACCGGATCCAGCTCGAGCAGGTAGTGGAGCCTCTCCGCGCCGCCGGAGGCTCCCAGCAGGTGCCCGACCGTGCGCAGGCGGTCAGGGCTCACGGCCTGCCCGTCCTGCAGGACCAGCTCGCCGGCCCGTGCGAGGTCGGCGAGCCGGCGCATGCGGTCCCGGTCCCCGTCGAAGCGCGCGTAGAACTCCTCGGAGCGCCGGACCATCCCCTCCCACGTCGTCGTGTAGACCTCGTCCAGTCGCGGGCCGATCACGGGCAGGCCGCCCGTGAACAGGGTCAGGTCCAGGCGGTCGGCGTGCTCGGACAGGTAGCGCAGGGTCGTGAAGCCGCCGAAGGACTGGCCCAGCAGCGACCACGACCGCGCGCCGAGCGCCGCACGGACCGCCTCCGCGTCGCGGACGATCGCATCGGCCCGGAAGTGCGCGAGGTAGGCGGCCTGGTCCTCGGGCGCCGCCTCCCGCAGTGTCGCCGCTCCGGGGATCGCGCCGGCGGGCAGGACGACGTCCAGTCCCACCGGTGTCGAGCGGCCGGTGCCGCGCTGGTCGAGCAGGACGACCTGGAAGTCCTCGAGGGCGCGCGGCAGCCAGGACGGGCTCGGCGACTCGAGCGCCGGCCGGGGCGCCTCGAAGCCGGGGCCGCCCTGCAGGTAGACGAGGTAGGGCCGGTCCGCGCCGCCCTCGGCCGCGGCCACGCGCGCGAACACGCTGAGGCGCGGTCCCTCGGGGCGGTCATGATCGAGGGGGACCTCGAGCGTCAGGTCCGTCAGGACGAGGCCGGGCAGGGTCCAGGAGGCGGTCTCAGGAGGCATGGGACGAGTCTAGGCGGGGCGGCTCCGGATCATCGGAGTCGCAGAACCGCCCAGAGCGCCAGGAGCACCAGGTCCCCCAGGGCCGCGAGGACGAGCGCGAGCACGGGGAGCAGCACGACCCCGTAGGGCATGTCGCTCCACAGCACGCTCAGCGCGAGCACCGCGCACAACAGCGTGCCGGCACCCGCGACGATCGGCAGCACGCCCGCGCGCCGCATCGGGGTCGCCCGCAGCTCCCGGACGCCGAGCGCGACGAGGACGATCCCGATCACGACGAGGAGGGCCGGGACGCCGAGCAGCACCGCGAGCGCCATCGCCATCGGCCGCTCCTTCCGCTCTCCGTGCCCGGCAGTCTACGAGCGCGGGTCCGACGGGAGCGTCCGGATCAGGCCGACCACCCGGTCGCCGTGCGGATCCGGGCCGCGGCGGAGGGCACGTCGGCCCCGGTGGTGCTCACCCGGATCTCTCCCGGGCGCAGCGGCAGCATGCGCTGGTGCAGGGCCCGCCGGACCACGGCGGCGATCTCGAAGGGCGTGGCCTCGCGCAGGTCGTCGCCGGCGAGGACCGGCCCGCCGCCGTCGGCACGGGACCGGGCGCGTGCGCGCAGGTCCGCGGCCGATGCGTCCAGCCGCACCGGGATCACGGGGACGTCGCCGAAGGCGGCGAGCGCGAGCTCCGGACCGGCGTCGAGCGGGGCGACGACGATGCTCGCCGTGCCGCCGGCGGCGACGAAGCACTCGTGGAGACTGGCCGCGCAGTCCGCGCCGAGCACGCGGGCGGCCCGTTCCCCTCCGGGCAGGTTCCGGGCGAGGGACAGCTGGGCGAGGTCGAGGAAGCCCAGGCGGCGACCGGCCGCCCACGCCTCCTGGGCGAGCTGCCAGCCGATGCTGGAGGCGCCCGTGCAGCGCGGCCCGGTGATCCACAGGACCGGGGCGAGCTGGCTGTCCGCCCCTTCCGGCAGGGGGGTGGGCCCCAGCGGCTTCGCCTCCGCCTGCGCCGCGAGGTCGAGGATCCTCCGGGCGGTCTCCTCGACGCCGAGGTCATCGGTCCCGAGGCGCCTCCAGCCCGGAGCGAGGCGCGCGGACTCCTCCCCGCCGATCCGCACCGTCCGCTCCCGCTGCTCCGGGCTCCATCCGCGCGGGCCCAGACGTGCACGACGCTGCGCATCCGAGGCATCGAGCCACAGGGACGTCACCGAGCAGGCGATCGTCGGCGGCGGCGGCAGGTCCGGGCAGGCGACCCCGGAGACGACGAGACGGTGCGAGCCCGCGCGGCGATGGATGATCGCCACCCGGTCCAGCGCGCGCTCCTTGAGCCGCCATCGGTCCGGGTCCCCGTCCGGTGCGGGGTACAGCATGCCCAGCTGGTCGATGTCGACATGCGTCGTGGCGTCCCCGGCGGCCGCGAAGCGCGCGGCGATCGCCTGCGCGAGGGTCGACTTCCCCACTCCGGGCGGCCCAGCCAGACGCAGAACATGCATGTCAGAAGCCTACGTGGAAGCTCCTGGGGAAGCATCGCAATATCACCGGCAGGCATCAGCGCTCGAGGACGCGGATCGCGAGCTGGACGCGATTGGTGACGTGCAGCTTCTCGAAGAGATGACCGACGTGGGTCTTCACCGTCGGCAGCGACATCATCAGCGCCTCCCCGATCTCGCCGTTGGTCAGTCCCTGGGCGACCAGCTGTGCGACGTCCCACTCGCGGGCGGTCACCTCCGCCGGGGCCACGGTCCGCGCGGCGGGCGGCGCGGGCGCCTCCGGCTCCTGCGCGGCCGCGACGTCCTCCCGTGCGGCGAGACGGATCAGCCGGGTGAGCACCGTCGGGGAGAACCGCGCCCCTCCCCGCGCGGCCTCGTGCACCGCCTGCACGACATCCTGCGGCGGCGTGTCCTTGAGCAGGAACGAGACCGCGCCGGCACGCAGGGCCCGCAGCAGGAAGGAATCGGTGTCGAACGCGGTGAGCACGACGACCGCGGGCCGGGAACCCGCCTTCCGCAGACGCCCGGTGGCCTCGATCCCGTCCATCGTCGGCATCCGCAGGTCCATGAGGACCACGTCCGGGTCGAGCTCGGCGACGGCCGCGAGGGCCTCGACGCCATCGCCCGCCTCGCCGACGACCGTGATGCCCTCCGCCCCGTCGAGCATGAGCCTCAGACCGGCCCGCATGAGCGCCTCGTCGTCGACGACCAGCAGCCTGACCTGCCCCGTGGCTGTCTGCGTCACTGTCTCCATGGCAGCCGCGCCTCCACCTCGAAGTCCGTGCCGGCCCGACCGGTCACCTGCAGCGTCCCGCCCAGCAGACGGATCCTCTCCCGCACGCCGACGAGGCCGAGCCCCGAGCCCGGTCTCCCCGCGGCGGCCGACGACGGAGCCGGGTTGCGAGCCCGCAGCACGAGCTCCTCGCCCTCCCGGTCGAGGTCCAGCTCAAGGGTCTCCCCTGCCGCGTGCCGACGAGCGTTGGTCAGCAGCTCCCGGGTGATCCGCACCATCGTGACGACGCTGGTCGTCCCTGCCCGGTCCAGGCAGGCGGCCTCGAACGGGCCTCCGGACCAGCGCAGATGCACGCGGTGGCCGCTCTGGCGCGCCTCCTCGACCATGGCGGAGAGATCCGCCGCCGTGGGCAGCGGCGCCCCGTCGGCGCGGAGCGCGGAGAGCACCTCGCGCAGCTCCGCGTTCGCCGCCTGCGCGCTCGCGCGGATCGTCCCGGCCGCCGCACGGCGGTCCGCCGTCCGCAGGTCGTCCCGGTACTCGAGGGCACCGGCGTGCATGGCGATCAGCGAGAGATGATGCGAGAGGCTGTCGTGCATGTCGCGGGCGATCGCGGCCCGCTGCTCCGACCGCGCCTGCGCCATCAGCGCGGCATGCTCCCGTTCGAGCGCCTCCTTCTCCCGCTGCGCCGTCAGAGTCTGCGCGCGCAGCGAGGTGATGAGGGCCGCGCGCGTCCCCCGGGCCCGGCCCCACAGCAGGGAGGCGCCCGCGAAGGCGAGGCTCAGCAGCACCTCCCACGGGATGGTCCAGACGCTGCCGGGGGCGGCCCAGCGCAGCAGCAGCGCGTTCACGACGGCGCAGACGGCGACGACACCGATCGCGGTCGCGTCCAGACGCCGCGTCCGCCGCTCCCCGATCCGGGCGAGCGCCACCGCCCCGGCGGCGATCGACGTGCCGCTGACCGCGGTGGACGCGACGATCAGCAGGTTCCAGGTGCCGGCACGGCGCATCGGCCCGACCGCGATGGCGCAGACGATGCCGACCAGCAGGTCGATCAGCAGCACGAGCCGCAGCGGTTCCGGAAGCGGGGTGCCCTGCTCCTGCAGGCTCGAGGCGGAGACGGCCAGCATGACCAGCGCCCCGATCATGAGGCACAGCGCCGAGACGCCGAGCGCCTGCAGCGCCGGCCGCCAGCCTGAGGCGGGATCGGCCTCCGCCTCGGAGGGCAGGGGCGGGTCGGACGGCATGGCCCCATCGTAGGCAGGAGCCGCCTGCTCGGGATCGGCCGAAAGCACGAGGCGATGCCGGACCGGCACCACGGGCCGGGGGTGCGGGACAATGGGCCGATGGCCGCGACCCTCACCATGACCGACGAGTTCCGCCAAGCCCTGGACCTGCTGCTGGGTGGGTCGAACGTGTTCCTCACCGGCCGTGCCGGCACCGGCAAGTCGACGCTGGTCCGCCTGTTCCTGGAGCGGACGCGGAAGCGGGCCGTGACCGTCGCGCCCACCGGGATCGCGGCCCTGAACGTGCAGGGGTACACGATCCATCGGCTGTTCTCCTTCCCGGCCGGCGTCAGCGAGGAGATGGTGCGCGGTCCCGGCTACTTCCCGGGCCGGTTCGCGAAGACCCTCGCCGAGCTCGACGTGCTCGTCGTCGACGAGGCCTCGATGGTGCGCGCGGACCTGTTCGACGCCCTCGCCGCGGCTCTCGAGCGCTTCGGACCGCAGCCCGGCGAGCCCTTCGGCGGGGTGCAGCTGGTGCTGGTCGGCGACCTGTACCAGCTGCCGCCGGTGGTGCGCGATGCGGAGACGGCGTTCCTCGAGGAGCGCTACGGAAGCCCCTACTTCTCCGCGGCCCGCTCCTTCGACCGGGACGTCTTCCCCGTCCTCGAGCTGACCACGGTGTTCCGCCAGCAGGGCGATGCACGGCTGATCGAGCTGCTGAACCAGGTCCGCGAGGGGACGCTGCTCGAGGAGGCCCGTGCGGAGCTGAACACCCGCACGAACCGGGACTTCGAGCCGCCCGAGGACGAGTTCTGGCTGACCCTCGCGACGACCAACTCGATCGTGAACGGCCGCAACACACGGATGCTGGAGCGGCTCGGGACACCGGTGCGGGCCTTCGCCGCCGACGTCCGCGGCGAGCTCGACGGCTTCGAGCGCCCCACCGAGGCGCAGCTCGAGCTCGCCGAGGGCGCGCAGGTCATGCTGCTCAGCAACGACCCCGGGGACCGCTGGGTGAACGGGTCCCTCGGCCGGATCGCCCGGATCCGGGCCGATGCCGACGGGCCCGTCCTGGACGTGGACCTGCGCGAGGGCGACCGGGTCGAGGTGCGGCCCCACACCTGGGACGTGACGCGGCCGGTCGTGGACGGCGGCGAGCTGCGCCATGAGGTGATCGGGACGTTCACGCAGCTGCCCGTGAAGCTCGCCTGGGCCATCACGATCCACAAGTCGCAGGGGCAGACCCTGGACCGGGTGATCGTCGACCTCACCGGCGGCACCTTCGCGGGCGGTCAGCTGTATGTCGCGCTCTCGCGCTGCACGAGCCTGGCGGGGCTGGTCCTGCGGCGCGACGTGCTGCCGCGGGACCTCAAGACCGATCCTCGGGTGCGGCGCTTCCTCACCGCCTCGATCCCGCCGCGGGATGCGCTGGGCGAGGTGTATCTGAGCGCGCTGATCGTGGGCGAGCGCGGGGACCGGTACCGGCCGCGGCCCGTGGAGATCGCGGTCGCGACCGATGACGGCGACGAGGTCACCACCGTCGTGAACCCCACCATGGATCTGTTCCGGGCGCAGTCGGAGTTCGGGATCACCGCCCGCGACGTGCAGCTCGCGCCGCTGCTGTCCGAGGCATGGCCCGCGCTCTCGCCCCTGCTCGCGGGCCGGGTCCCCGTGGGCGTCGGGATCGACGAGCTGCTGCACGTCATCGACTTCGAGCTCAAGCGCACCGAGCATGTGGAGCCGATGCCGCTGGGCGTGGAGCTGCCCGCCTCTCGCCTCACCATCGCCGAGCGCACGGCCGTGCGCACGGGCACGGCCCTCGACCGCGCCCGTGCGATCCGCGACGCCGCCCTGCGTCTGCGCCGGGAGGACGCCCCGGCCGAGGGGATCGTGGCCGGGGAGGCCGGGATGCTCCCCCTGCTCCCGGGTGCCGACACGACCTTCCCGGTCATCCCTCGCGGCCACGGCTTCCTGCTGGCCCGCACCACCGGTCCCGAGGGGATCGCAGGGCCCACCGGTTTCCTGGTGGGCGGGAACGTCTCCGCGCAGGACGACGCGGCAGGGCTGCTCGCGCAGGAGCTCGAGCGCGCCTGGTCCAGGGTCCTGGACCCCGATCAGGAGGCGGTGGACCGGCTGCGCGCGGCGGAGGCGCACTACGGGATCCGGGTGCTGCCGGAGGACCTGGCCCTCGAGGGCTGCGCGGATCTCTCCTCGCTCCTGCGACCGGGCGCGCGCGTGTGCTTCACCGGCACCGTCCACGATGCCTCCCGCGGCGTCCTCGAGCGGGAGGAGATGGAGTCGATCGCCCGTCGCCACGGCCTGCAGCCGGTCGCGAACGTGACCAAGACCCGGACCGATGTCCTCGTCGTCGCCGAACGCGGTTCCCAGTCGAACAAGGCCAAGGCGGCCGCGAGATGGGGCAAGCCCGTGGTGGCTGCCGAAGAGTTCCTGGCCTGGGCGGGATGACGGGGACGCCGGCGATGTGGGTCTCCCTCGCCCGACTGCTGGGAAAGATCCATCGGACGGTCCCGGCGTCGGGCGAGCATGTCCGAGGAGCTCTCGGCGAGGAGCCCCACAGGATGTCCGCTGCCGGACGGAACAGCGGCGAGCTCGCAGCCGCGGCACGACGGCTCTGGAAGGAGCCCGGCGATGACCTGCGCGTCGCCACCGTGCTGGGAGACCTCGCCCGGATCGACGAGGCCCTCGCCGCCGGGTCCTCGGCGTTCCTGCACGGCGACTGCCACATCCGGACTTCGCGGGCGTCCTTGCTCCGCGGGAGATCCGGCATCTCCGCCGAACGCTGGACGAGCAGCTGGACCGGTGGCGCAGCAGCACATGACCGACCTGAGCCGCGTACCCGGGTCCGAAACCGCTCGGCAACGGAATGGTCACGTGAGGCTCCGGCCCTGGGCGCCTCGGCGGAGCAGTGCCAGCATGACGCGATGAAGGTCATCGATCACCGGTCCGGCACATGGTTCCTCCTGGAGCGCGACGCCGAGCTGCTGCTCGACGTGAACTGCACGCACCACGGCTTCGGCTACAGCGTGCTGATCGCTCTGAACCTGGCAGAGCGGCGGTCCTATCTGCGCCGGGGTCCCGACGCCCTGGACGAGATCGCCTGCGCCGTCGACCGATCCGCTCCCGCTGCGCGCCGAACCGGTTCACGCTACCGGGACCGGGACCTCACCTCCCTCTACGGCCGCGAGGTCTCGCAGGCGGTCTCCGACTGGTGGGCCCACGCGGGGTGACCGGGCTCGGCACGACGGGCACGGCCACGTCGCGTGCCTGGGATGGGAAGAGACAGCCGCGGTGGCGGAGGGGCCGGCGAGGCGGAGTGCGCCCGGAGGGCCATGATGCGTCCCAGGAACATGTCCATGATGTCCATGATGTCCATGATGTACGAGTCTTCCGAACGCACTGTGTCTCCCCGCCCGGAAATTCGCCGTGCACACCGCCCGAGGCGGATCGGCGCGTTCGGCCCGGGTATCGCGCCGGACCGGCCCGTCGGCCGACACCGTGGCCGCCTATCCGCCTATCCGCCTATCCGCGAAGAACGCTCTCGAAGGCCGATGCCGCCGCCTCGACGTCCGCCGCGGTCGTGCCTGCGCCCAGCGTGACGCGCACCGCCGTCTGCGCGACCTCCTGGTCGATGCCGATCGCCGTGAGCACGTGGGAGGGCTCGTCGCTGCCGGCGGCGCAGGCGGAGCCGCTCGAGGCGAGGACGCCGCGCCCCTCGAGGTCCAGCAGGATCGACTCGCCGCTGCGACCGGGGAAGCAGAAGGAGGCATGCGCCGGGTGGCGCCGCGCCGGCTCCGCGGGACCGGTCAGGAAGGCGCCGTCCCAGCAGGCGAGCACGCGGCCGATGAACCGATCCCGCAGCGCCGCCAGGCGCACGGCGGTCTCCTCCCGCTCGGCCTCGGCGAGCTCGAGGGCCGTGGCGAGCGCGACCGCGAAGGCGACGTTCTCGGTGCCAGAGCGCCGACCCGACTCCTGCCCGCCGCCGTGGACAAGGGGCTCGAGCGGCAGGCGCCCGCGGATCATGGCCGCTCCGATGCCCTTGGGGGCGCCCAGCTTGTGCCCGGAGATCGTCAGCGCATCGGCCCCCGGATCCCGCAGCGGAAGATGCCCCGCGGCCTGCACCGCGTCGGTGTGCAGGAGGGCGCCGCAGGAGTGCGCGACCTCGGCGAGGGCGGGCACGTCCGCGACCGCGCCGACCTCGTTGTTCGCGTAGGCCAGGGAGACCAGCGCCGTGTCCGGGCGCAGGACGGCGGCAAGCGCCCGAGGCGTGACGACGCCGTCCGACCCGGGATCCGCGAAGGACACCTCGAAGCCGTGGCGACGCACCAGGAAGTCGACGCTGTCCAGGACGGCCTCGTGCTCGATCGACGAGGTCACCACGTGCCGGGCCCGTCCGGCATCGGCCGCGGCGAGGGCGAGGCCCTTGATCGCGAGATTCGCGCCCTCGGTGCCGCCGCTGGTGAAGATCACGTCGCTGCGACGCACCCCGAGCGCCGTCGCGACGCGGGCGCGGGCATCGGCGAGCCCGGCCGCGGCCGCCTCCCCCGCTGTGTGGTGGCTCGAGGGATTGCCGAAGGTTCCGGTCAGGTAGGGCCAGGCCGCTTCGAGGGCCTCGCGGCGCACGGGCGTGGTCGCCGCCGCGTCCAGGTAGAGCACGGCTCAGGCGTCCCGTCCCGCGTGCACCGCGACGTCGAGCCCCAGATCGAGGCTGCGCACCGAATGGGTGAGCGCGCCCGAGGAGATGACGTCGACGCCGGTGCGGGCGATCGCGCCGACGGTGTCGAGGGTGACGGTGCCGCTGGCCTCGACGATCGCGCGGCCGGCGACGATCCGGACCCCGCGGGCCAGGTCCTCGAGGCTGAAGTTGTCGAGCATGATGACGTCGACCCCGCCCGCGATCACCGGCTCGATCTGCTCGACCCGGTCGACCTCCACCTCGAGCCGCATCGTGTGGCCGAGCCGGGCACGGGCCGTGCGGATCGCCGCGGTGAGGTCCAGGCCCTGCTGCTGCAGCACGGCGAGGTGGTTGTCCTTGGCCATCACCGCGTCCGAGAGCGAGAAGCGGTGGTTCACCCCGCCGCCGGCGGCGACCGCATGGCGTTCGAAGGCGCGCAGCCCGGGCGTGGTCTTCCGGGTGTCGGTGATCCGCGCGCCCGTGCCGGCCACGGCATCGACAAACGCGCGGGTCAGCGTCGCGATCCCGGACATGCGCTGGGTGAAGTTCAGCGCGATCCGCTCCGCCTGCACGACGGCGCGGGCCGGGCCCTCGACCTGTCCGAGCACGTCACCGGCCGCGAAGGAGGTGCCGTCGGCGACGGCCAGCTCGACCTGCACCGTCGGGTCGGTCAGGCGGAACGCAGCCGCGAACACATCGCCGCCGGCGAGGACGCCGGGCTCGCGGGCACGCAGCTCGGCCCGGGCCCGGGCCGAGGCGGGCAGGAAGACCTCGCCGGTCGCATCGCCCCAGGGGGCGTCCTCGACGAGGGCCGCGGAGACGACGCGGTCGATGTGGGCGGGAGTGAGCATGGGGCGGGCCTCCAGGGGACGGGGACGGATCAGGGCCGCCGAAGGTCGGGGCCGGGGCGGGTCCAGCGCTGGTCAGATCCAGCGCTGGTCAGGTCAGGGCAGATCAGGGAGCGGAGGCGGACGCCGGTTCGAGCACCGGCCGACCGGCAGGGACCGATCCTGTGTCCTCGAGCGGCATCGGCTCGGGGCAGGCGGACCATGCCTCGGGAGGAACGACGAGCGCGGGGTCGTCGAGGCGATGGTGGGCGCCGACGGAGCCGGGACGCGCCAGGGCGGCGGCCACCACGCGGCGGCCGAGCTCCAGAAGGTTCCGGTCCTCGGCGGCGGAGCGGGACGTGGGCGCGGGGGCGCACCAGGCCTCGAGGATGCGGGCGGCCTCGGCGAGCTCGGCGCCCGTGCGCATGAGCCCGACCCGCTCCCACATGAGCCGCTGCAGAGCGCGCCGGTCGACCACGGCGGCGCCCCCGACCGGAGGAAGCGACCCGCCTCCGGGGTGAGGATGCGAACCGGATCCCGCGCTCGGCGACGCGGCCGCAGGATTCCCGGACGGGACGGGGGCGAGGTCGGCAAGAGCGGCATCGGCGGCGCGGGGCCCGAAGACGGCGCCCTCGAGCAGGGAGTTCGAGGCGAGGCGGTTCGCCCCGTGGACCCCGGTGCGGGCGCACTCCCCCGCCGCGTACAGGCCCGGGAGCGAGGTGCGGCCCTCGAGGTCGGTGGACACCCCGCCCATCAGGTAGTGGGCGGCGGGCGTCACGGGGATCGGCTCCCGCGCCCAGTCGAGCCCGGCGGCCCGGACCGCCGCGTCGATCGTCGGGAAGCGGCGCGCGAGCCAGGCCGCCCGCTCGCCCGCACCGATGCCCGCGGGCCCGGTCCGGGTCGCGTCCAGCAGCACGGGCCTGCCGCCCTGCCGGGCCATGACCTGCGCGATCTCCCGGGCGACCACGTCGCGCGGCGCGAGCTCGGCGCGGGGATCGACCTCCGGCATGAAGCGGCGGCCATGCTCATCGCGCAGCACGGCTCCCTCCCCGCGCACCGCCTCGGAGATGAGGAATCGGCGCTCCGGCTCGGGCCCGGGCGCGGCGAGCGCCGTGGGGTGGAACTGGTGGAACTCGAGATCGGCGAGGCGTGCTCCGGCGCGGGCGGCCGCGGCGATGCCGTCCCCGGTCGCGACCGCAGGATTCGTGGTGTGGGCGAAGAGCTGGCCGTCCCCGCCGGTGGCGAGCAGGACTGCCCCGGCGCGCAGATCGAGGACCTGCGCGACCGCCGCGGCACCGTCCCCGACGAGCACCTGCGCACCGCGGACCCGGCCGTCGGACACGATCAGGTCGATCAGGGTCGCGTGCTCGCGCACCGGGATCGCGGCGGCGTCGATCGCGGCGAGCAGCGCCTCCTCGATCGCGAGCCCGGTCGCATCGCCGCCGGCGTGGAGGATGCGGGGCCGGGAGTGGGCGCCCTCGAGGCCCAGCAGGACCTCACCCTCCGGGTCCCGATCGACCGCGACGCCCCGGGCGATGAGCTCCGCGATCCGGGCCGGCCCCTCCGTGCAGAGGACCTGCACCGCATCGGCGGAGCACAGCCCCGCGCCGGCGGCGAGGGTGTCCGCGACGTGTGCGACCGGGGAGTCCCCCGGGCCGACGGCCCCGGCGATCCCGCCCTGGGCGTGCCGCGTCGAGCCCTCGGCGAGCGCCCCTTTGGTCACCACGAGCACGCGAGCACCGCCGGCGCTCGCGCGCAGGGCCGCGCTCAGACCGGCGATCCCGGAGCCGATAACCAGCAGGTCCGCATCGGTCACCGGACAGGCCGGGGCGAGGGTATCCGCGGCGCGTCTGCCCCGTCCGGCCTCCCGGGCCCCGACGGCATGCGGGTCGGCGCCCGCTCCCCGGCCGGGCATCTCAGCGACCGGCCGCATCGGCCCCGCGCGCCGCGGCGGCGGAGGACGGCTTCGCCGCGAGCATCCGCTCGAGCGCGAGGCGCGCGGGCTCGGCGACGTCGTCGGTGACGGTGATGCGGTTGATGATCTCGCCGCGCAGCAGGGACTCGAGAGCCCAGGCGAGATATCCGGGGTGGATGCGGTACATCGTCGAGCAGGGGCACACGACCGGGTCCAGGCAGAAGATCGTGTGCTGCGGGTGCTCCGCCGCCAGGCGCTGGACGAGGTTGATCTCCGTGCCGATCGCGAAGGTCGTCGGCTCGGCGGCGCCCTCGATCGCCCGGCGGATGTGGTCGGTGGACCCGGACTCGTCGGCCGCGTCGACCACGGGCATCGGGCATTCGGGGTGGACGATCACGCGCACGCCCGGGTGCTCGGCGCGCGCCCTGTCGATCTGCGCGGTCGTGAAGCGCTTGTGCACGGAGCAGAAGCCGTTCCACAGGATCACCTTCGCCTCCGCGAGGGTCTGCTCGGAGTTGCCGCCGAGCACCTGGCGCGGATTCCACATCGGCATCTGCTCGAGGCCGATCCCCATCGCCTTCGCGGTGTTGCGGCCCAGGTGCTGATCGGGGAAGAACAGCACGCGCCTGCCGCGGGAGAAGGCCCATTCCAGCACCGTCGCCGCGTTCGAGGAGGTGCACACGATCCCGCCATGGCGGCCGCAGAACCCCTTGAGCGCGGCGCTCGAGTTCATGTAGGTCACGGGGATGACCTCGGCGATCCCGTCCTCGTCGACCTCGCCGCCGTAGACCTCCATGAGCTGCTCCCAGGCCTCCTCGACCTGGTCGATGTCCGCCATGTCCGCCATCGAGCAGCCGGCGGCGAGGTTCGGGAGGATCACGGCCTGCTCGGGAGCGGAGAGCAGATCCGCGGTCTCGGCCATGAAGTGCACGCCGCAGAAGATGATCGCCTCCGCCTCGGTGCGGGCCTTCGCGGCGTTCGCGAGCTGGAAGGAGTCGCCCACGTAGTCGACGTGCTGGACGACCTCGTCGCGCTGGTAGAAGTGGCCCAGCACCACGACCCGCTCGCCCAGCTCCGCCTTCGCGGCGCGGATGCGGCGATCCAGCTCCTCGGCGCTCGCCTCGCGGTACTCGGCGGGGATCTCGCCCTGGCGGGGTGCGGTCACGGGGGCGGCGTCGGCCATCGAGGCGCCGGGGCCGTAGCCGCTCTCGCGGGCGTCGACGTCCCAGGGGGCGTCCAGGAGCTGGGTCGAGCACGTGCTGCCGGGGGCGCCGCGGGAGATGTCGCGGATGGTCAGGTCGACCGAGGCGGTGAGGGTCATGACGAGGTCCTTGCGGGTCGGGGCGTGGTGGGTGCGCCGGGTTCAGAGGCCGGTGAGCGGGCCGTTGTCGGCGAGCTCGATCGACTCGTCGTGGCGGTAGAGCTGGGCGGGCCGGTGGCGACCGCCGGTGCGGTACTCGCCGGTGGGGACGAGCCGCCCGGAGGCCTCCACCTGGCGGCGGAAGTTCGCGGGGTCGAGGGGCCGCTGGAGGACGGCCTCGTGGACACCGCGCAGCTCGGCGAGGGTGAAGGTCTCCCCGAGGAACGCGGCGGCGATGCGGGAGTACTCGACCTTGTTGCGCAGGCGCCACAGGGCGTACTCGACGATGAGGGCGTGGTCGAAGGCGAGCGGCGGGAGCTCGTCGGCCACGAACCAGCGGACGTTGAGCGTCTCCCTGCCCGCCTCGGCCTCGGCGGCGCGGACCAGGGCCCAGTAGACGACCGAGACGGTGCGCTCGGCCGCGGTGGGGGCGCGGTCCAGGGAGCCGAAGGCGTAGAGCTGCTCGAGATACCCGGGGGTCAGGTTCGTGGTCTCGCGCAGATTGCGGGCGGCCGATGCCGCGAGCCCCTCGTCGGAGGCCAGCGGTCCGCCCGGCAGCGCCCAAGTCCCCTGGTGAGGGGCGCGGATGCGACGCACGAGCGGGATCCACAGGACGGGCCGATGCGCCGTGGGGTGGGGGCGCAGGGCGAAGATGACCGTCGAGACGGCGAGCGCGATCGGATCGGCCATGGACGGGTCACCTCCAGTTAAAGTCGCGTGGACCTTTACGATGGCGACGACCTTAGGGTCACCGCGACCAGAACTGGAAGATCCCGAGTTAAGGTATGACCGCGGTCACAGCCGGGGTGACTCTAACTCACCCGGCCAGAACGTCGAGCTCCCCGACCGCCGCCTCATCGCGTGAGGCCCTCCAGCCGGTATCCCATGCCGGGCTCGGTGATCAGATGCACCGGGTGCGCCGGGTCCTCCTCGAGCTTGCGCCGCAGCTGCGAGATGTACAGGCGCAGGTAGCCGGTGTCCTCGGCATGTTCGGTGCCCCAGATCGCGGTGAGGATGTCCTGCCTGGTCACGAGCTTCCCTGCCCCCCGGATGAGGATCTCGATGACCTGCCATTCCGTCGGCGTCAGGCGGATGCGCCGGACCCCGTCGGGGCCCTCCCGGCTGACGCTGTGCGCGGCCAGATCGATCGTGACCTCGCCGAGCCGGACCACCGGCGCGGACTCCTCCGCCTGCACGCGACGGGTCAGCGCGCGGATGCGCGCGAGCAGCTCCTCGATCGCGAAGGGCTTGGTGATGTAGTCGTCGGCCCCGGCGTCGAGCGCCTCGACCTTGTCGGCGGCACCGGTCCGGCCGGAGACGACGAGGATGGGCGCCTGCGACCAGCCTCGGATCGCCTCGATCACCGCGACCCCGTCCATCCGCGGCATCCCCAGATCCAGCAGCACGAGATCGGGCCGATGATCGATCGCGGCGGAGATCGCCTCCGCCCCGTCGACCGCGATCGTGATCCGATACCCCTTCGCGGTGAGGGTGATCCGCAGGGCCCGCAGGATCTGCGGGTCGTCGTCGGCGATCAGGATCCGCATGGTCGCTCCGTCCTGTCGGGTGCGAGGGGGAGGGAGATGACCATCGTGAGCCCGCCCCCGGGAGTGTCCTCGGGACGCAGCTCGCCGTGCATCGCCTCGACGAAGCCGCGCGAGAGGGCGAGGCCCAGACCCAGGCCGGTCGTGTTGTCGGTGTCCCCGAGCCTCTGGAAGGGCAGGAAGATGTCCTCGAGCTCGTCCTCGGCGACGCCCGGCCCCCGGTCGATCACGCGGATCTCGAGCCGATCGCCGAAGGTGCTGGTGCCGATGTGGACCGGGACCCCGGCAGGGCTGTGCCGGTGGGCGTTCGCCAGCAGGTTCACGAGGACTCGCTGCAGCAGCACGGGATCCGCGCTCGCGAGGGCCTCGCCGTGCTCGAGCCCGAGCCCCACCTCGTCCGGTCCCAGGTGCAGCTCCTCGAGGGCCGGGGAGATCGCCTCGGCAGGATCGGTGGGGCTCACGCCGATCCTGAGGGCGCCTGCCTGCAGCCGGCTGACATCGAGCAGGTCGGTGACCAGCGCGCCGAGCGCCGCGAGGCTCTCCTCGGCCGTCTCGAGGAGCTCCCGCTCATCGTCCGGCCCGAGCGCGGGACCGGCTTCCCGCAGGCCGCCGACAGCAGCGGCGGCAGCAGCGAGCGGGCGGCGCAGATCATGGCTGAGCGCGGACAGGAGCGCGCCACGGACCCGGTCCGAGGCGGCGATCGGCTCTATCTGCCGTGCGGTCCGCGTGAGGTCCCGGTGCTCCAGGGCGACGGCGAGCTGGGCGGCGACGACCGCGAGAAGGCGCTGCTCGGCTGCGGCGAGGTCGCGCCCGTACAGCTCCATCGCAGCGTGCTCACCCACCGGCACAGCGGCGCTCGGCCCCGCGAGGGACGGGTCGCCGTCGCGGGCGAGCTCCTCTCCCTCGCGCCGGAGCACGATCGCGGACAGCTGGAACGTCTCCCGCGCACGGCCGATGAGCGCCTGCACGGCGCTGTCGCCGCGCAGGACGCTCCCGGCGATGGTCTGGATGAGCTCGGACTCGGCGGCGGCCCGCCGCGCGGCGCGGGCGAGGCGCGCGGCCCGATCCACGACGAGGCTCACGAGCACGGCGATCACGGCGTACAGGATCAGGGAGATGAGGTGGTGCGGCTCGTGGATGTGCACCGTGTACAGCGGCTCGAGGAAGAAGAAGTCCAGGGTGACCCCGGACAGCACAGCGGCGAACAGAGCGGGCCAGACCCCGCCCACGAGCGCGACCACGACGACGAGCAGCTGGTAGCTCAGCACATCCGTCGTGATCGCGGCAGGGCTGCGGGCCATGGCCAGCAGCACGGTCATCGCGGGCCCGCCCAGCAACGCGATCGCGAAGCCTGCGATCCGTCTCTGCGGGGTCAGCGCCCCGGTGAGCGGCGGCAGCGTCGTCCGCCCGCCGGCGGCGGCGTGGTTGACCATGTGCACGTCGATGTCCGCCGATTCGCGCACCACGGTCGCGCCGATCCCCGGCCCGGTCAGAGCCGCGGCGAGGCGCCCGCGGCGGCTCGCGCCGAGGACGAGCTGGGTCGCGTTCACGGAGCGGGCGAACTCCACGAGCGCAGCGGGCACGTCCTCGCCCATCACCTGGTGGTACGTGCCGTTGAGCTCCTCCACGAGAGCGCGCTGCTGGGCGAGGTCCGCAGGATCGCCGCTGCGCAGCCCGTCCTGACCGGTGACGTGGACGGCGAGCAGCTCGCCTCCGGCCGAGCGAGCGGCGATGCGAGCACCGCGCCGGAGCAGGGTCTCCCCCTCGGGCCCGCCGGTGAGCGCGACGACGATGCGCTCCCGCGCCTCCCAGGTGCCTTCGATGCCGTGCTCGTCGCGGTAGCCCTGCAGCGCCTGATCGACCTCGTCGGCCAGCCAGATCAGCGCGAGCTCCCGCAGCGCGGTGAGGTTGCCGAGCCGGAAGTAGTGCGAGAGGGCGGCGTCGATCCGTTCGGGCGGATAGACGAGCCCGCCGCGCAGCCGGTCCCGCAGGGCCTGCGGGGCGAGGTCGACGACCTCGATCTGGTCCGCTCCGCGCAGGAAGCTGTCGGGGACCGTCTCGTGCTGGGGGACGCCCGTGATCTGCTCGACCGCGTCATGCAGGGATTCGATGTGCTGGATGTTGAGGGTGGAGATCACATCGATGCCCGCGTCCAGCAGCTCCTGGACGTCCTGCCAGCGCTTGGGATGGCGGGACGAGGGGGCGTTGGTGTGCGCGAGCTCGTCCACGAGGGCGAGCTCGGGTCGGCGCGCGAGGACGGCGTCGAGGTCCATCTCCTCGAGCGCGACGCCGCGGTGCATGATCCGGGTCCGCGGGACGAGGGGAAGCCCGGCGACCATCGCCGCGGTCGCTGCGCGGCCGTGGGTCTCGACGAAGCCGAGGACGACGTCGCGGCCGTCCTCCCGCAGGCGACGTCCTTCCTCGAGCATCGTGACGGTCTTGCCGACGCCCGGGGCCGCGCCGAGCAGCACCCGCAACCGCCCCCGTCCAGTCATGGTCATTCCTCCGCGTCGTCCAATGCGATGTTGAGCCCGAGCACGTCCACGCGGGACGATCCCAAGTATCCGAGATCCGGGCTCTGCGTGTGGGCCGCGACGAGCCGGCGCACCTCCTCGGCGTCCATGCCGCGGGCCGCGGCGACCCGGGGAACCTGCAGCTGCGCGTATGCGGGGCTGATGTGCGGGTCGAGCCCGGAGGACGAGGCGGTGAGCGCGTCGGCGGGAACCCGGCTCGCAGGAACGCTCTCGAAAGCGGCGATCTCCGCCCGACGCCGCGAGATCTCGGCGACGAGCTCCGGGTTCTCCGGCCCGAGGTTCGACCCGGAGGAGGCGGCCGCATCATAACCGTCCCCGGCCGCGGAGGGCCGCCCCTGGAAGTACCGGGGCAACGGGTCGCCGTCGGCATCGGCGAAGGACTGGCCGATCAGCGCCGAGCCGACGATCTCGCCGTCCGCATCGGCGAGGAGGGATCCGTCCGCCCGGACCGGCAGGGCGAGCTGGCCGAGGCCGGTGATCGCCAGGGGATAGGCGATGCCGAGAAGCAGGGTCAGCAGCGCGGTGGCGCGGGCCGCCGCGCGGAGGGTGCGCAGGTGGGCGCGGGTCGAGGTGATCATGGGAGCCTTCCTGGGGGACGGTGGATCAGAAGCCGGGAATCAGGCGGACCAGCTGGTCGATCACCCAGATCCCGAGGAAGGGGGCGATCACCCCGCCCAGCCCGTAGACGGCGAGGTTGCGCCGCAGGATGCTCGCGGCGCCGCCGGGGCGGTAGCGGACCCCACGCAGCGCGAGCGGGACCAGCGCGAGGATGACGATCGCGTTGAAGATCACCGCGGACAGGACCGCGGACGCCGGCGAGTGCAGGCCCATCACGTTCAGCGCCTCGAGCTGAGGGAGGACGCCGAGGAACATCGCGGGGACGATCGCGAAGTACTTCGCGACGTCGTTCGCGATCGAGAAGGTCGTGAGCGCCCCGCGGGTGATGAGCAGCTGCTTGCCGATGCGGACGATGTCGATCAGCTTGGAGGGGTCCGAATCGAGGTCCACCATGTTGCCGGCCTCCTTCGCCGCCGAGGTGCCCGAGTTCATGGCCACGCCCACGTCCGCCTGTGCGAGCGCCGGAGCATCATTGGTGCCGTCGCCCGTCATCGCGACGAGATGCCCGCCCTCCTGCTCCCGACGGATGTAGGCGAGCTTGTCCTCGGGCGTCGCCTCCGCGAGGTAGTCGTCGACGCCCGCCTCCGCGGCGATGGCCGCAGCGGTCAGCGGATTGTCGCCCGTGATCATCACCGTGCGGATGCCCATCGCGCGCAGCTGTGAGAACTTCGCGGGCAGCCCCTCCTTGACGACGTCCTTGAGGTGGACGACTCCGAGCAGGGTCGCGGTGCCGGAGGAGTCCTTCGTCGCGACCGCGAGCGGGGTCCCGCCGGACTGCGAGATCCGCGCGACCTCGTCCCACAGCTGGGCGAGCAGGTTCTCCGGGAGCAGGGCGCCCTCCTCCTCGGCCCATGCCGCGATCGCGGCGCCCGCGCCCTTGCGGATCCGGCGTCCGTCGGGCAGGTCCAGCCCTGACATGCGGGTCTGCGCGGTGAAGGGGACGATCTCGCCGGGTGCCGCGGCGCCCGGTCGGACGCCCTGCGCCGCGGCGAGCTCGAGGATGGATGCACCCTCGGGGGTGGGATCGGCGAGCGAGGACAGCGCCGCGGCGCCGATCAGCTCCTGCGCCTCGATCCCGCCCAGGGGGACGAAGGCGCTCGCGCGGCGGTTGCCGTAGGTGATCGTGCCGGTCTTGTCGAGCAGGAGGGTGGTCACGTCCCCGGCCGCCTCGACCGCACGGCCGGACATGGCGAGCACGTTGCGCTGCACCAGCCGGTCCATTCCGGCGATCCCGATCGCGGACAGCAGCGCACCGATGGTCGTGGGGATGAGGCAGACCAGGAGCGCGACGAGCACGGCGACGCTCACGGGGGCCGCCGCATGGGAGGCGATCGGGTTCAGGGTCAGCGCGACGACGACGAAGATGATCGACAGCGAGCACAGCAGGATCCCGAGCGCGATCTCGTTGGGGGTCCGCTGCCGGGAGGCGCCCTCGACCAGCGCGATCATGCGGTCCACGAACGTCTCGCCGGGCTTGGAGGTGATCCGCACCACGATCCGGTCCGAGAGCACGCGGGTCCCACCGGTGACGGCGGAGCGGTCCCCGCCGGATTCCCGGACCACCGGCGCGGACTCCCCGGTGATCGCGGACTCGTCGACCGAGGCGATGCCGCGGACGATGTCGCCGTCCCCGGGGATCAGCTCTCCCGCCCGGATGACGACCAGGTCGCCGGGCGCGAGCTCGGACGAGGGCACCGACTCGAGCTCGGCCCGCTCCGCGTCGGGGTCCGCCGCGGGGTCATGGGCGCGGATGCGGGATGCCGTGGTGCTCGTGCGGGTGCGGCGCAGGGTCTGCGCCTGCGCCTTCCCGCGTCCTTCGGCGACGGACTCGGCGAGGTTGGCGAACAGCACGGTCAGCCACAGCCAGACCGCGATCGCACCGGTGAAGGCCCGCGGGACGGGGACGCCGCCGGAATCTGCGGGTCCCCCGAGGAAGGGCTCGGCGATCGCGATGATCGTGGTGAGGGCCGCCCCGGCCCAGACGAGCATCATGACGGGGCTGCGCAGCTGCGTGCGCGGGTCGAGCTTGCGGAGCGCTCCGGGCAGCGCAGCACGGAGCTGCTGCGGACTGAAGGCGCCGCGGTGCGCGGCGGTGGCGGGGCCGGTCTCCGCGGGCCTCGCGTCGGTGCTGGTGGTGGATGCGGACATGGCTCAGATCAGCCCTTCTGCGAGGGGGCCCAGGGCGAGGACGGGGAGGAAGGTCAGGGCGCTGACCAGCACGGCAACCGCGGTCAGCAGGCCCACGAAGGTCGGCGTGTGGGTGGGGAGGGTCCCCGCGGTCGCGGGCACCCGGTCCTGTGCCGCGAGGGATCCTGCCAGCGCGAGCACCAGCACGATCGGAATGAAGCGGCCCAGCAGGATCGTCACGCCGAGCGCCCCGTCGAGCCACGGGGTGCTCGCGGTCAGTCCCGCGAAGGCGGATCCGTTGTTGTTGGCCGCGCTGGTGAAGGCGTACAGCACCTCGGACATGCCGTGGGTACCCGGGTTCAGGATCGAGGTGCCCACCACGCTCTCCCGGATGCCGGGGATCGCGAAGCTGAGGGCGGTGCCGGCGAGCACGAGCGTCGGCATGACGAGGATGCTCAGGGCCGCGAGCGTGATCTCGTGCGGCCCCAGGCGCTTGCCCAGGTACTCCGGGGTGCGGCCGATCAGCAGTCCGGCGAGGAACACGGCGATCACGGCGAGCACGAGGATCCCGTACAGGCCGGAGCCGACGCCGCCGGGCGAGATCTCCCCGAGCATCATGTTCAGCATCGCCATGCCTCCGCCGAGCGCCGTGTACGAGTCGTGCATGGCGTTGACGGCCCCGGTGGATGTGCTCGTGCCGGCGGTGGTGAACAGGGTCGAGCCGACGATCCCGAAACGCTGCTCCTTGCCCTCCATCGCCGCGCCCGCAATCTCCGGGGCGCTGCCGGAGGCCGCGGACTCAACGACCGTGAGGATCGCGAAGGAAGCGGTGAACATGATCGCCATCACGGCGAGGATCGCTCGGCCCTGACGGGGCTCGCCCAGCATCGTGCCGAGAGTCCGGGGCAGCGAGAACGGGATGAGCAGCATGAGCAGCACCTCGACGAGGTTCGTCCAGGCCGCCGGGTTCTCGAAGGGATGCGAGGAGTTCGCGTTGAAGAAGCCTCCGCCGTTGGTGCCCAGGAGCTTGATCGCCTCCTGCGAGGCCACCGGGCCTCCGGGGATCGACTGCTGGCCGCCCGCGAGAGTGCTCACCAGGGTGGGAGCGTGGAGATTCTGGATCACCCCGCCGAACAGGAGCACGACCGCGCCGAGCGCCGCGATCGGCAGCAGGATCCGCAGGATTCCGCGTATCAGATCGACCCAGAAGCTGCCGATGGTGCCGCAGCGACGGTAGGCGAAGCCGCGGACGAGCGCGACGGCGACCGCCATGCCCGTTGCGGCGGAGACGAAGTTCTGGACCGCGAGGCCGGCAGCCTGCACGGTGTACCCGAGGGTGGATTCGGGCGCGTAGGACTGCCAGTTCGTGTTGCCGACGAAGGAAGCCGCCGTGTTGAACGCCAGGTGCTCCGAGGGCGCGTCGAGACCGAGGGAATAGGGCAGGAACGGCTGCAGGCGCTGCATCCCGTAGAGGATCAGCAGACCGATCGCGGAGAAGGCGAGGACGCTGCGCAGATAGGCCTGCCAGGTCTGCTCGGCGGCGGGGTCCACGCCGAGGATCCGATAGATCCCGGTCTCGATCCGGGTGTCCTTCGCCGTCGTGTACACGCGGGCCATGTAGTCGCCCAGGGGGCGGTGCACGAGGCCGAGCACGAGCGCGAGCGTCGTGAGGGAGAGCAGGGCGGGGATCCAGGTCGTCGCGAGCGCATCCATCAGAATCGCTCCGGGGCGACGAGGGCGAGGACGAGATAGCCGACGGCCGCGATGCCGAGAGCCGCGGCGACGAGCTCCACGACGATCACAGCCTTCCCACCGCCCTCCCCAGAAGGCCGAGGACGAGGAACACGGCGATCACGCCGAGCACGGTGACGATGTCGAGCACGGAGGGGCTCCGATCCGAGGAGAGCGCCGACGGGGTCGCCGGCGGCACCGCGGGAGCGGCGCAGAACCCGATGCAACACCCCTCCCGGCCCGGAGGCGGCGATCCTCACGGTTCCCATACGGGCATCCGGGCGACCCTCACGCTCCGCTCACGCCGAGGTGACCCGGTGCGCATGCGAAGCGCCGCCGTCCCGCGCCCTCCGCCCTCATGGCTGTTCCGGACACATCGATGTCCGCCCATCCCCTGGATTCCCGAGCCGGACGGTCCCTAGAGTCGTCGATGAGCGCTCGAGATGTCCGCACCCGAACACGGAAGGGTCGATGATGACCACCCCCACCCGCTCCCCCGAGGAGCTCGCCGAACTCGCCGATGCCTACGACGAGCAGGGATACGTCCTGGTCAAGGGCCTGTTGACCACGGAGGAGGCGGCTGCGTACCGCGAGCGCAGCCACGCCCTGCTGGAGTCCCTGCACCGCGACGACGACCCCACCTGGGGCAGCGCCGCGGAGGCCGCGATGGGTCGCATGACGAGCCTCCAGCACCTCCACGACGCCCAGTTCTACGATGCCGCGTACACCCGTCTGCTCACCGATCCGCGGTTCACGGACGTCGTCGCGGCCGTCCTGCGCACGCCCAACGTGCAGCTGCACCACACGAAGATGTTCGTGAAGCCGCCGGAGAACGGCTCCCCGTTCCCCCCGCACCAGGACCATCCGTTCTTCCCGCACGAGGACCACCGGGTGGGCGCGGCGATCTTCCACTTCGACGACGCGCCCGATGCGAAGGGCTGCGTCCGCATCGCCCCGGGCAGCCACACGGAGGGGCCGCGCGAGCATGACCCGGAGGGCGGCTTCCACCTGCCGGACTTCCCGCAGGAGCAGCTGATCCCGATGGAGGCCGAGGCCGGAGACGTCCTCTTCTTCACGTACCTGACCGTGCACAGCTCCGGCGTGAACGTCTCCGACGAGGCGCGCACCACCTGGCTGGTCCAGTACCGCGACCCGGAGGACACGCTCATCGGGGACGCGCACACGCAGTCGCTGGGCCAGGGCCTCATCCTCGCCGGGACCGATCCGACGGGACGGGCCCACCAGCGGTGACCCGTCCCGCCCTCGCCCCGGTCTCGGCCGCGGCCTTCCTCGTCGACCTCGCCGGGCTCCTCGAGTCCGGCGAGGTCGACGGCGTGGGCGTGGACTTCCTGAGCTGGGGCTTCTACGCGCCGGAATACTGGCGCAACCACCTGCACACCCATTCCTTCGTCGAGGTCTGCCTCGCCTACGCGGGCCGCGGCGTGTTCACCTCCCGCGCGCAGGACCATCCGGTGGGGGCGGGAGACCTGTTCATCGCCCGGCCCGGCGACGTCCATGAGATCGTCTCCAGCCGCGAGGATCCGCTGGGCATCGCCTTCTGGGGCTTCGCGCTTCGATCACGACCTCTCGCGGGCGCACCCTGCGCCGCGCCCGAGGAACCCGCAGCCCCGCCGCCATGGGTGCGCGGACTGCTCGCCGCCGATGCGCCCGCCGTGTCCCGCGACCTCGGCATCCTCCCGGCCGTGGTGGAGGCGCTCGCCCAGGAGGCCGCCGCTCCCCGGTCGGGCTACCGGGCCCGCCTGGCCGCGCTCGGCGAGCTGCTCGTGCTGGAGACCGCGCGAGCCTGCAGCACGGCAGAGGACCTGCAGGTCACAGCCGTGCGCACGGACCGCACGAAGCCCGCGGTCGCCACGATGGAGCGGTACATGGCGGACAATCTCGAGCGCCGCATCGGGGTCGTGCAGATCGCGGAGGCGGCGCATCTGTCCTCGCGGCATGCGGCACGGATCTTCGCGGCCGAGCGCGGGGTCAGCATCATGGGGCGGCTGCGGACGCTGCGGCTCGAGCGCGCCGCGCGGCTGCTGCTCGAGACGGAGGAGCCGGTCGCCCAGATCGCTCGCGCCTGCGGGTACGCAGAGGTGCGCGGGTTCATCACCGCGTTCCGCCGCGAGCACGGCCAGCCGCCCGGTGCCTTCCGCGCCTGCGGCGGCACCCTGCACCTCCCGCGCTGAGACGGTCCGGTGCCCGGCTCAGAAGGCGGGGATCAGCGTGGCGCTGTGCTCCTCCTCGAGGAAGGCGCGCACCGTCTCGCTGGTCATCGCGGCCCGCAGGGCCACGATCCCGGGATCCTCGCGGTTGTCCTCGCGGGCGATCAGGGAGATCGCGAAGCGCTGGTCGACGGTCTCCTCGAGCAGCAGGGCATCGGCCGGGGTGAGGCCGACCTTCGCGATGTAGGTCGGGTAGTTGTAGACGAGGGCGATGTCGTCCTCATCGTAGGCCGAGGACAGGTTCAGCAGGTCGACCTGCACGAACTCGAGGCCGAGGGGGTTCTCGGCGATGTCGGCGACGCGCCCCTCGAAGCCGGCGTCACCGGGGAGGGTCAGCAGCTCGTGCTCGTGGAGGATCGCGAGGGCACGTCCCTCGTTGGACACGTCGTTCGGGATCGCGATCCTCGCGCCCTCGGGGATCTCCTCGACGGTGTCGTAGGCCTTGGAGTAGTAGCCGACCTTCGCGTCGTAGACGGGGGCGAGCTTCACCAGCTGCGCGCCGTTGGCCTCGTTGAAGGCCTGCATGTACGGCTCGTGCTGGGCGAAGTTCGCATCGACCTCGCCGTCGGCCAGCAGTCGGTTGTACTGGACGTTGTCGCTGACCTGGACCAGCTGGATGTCGTAGCCTCCTGCCTCCGGGGCGGTCGCGGCGATCTCGACGACATCGGTCATCGGGGTCATATGGGAGGCGACCTTGATGACGGTCCCGCCGGAGCCGGTGCCCCCGCTCGCGGGACCGCCGCCGATCCCGCAGGCGGCCAGACCCAGCGCGGAGGCGCCGGCGAGCGCCCCGAGGCCGAGGGCCCGTCGGCCGACGGGGCGGGCGGGGACGCCGGTGCGGGACGGGTGGGAGAGGTGCTGCATGGGAACCTGCCTGAGGGGATGACGGGTGCGCGGGATCAGCGGGCCCGGTGGTCGACGGCGCGGGCGAGCATCGTGCCCGCGCCCTGGATGAGCATCACGCACACGACCATGATCCCGATCGTGACGTACATGAGCCCGTACTCGTAGGTCTGGTAGCCGTAGCGGATCGCGAAGTCGCCCACTCCTCCCCCGCCGACCACGCCCATGATCGTCGAGTAGGAGACCAGGGAGATCGTGACCGTGGTGAGGCTGAGCACGAGGCCGGACCGGGCCTCGCGGTAGAGGAAGCGGAGGATCAGCTGTGCGGGGCTCGCCCCGAGGGAGCGGGCGAGCTCGACGGTCTGCTCGGGCACGTCCAGCAGGGTCTGCTCGACGAGGCGCGCGTACAGGGCGGCGGCGACGAAGGCGAGGGGGACGGAGGCCGCGGTCGTGCCGAAGGAGGTGCCCACCACGAAGCGGGTGAACGGGATCAGCGCGACGACGAACAGCAGGAACGGCACGGAGCGGACCACGTTGACGTAGGCGTTCAGGGCGGCGTGCAGGCCGCGACGGGGGAAGGGACCGCCGGGGCGGGAGAGGTAGAGGAGGGTGCCCATCGGCAGCCCCACGAGCAGCGCGGCGAGCAGGGCATTGCCGAGCATGTATCCGGTCTCCAGGATCGCCAGGAGCATCTCGCCGCGATGCTCGGCGAGCGAGGCCAGCAGCGCGGTCATGCGAGGTACCGGGCGGCGCGCTCGGCGTAGCTGCCGGCCTGCTCGCACTCGGGCGGCGGGGTGATCGCGGTGAGCGCGGCCAGGCGGCCGTCCTCGAGGACGACGGCCCGGTCGCAGGATCCCTTGACCACGTCGAGCTCGTGGCTGACCAGCACGATCGTGGTGCCGAACTCGGCGCGGACCTGTCGCAGGGTCTCCATGACCTCCGCGGTGCGGCCGCCGTCGAGGGCGGAGGTCGGCTCGTCGCACAGCAGGACGCGCGGGCGGGTGACGAGCGCGCGGGCGATCGCGACGCGCTGCTTCTGCCCGCCGGAGAGCTGCGCGGGGTGCCGGCCCCGGTGATCGGCCATCCGCACGAAGTCGAGCATCTCCTCGACGCGGCGCGGATCGTGCTCGCGCTGCAGGACCAGGGGCATGGCGACGTTCTGGGCGACGGTCGCGTTGCCGAGCAGGTTGAACTGCTGGAAGACCATGCCGATGCCGCGGCGGCGCCGGCGCCGCTCCCGCGGCCGCAGGCGCGAGAGGTCCTCGCCGGCCACGAGCACGGTGCCGGAGCTCGGCCTCTCCAGACCGTTCACGAGCCGCAGCAGCGTCGACTTGCCGGAACCGCTCTCGCCGACGACCCCGAACATCTCGCCGGCAGCGATCTCCAGGTCGATACCGGCGAGCGCGGTCACCGCGGCGCGACCCTGCGGGAAGGTCTTGGTGACGTGGTGGAACTCGATCATCGGCTCTCTGGGGCAGCGGCGGAGGGGCAGGCGCTTCGAGCCTAGGTCAGCGCCGGGGCCGATGGGCTATGCCCTCGCTCACGCCGGGTCGGCGAGCGCGACCTCCGGGCCGGCGCCGCCGTCGACCCCGGCGGTGAGCAGCTTGGAGACGGGGCAGCGCCGATGGGCCGCATCGAGCATCTCGACGGCGATCTCGCGCGGCAGCTCCTCGATGCGCGCGAGGGCCCGCGGCCGGAAGCGGAGGCCCCCCGCAGGGTCGCGGTGCAGGGACACCTCGACCTCGACGCGGCTGCGCACGGCGTGCCCGTTCTCGCGCAGGACGACCTCGAGGGTCGCGGCGAGGCACGTGCTCCATGCCGCCGCGAGCAGCTGCTCGGGGTTGAGGCCCTCCGCACGAGGACGCGGCCCGCCGGTCGGCAGCACCTCGAGGGCCGCGGGTCCGTCATGGATGCGGACCTGCCCGGCGGTGCCGCCGATGTTCTCCGCGCGGGCGGTGTAGAGGGACCGGTCGGGACGGGACGCGGGATCAGGCATACGGCCAGAGTAGGCGTGCGCCCGGCCACCCGGTGTGCGGTCGCGGACCCGACGCAGCACGACACCCATGTGGCGCAGATCACTTTCGAGCGCCGTGAGGAATCCGCCCGCCACGACGTCCTTCCCCTGTCCGACCCCGAAGCCCGGCCACCCCGGGCGCCGACGAAGGAGAAGCCATGAGCGAGACCACCATCCCGCAGACCGGTCAGCAGAAGGAGCGCGCCCGCGAGGCCGCGGCGCAGAAGGAGACGACGCCGGAGGAGAAGGGCGAGCAGCGCGTGCCGCGCGGTCCCCTCCAGACCAGCCGCGGCATCACGACCCTCGACGAGGTCGTCGTCGCGAAGATCGCCGGGATCGCCGCCCGCGAGGTCCCCGGCGTGTACGACCTCGGCAACGCCGCACGGCGCGCCTTCAGCGCCATCACCGACCGCATCCCCAACGCGCAGACGAACGTCACCGGGGGCATCGGCGTCGAGAAGGGCGAGACCCAGACCGCCATCGACGTGACCGTCGTCGTCGAGTACGGCGCGTCGATCGTCGAGGTCGGCAATGCGATCCGCCGCAACATCATCGAGCAGGTCGAGGGGACCACCGGCCTCGAGGTCATCGAGGTCGACATCAACGTCGTCGACGTGCACCTCCCGCAGGACGACGACGCCGCCGACCCCGCCGCCGGCTCCACCGACCTGAAGTGACCGCTCCCCGGGGGCGGGCACCGGCCCACTCCCGGGGACCCACGTTCCGAGGAGATCCCATGAGGACATCCCATCTCTGCCTGCTCGTCGGCCTGCTGCTGGGGGCCGCGCTCGCCTTCGGCACCTTCAGCCAGTTCTTCCTCGTGCTGGTGTTCGCGGCGATCGGCCTCGCCGTCGGCATGGTGCTCGAGGGGCGGATCGACATCCAGGGCATCACCGACCGGCGGAGGCGCTGAGGATGGACCGTCTCGACCCGTCCGCACCCCCGGGGCCTGCGCCCGGCGGCCCGCACGGCGCAGGGACCACGCGGATCCCCGCGAGCGTGGTGGCGCGGATCGCCGCGCAGGCCGCACGGGAGGTCCCGGGCATCGGCTCCGGGGCCGGTGGGGTCCTCGGCATCGGGGCCCGCCGGGATTTCGACTCACCGCCCTCCGCGTCCTGCGACCTCTACGGGGCGAGCGCCGTGATCCGGCTCGACGTCGGCATGGCCTTCCCCGCGGCCCTGCACCAGGTCGCCGCCATGCTGCATGATCACGTCGTCGCACGCGTCGCACAGCTGACCGGCTTCGAGGTCGGCCGGCTCGACATCGACATCACCTGGTTGAATCCCGAGCACACCGGACGGAGGCAGCTGCGATGAGATCGTCCCCGACGCCTCTGGTGCACCGCCCCGCGCGGAAGCCCGCCGCTGCCCTGCTCGGCGGCGCATGGCTGGTCGGCGGTCTCGGCGGCGCCTGGCTGCTCATCACCCGTATGACGACCGGCGCCTGGCCCGAGCAGGCCGCCGCACCGATCGCCGCGCTCGCCGAGCGGAGCATCGGCTCCCCCGCGGTCGCAGCCGCCTCGGCGCTCGCCGCAGCGGTCGGACTGCTCCTGATGCTGCTCGCCGTCCTCCCCGGCCCGCGGGATGGACGCCAGATGCTGGCGGACGAGGTGCCGGGGGTGACCGCGATCCCTCACGCCGACCTCGCCCGGCATCTGCGGGCGCGCCTCGTGCAGGTCGACGGGGTCCACTCCGCCCGCGTCCGCGTCGTCCCCTCGCGCGCGCGCCTCGACATCCGCACCGAGGTCGAGGACGTCGACCAGGTGCGTTCCGAGGTCCGGGCAGCCGCCGAGGCGGCGATCGCCGAGCTCGGCCCGTCCCCCGCCCCGCGGCTGCGCATCCGTGTGCGCGGGGCCCGCTGAGATCCTCGAGGACAGGAGGTCCGATCATGCCCACCACCCCTGCCGCCGGGAACCGCGTCGTGCTCGGCACGGCCGGGATCCTGCTGATCCTCGGCGCCGCCGTCGCGACCGCGGACCGGCTCGGGGCGACGGACGCGCTTCCGGCGCAGCTCCGCCCCGGTATCCCGCACCGGGACACCGTGATCGCCGACATCGCCGCGGCGCACCAGAGCTGGCTGCTGCCCGCGGCAGCGGCTCTCGCGCTCCTCGCCGTGCTCCTCGGAGCCCTCCTGCTGCGCGCACAGCTCCCCGCGCGCCGTACGAGCGCCCGACTGCAGATCAGCGACCCCGAGGGCCGATCGCTCGCCTCCCTCGAGCCGGCCGTCCTCGAGCACGCCCTCGAGGATCGCCTCGAAGGCGTCCCGGGGATCCGCAGGGTCGACGTGCGGGCCTCGGGCTCCGTGCGGGAGCTCCGGCTGCGGGCGGTCCTGGAGACCGCGCCGGATGCCGAGCTCCGCCGGTGCGTGCCGCGGACCCGGCAGATCCTCCACGAGGACTCCGCTCTCGCGCTCGGCACCGCCCCGCGCGCCGTCGACGTCCTCGTCCGCGTCGCTCCTGCCGCTCCTCGACGCCGCGATGCCTCTCTCGTCCCCGGCGTCCCCGGCTCGGCCCACGGCGCTCCCGCCCGTGAGCACGAGGTCGCGCCCATGCCCGCCCGGGAAGGCTCCTGAGGCGCATGGATGAGACCTTCGCATCGGCGCCGCCGCGCATCGAGGACGAGCGCACGCTCGTCCTGCGAGCTCAGGACGGGGACGTCACGGCCTTCGAGCAGATCATCGACCGTGTCCAGGGACGGCTCTTCCGCACGGCGGCGATGATCGTGGGCGACCGCCAGGACGCGGAGGACGTCGTGCAGGAGACGCTCCTGCACGCGTGGAAGCGCATCGAGCTGCTCGAGGAGCCGGCGGCCCTGCGCACCTGGCTGACCCGCATCTGCACACGGCGCGCCACCGACCTCGTCCGCACCCGGGCGCGTCGCGGCACCGACCCGGGCGAGGACCGGGATCTCGAGGCCGCGGCCGACGCCGTGCTCGGTGCCGCAGGGCCCGCTCCTGACCCCGCGCGGGCCGCCGAGCTCGACGCCCAGACCCGTGCGCTGCACGAGGTGCTCTCCGGGATCGAGGTGGATCTGCGCACCTGCTGGGTGCTGCGCGAGCTCGAGCAGCTCTCCTACCAGGAGATCGCCCGGATCGTCGGGTCGAGCGAGACCACGGTGCGCGGCAGGCTCGCCCGCGCCCGGGCACGTGTCATCGAACGGATGGAGGAATGGAGGTGAGCGACATGACCCCGCAGGATCCCGATCCGGGCCGGCCCTCCCACGCCGTCGGATCCGCCCCCTCCCCGCGCCCAGAGGCGGAGGCCCTCGCGCAGGCGCAGGCGACCGAGTCCTACCACCGGCTGATCCGCGCCGTGCGCGAGGAATGGGCCGCTCAGGAGCAGTCCGGCGACGACGCGTTCCAGATGTCCTCGCGCGCGCTGCGCACGATCAAGGAGGCCGTCCGCGCGGATGCTCGGCACGGCCGCCGCGTCGAGATGCCGCCCACGCCGGACGGGCCGTACGTGCTGACCGAGCTCGCGCTGCGCACTCTGCTGCGGGAGAGCGTGGACGCCGTCCCCGGAGCACGTGCGCTGCGTTCGGAGGTCACGTACACCCCGAGTGCGCACGGTCCGATCCAGCGCGGCATCCCCCGCCGGATCCGGTGCCGGATCTCCGCCCGCCACGACGGGGGCAGCCTGATCGCCCTCGCCGACCGAGTCCGCGCCGCCGTCCAGGAGACCTGCGCCCTCGAGCTCGACCTGCAGGACCTTCCCGTCGACATCCGCATCGAGGATCTCCATGACCGCTGAGCCGAAGCCCGCCTCCACGCCGCTCACCGCCGATGACCTCGTCTCGGTCGTGTGCGCCGTCCCCGGGGTCCGCGGGATCGAACCCGGGATCGCCACGACCCTGCGCGCGATCGACGCCCGGATCCGCCGCTCGCAGGCGGACGCCCACTACGGAGTCATCCTCGACCGCGGCTCCGGGACGGTGATCGTGGAGATCGGGCTGCACCGGACGGCGCCGGTGCGCAGCATCGTCGCCGACGTGCAGCGGACGGTGCGGGCGGCCGTCCGCGGGCATCTGCCCGAGGGCACGGACGTCATGGTGCGCGTGCAGTCGCTGGGCTGAGGCGCCCTCGGCGGCCGGGCGAGTGCCGGCGGAACAGGGCTGGGAGCACCAGGACAGAAGAGTGCAGAAGAGAAGAGGAGACATCAGGAGACCATGGTCGTCATCGGCTGGATCATCGTGGGGCTGCTGGCAGGCGCCCTGGCCAAGCTCGTCATCCCCGGGAAGCAGGGAGGCGGCTGGATCGCCACCGCGGCGCTCGGCGTGGTCGGCGCGTTCATCGGAGGCCTGCTGTTCGGGATCTTCGGCACGACGGGCGTGGGCTCGGTCCTCTCGGATCCGTGGTCGTGGGGCTCCCTCGTGACCGCGGTGCTCGGCGCGGTCGTGCTCTCCTTCGCCTGGGGACTGCTGACCAGCGACGAAGAGAGCTGATCGCCCGGGGTGCGGCGTACCCGGAGTGCGACCGATCGCACCCCAAGCCAGGGCTATGGGTCCGATAAGCTGTGATCGGGCGCGCGTCCTGTCGTCCCGGACGCCTCCGCCCCCGGACCAGACCCGCCGTCGCGCCGCCGTGCGCCACGGCCCCCTCCTGCCCCTGGAGCCTCGATGACCTCTCGACCTGCCCTCGCGCGCCGCACCCTCCTGCTCTCCGGCAGCGCTCTGGCCGCCCTCGCCCTCGCCGCCTGCGGAGGCGGGTCCGGCTCCGGCGCGAGCGACGCCGGCGGCGCCGAGCAGGAGATCGTCATCGGCACCACGAACGAGCCCACCTCGATGCAGCGCAACGTCGGCGGCTCCTCCGGCATCTCCGAGACGACCAGCCGCAACGTGTACGAGGGCCTGACCGCGGTGGACGAGACCGGCGCCGTGATCGACGTGCTCGCCAAGACCGTCGAGGTGTCCGAGGACGGCCTCACCGTCACGATCACCCTGCAGGACGGCGTCCTCTTCCATGACGGCAGCCCGCTCACCTCGACGGCCGCCGCCTGGTCCATCGGCCAGGCCATCGCCCCCGAGTCGAAGTCCGCGCGCGCCTCCGACCTGCGGGTCATCACCGGCATCGACACCCCGGACGAGGCGACGCTCGTGCTGACCCTCGCCCACCGCAGCGCCTCGCTGCGCTTCTTCCTCGCCTCCGTGACGATCGTCCGCGACGGCGACACGGAGAACACCTCCGAGAACGGCACCGGCCCCTACCGCCTGGAGGAATGGGTCCAGGGCGACCACCTCACCCTCACCCGCAACGAGGACTACTGGGGCGAGCGCGCGAAGAACCCCGGCGTCACCTTCCGGTTCTTCGCGGATGAGACCGCGATGAACAACGCCCTGCGCACCGGCGAGCTGGACCTGGTCCTGCAGCAGCAGAGCCCCGATCAGCTCTCCCAGTTCGAGGACCCCGGGCAGTACACGATCACCGAGGGCAGCTCCATCCAGAAGTGGGTGTGGACCTTCAACAACGAGGTCGCCCCCTTCGACGACGTGCGCGTGCGCCAGGCGCTGTACACCGCGATCGACCGTCCCGCGATCCTCAGCGCCGTCTGGGGCGACAAGGGCGTCGTGATCGGCTCGATGCCCCCGGTCTCCGAGCCCTGGTACGACGCGTCCTTCGCGGAGATCCACGCCTACGATCCCGCGGCCGCGACCGCGCTGCTGGCCGAGGCGGGCCAGACCTCCCTCAGCGTCCCGCTGACCTACGTCGCCGGCTCCACCGAGGAGATCATCGTGCAGCAGATCGCCTCGGACCTGGAGGCCATCGGCGTGAGCGTGCAGCTCGACGCGATCGACGACTCCACCTGGTACGAGAGGGTCTACACGAACAAGGACTACTCGACCACGCTCATGAGCCACAACAACCCGCGCGACGTGCTCTGGTACGCGAACCCGGACTTCTACTGGCAGTACGACAACGCCGAGGTGCAGCAGCTCGCCGTCGCCGCGGAGGAGGCCGGGACCGAGGATGAGCAGGTCCAGGACATCCACGCGCTCTCGAGGATCATCGCGGAGGAGGCGCCCTCCGCATGGCTGTTCATGGCGCCCCAGATCCGCATCGCCGCCGCCGGCGTCACCGGCTTCTCCCCGGACAAGAACGCCGAGCCCTTCGTCGTGGCGAACATCGTGCGCGAGGGGGCGTGACGGGCGGCCGGGGCAGCAGCACCGCCGAGTTCCTCCTGACCCGGGTGCTGCTGCCGCTCGTGGCGCTCTGGGCCACCTCGGTGATCGTCTTCCTCGTGCTGCGGGTGCTGCCGGGAGACCCGGCAGGCGCGCTGCTGGGCGTGGGCACGACCGACGCCCAGCTGGAGCAGCTGCGCCGCGAGCTGGGCACGGACCAGCCCCTCGTGGACCAGTACGCCGGATGGCTGCGAGAGTTCCTCACCGGCACCTCCACGAGCTTCGTCTCGAAGACGACCTTCGGGGAGCTGATCTCACGACGCCTCAGCATCACCGTGCCCCTGTCGCTCGCGGCCTTCGTGCTCTCCGTGCTCGTGTCCTTCCCGCTGGGGACGCTCGCGGCGGTCCGCCGCCGGTCCCCGGTGGGCCTCGCGGTCTCCGCGCTCTCGCAGGTCGGCGTCGCCGTCCCCATCTTCTGGGTGGGCGTCATCCTCATCTGGGTGTTCGCCCTCGAGGCGGGGACCCTGCCCGCGGGCGGCTTCCCCCGCCAGGGCTGGGACGATCCGGTCGCGGCGATCCGCGCGCTGATCCTGCCCGCGGTCACCATCGCGATCGCCATGAGCTCGGTGATGATCCGCTACGTGCGGGCCGCGGTCCTGGACGTCCTCGATTCCGATCACCTGCGCACCGCCCGCTCGCTGGGCTACTCGCTGCCCGCCGCCCTGTGGCGCCACGGTCTGCGGCACGCCGCCGTCCCCGTCGTCGCGATCCTCGGGATCGAGCTGGCGACCTCGCTCCTGGGCGCCGTGGTCGTCGAGAACGTGTTCGCGCTGCCCGGCCTCGGCACTCTGCTGCTGACCTCCGTGACCGCCCGCGACCTGCCCATCGTGCAGAACCTCGTGGTGCTGCTGACCGCGGTCGTGCTGCTCACGAACACGGGCGTGGACCTGCTGCAGAGGATCATCGACCCGCGGCTGCGCGCCGCCGGAACCCCGGGAGGCCGGGCATGAGCGACCTGCGACCACCCGAGCTGGGCGCCGCCACCGGCACGTCTCCCGCCCCCGGATCCGATGCCCGCGCGGGCTCCGGCCGTACGAGCGGCCGCCGGGCGCTCTCCCCGTCTCTCGTGATCGGCGGCGTGCTGCTGGGGATCACCGTCCTGCTCGCGCTGGCGTCGATCCTCTGGACGCCCTACGCGCTCACGGACACCGGATCCGGGCCGCGGCTGGCCGGGCCGTCCGCGGCGTTCTGGCTGGGCACCGACCGGCTGGGCCGGGACGTGTTCACCCAGTTCATGGCCGCGGCACGGTCCGCGCTGCTGGTCGCCGTCTCCTCGGTCGCGATCGCGACCGTGATCGGCACCGTGATCGGCGTGGTCGCCGCCGCCTCGATCCGCGTGGTCGACACGGTGCTCGCCGCCGTGATCGACGTGCTGATCGCCTTCCCCACGCTCCTGCTGGCGATGCTGGTCGTGACCGTGCGCGGGGCCTCGCTCAGCTCGGCGATCCTCGCGATCGGCATCGCGGGCTCCGCGGTGATCGCGCGCATCACCCGCATCAACACGGCGCGCGTGCTGCGCGAGGAGTACGTGACCGCCGCGATCGTCTCCGGCACCGGCTGGGGCGGGATCGTCCGCCGTCACGTGATCCCGAACGTCGCGCCCACCCTCGTGGTGCAGATGATGCTGCTGGGCGGCGCCTCGATCCTCGCCGAGGCGTCCCTGTCCTACCTGGGCCTGGGCCCACCGCCGCCTGCCCCCAGCTGGGGGCGCATGCTGCTGGAGGCCCAGTCGACGGTGTCCTCCCAGCCGTGGGCGGCGATCGCCCCCGGCCTCGCGATCGCCGCGACCGTGCTGGGGCTGAACCTGCTGGGCGACGGCCTGCGCGAGACCCTGGATCCCCAGCTGAGGAGGGCCCGATGAGCCTCGAGATCGAGGATCTCACCGTCACCACCTCCTCCGGTCGTCGCCTCCTGGACGGCGCGTCCTGGCAGGTGCCCGCCGGTGGACGGCTCGGCGTGATCGGCGAGTCCGGCTCCGGCAAGTCGCTGACCGCGCAGGCGGTGCTGGGCCTGCTGCCGGAGGGCATGCGGGCCACCGGCTCGGTGCGCCTGGACGGCGAGGAGCTGCTGGGCAAGCCGGAGCGCGCGCTGCGGAGGATCCGCGGCCGACGCATCGCCATGGTGTTCCAGGAGCCGCTGACCGCCCTGGATCCGCTGATGAGCATCGGGAAGCAGATCGAGGGGCCGCTGCGCCTGCACACGGGCCTGCGCGGATCCGCCGCCCGCGACAGGGTGGTCGCGCTGCTGGACATGGTCGCGCTGCGCGACCACGACCGGATCCTGCGCTCGTACCCGTGGCAGCTCTCCGGCGGGCAGCGTCAGCGGGTCGCGCTCGCGATGGCGCTCGCCTGCGAACCCGAGGTGCTCATCGCCGACGAGCCCACGACCGCTCTGGACGTCACCCTGCAGGACGAGATCCTCACCCTGCTCGCAGGGCTGATCGAGGACACCGGCGTGAGCCTCGTCTTCGTCTCCCACGACCTGCCCGTGGTGGCCCGCGTGGCCGAGGACCTCGTGGTCATGCGGGAGGGCCGCGTCGTCGAGACCGGGCCCGCCGCCCGCGTCCTCGCGGCCCCCGCCAGCGGCTACGCGCAGGACCTCATCACCGCCGCCCGCAGTGTGACCGCGCTGCCGGGCCGGGGCGGTCCCCCGTCCGACCCGCCCGAGGAGAACCGATGAGCGCGCCGCTGCTCGCCCTGCGGGGCGCCGAGAAGTCCTACGGCTCCGGGCCGAGGGCCGCACGCGTGCTGCACGGCATCGACCTCGAGGTGAGAGCGGGGTCGAGCCTCGGGATCGTCGGCGAGTCCGGGGCCGGGAAGTCGACCATCCTGAACCTGCTCATGGGGCTGTCCTCGCCCACCGCCGGGACCGTCGAGTTCCGCGGCGAGCCCCTGCGCCGTGCCCGGCCCGGGCGGATGCGGGACTTCCGCCGAGCCGTCCAGCTCGTCTTCCAGGACCCGCGCTCCTCGCTCGATCCCCGCATGAGCGTGGGCCGGATCCTCCGCGAGCCCCTCGAATCCCTGAGGATCCCCGGCGACCACGGCGCCCGCGTCGCCGAGCTCCTGGAGTCGGTGGGCCTCGAGCCGGGGATGGCCTCCCGCTATCCGGGCGAGTTCTCCGGCGGGCAGCGCCAGCGCATCGCGATCGCCCGCGCGCTCGCCCCCTCCCCGGAGGTGCTCGTGGCCGACGAGCCGGTCAGCGCCCTGGACGTCTCCGTCCGCGCGCAGACCATCGCCCTGCTCGCCCGGCTGAAGGAGGAGCTGGGCATGACCATGGTGATCGTCAGCCATGACATCGCGATCGTCGGCCAGCTGTGCGAGCAGATCGTGATCCTGAGCGACGGCCGCATCGTCGAGCACGGCCCCACCCCCGAGGTGCTCACCGATCCCCGGGACCCCTACACCCGGAGGCTCCTCGCGGCCGTGCCGCAGCTGGGGTGAAAGGGGCGCGACCCGGCGTCATCCCACCCTCACCGCACCGGCCCCATCGCTCCAGCCCCACCGGGCGGATCGGCTCCACGTCGTCCTCGCGGACGCGGGCCGCTTCCCCGGTCGGCGTCGGGCCGGGAAGGATCAGAGCGGATCGATGAGCGGGCGCGGGGTCCAGGCGTCGGCCCACGGCAGGGCGGTGATCCGGAACGGCTCGGGGAACCGTGAGAGCCCGCCCTCCGCGAGGCTCCCGCCGTCCGGGGTCCGCTGTACGAAGCCGCGTCTGGACCAGGAGACCTCGTAGGCGCCTTCGACGACGTCGAGGATCACCTCGTCCAGCGCTCGGAGCAGGCCGTCGGACCCGTCATCGCAGGCATCGCAGCCGCAGTCCGGCAGCAGCTCGACCTCCACGGCGGGTTCACCCACCCCGAGGACGAGGCCGTGGATGCCGGACTCGGCCGCCGTGCGCCCCAGTCGCAGAGCGAGAGCCCCGGGGCGATGAGGACGCATGACCGTGACGTCGCGGGGCTCGACGCGCGGTGCCGCCCGCCAGGCGCTGAGCTCCGGCCCGTCGACCTCGATCGCCTCCGCCCAGCCGCGGCCGGTCAGCACGCGGGCCCATGCCGCGGCGCGAGCGGCCAGGACCTCGTACTTCTCCGGATCGCTGACGCGGCTGTACTCCTCGTCGAGGACGTCCCGCAGCGTGCCGTCGGGCAGCTGATGCGGATCCTCCCAGCGCATCGCGTTCCCGCCGAGGTGCGCGAACTCCGTCTCGACATCGCCGAGGAGCCTCTGCAGCGGCGCGGCAAGCTCGGGCGGCGCCGGCTCGACGTCGTCGTCAGGGTCTTCCGCGAACAGCGGGATCGTGAACCGTGCACTCATCTCCCCGTCCTCCGATCGTCGTCCCGGCAAGCACATCACCGCTCCGAGACTCCCGGCAGCGCCGCGGGCAGCCGCCCCCGCAGGGTGCGACGCTCGCCGACGATACCCTCCTCCGCCCCGGCGTGCAGGGGCGGGGGCTGCCCGGGTGCTCGGGCCGCGGGCGCCCGGCCCGGTCCCGCCGTCCTCCCCGGAAACCTCCTCGTCCGTAGGTTCCCGCGGGTGCTAGCCTCGATCCGATCGTGACCAGCAGACAGGAGGTGGGACCCATGACCGCAGCAACCGTGGGTGCTCCTCTCCCTCCACGATCGCGCGGCTGACGCAGCCGCCCGCCGGGAGCCCCGACCGCGCATCTCGCGAAAGGCGACTCCCATGCATACAGCTCCTCCTTCCTCGTCCTCCGATGTCTTCTCCGCGCCCGCCCCGGCGCCCGATGTTCGCGCCCTGGTCCTGGGCGGCGGCGGATCCACCGGCAACGCCTGGCTGATCGGCGTCCTCGCGGGCCTTGCCGAGGGCGGGGCCGATGTCTCCGCGCCCGAGCTGACCATCGGCACCTCTGCAGGTGCGACGGCGGCCGCGCAGCTCATCGGCCGGAGCCCTGCGGAGCTGTATCAGGCGGTGCTCGAGACCCCGCCGATGCACGGCACCGCCGCGCCATCCGCCTCCTCGGCGCCGCGGTCCCCTGCAACGCCTCCGGGCCCAGCCGGTGCGGCCTCGGCCCTCGCCCGGATCACCGGGATCATCACGGACTCCGCAGATCTCCCCGACTTCCGCCGTCGCATCGGCGCGGATGCCCTCGCCCGCGGGGAGCAGGCGGGCCCGCAGCATTCCCGGCGCTGGCGCGGCATCGTCGCCGCCCGCCTGAGCACCGCCGAATGGCCGCAGCGCCGCGTGGTCCTCACCGCCGTGGACGCCCGCACCGGCGAGGAGGTCCTGCTGGACCGGGACAGCGGCGTGGACCTCGTGGACGCGGTCGCGGCGAGCTGCGCGAGCGGTCCCGCCTACCGGCTCGGCGGACGCCGCCTGATCGACGGCGGCTTCCGCATCGGCGCGGAGAACGCGGACCTCGCCAGCGGCTGCGGGCGCGTCCTGGTGCTCTCGCCGCTGGGCGGTCGGTCCCTGCACCCGCGCACCTGGGGCACGCTGCTCGAGGACCGGGTCGGGACGCTGTGCGCGCAGGGCTCCCAGGTCCGGGTCCTCGTGCCCGATGTCGCGCACGATCACCTCTTCGGAGCGAATGCGATGAACGCGGCGCTGCGCCCGGAGGCGGCGCGCGTCGGTCGCGACCAGGGCCTGCTGAACGCCCCGCAGGTCGCTGAGCTGTGGCGATGCTGATGCCGGGCGGTCAGACAGCCAGCACAGGGACAATGACCCCATGAGCTACGCGATGGAGGAGACCGTCCAGGAGCACCCGGCCCGCCGCCTGACGCTCGCCACGCCCGCCCGCTTCGACACCCTCGTCCATGCCTTCGAGGCCGTGGTCCCGATGCTGTCCGAGGAGGAGGCGCTCACGCAGCTCACTCCGGACTGGGCGGCGTTCGTGCGGGGCCTGGAATGGGAGGCGCCCAGCGGCTTCGTGCGCACGGCGACCTCCCGCCCGAGCGATCTGCTGCAGCACGCGGGCAGCCGGTCCCGCAGTATCGTCTGGACGATCGTGCACCACCCCATCGCCGCGCGGCTGCACCGGCTCGAGCCGGCGACGCTGCTGTCCACGCACCTGCGGATCCAGGCGCACACGACAGCGCGACCGGGAACCGTCCTCACCCTCGACGTGCCGAGCGCCGCGCTGCGCGCCTTCGGGTCTAACAAGATCACCCAGGGCGGCGTGGAGCTGGACCGGGCGCTCGGAGACCTCCTCGAGGACCTCGGGCTCCCCCGCCCCTCTGTGCTGCGCCGCTGATCCGGGGCCGATGAGGGCTGATACCCGTCCTCGTCGACCCACCGATCGGTCGGAAAGCCCGCGCTTCGACGCCCCCTCTGAGTAGAGTGCCCGCACGAGGACCGCCCGCTCGAGGACGAGCTGCGGGCCTGTCCCTGATGCACGAGGACGTGTGGAGGACCCATGAATCCGGACGCCATCACCCTTTCCGCCGGAAGCCTGGCCACGGTCGCCGTGATCGTGGTGATCGCCCTGATCGCCGTGGCCATGGCACTGCGGTTCCGCGCCGAGGTGCTGCGTGCAGGCACCGGCACACCGACCATGAACGCCGTCGCCGGTGCCGTGCAGGAGGGTGCAGCCGCCTATCTGCGCCGTCAGCTGCGCACCCTCGGCGTGTTCGCCGCGATCGCCTTCCTGCTGCTGCTCCTGCTGCCCGTCCACGGGACCGACGGCTCGGGCGCGCTCCTGCTGCGCGTGGCCCGCTCCGTCGCTTTCCTGGTGGGCGCGATCTTCTCCGGGCTCATCGGCTACCTGGGCATGTGGCTGGCAGTGCGCGCCAACGTGCGGGTCGCCGCCGCGGCGCACACCACCGGCCGCGATCCCGCGATGATGATCGCGGTGCGCACCGGCGCCTGCGTGGGCATGGCGACCATCGGCTTCGGCCTGCTGGGCGCGGGCGCGGTCGTGCTGCTGTTCCGCGGGAACGCCGCGCTCGTGCTGGAAGGCTTCGGCTTCGGCGCCGCCATGGTCGCGATGTTCATGCGCGTGGGCGGCGGCATCTTCACCAAGGCGGCCGATGTGGGCGCGGACCTGGTCGGCAAGGTCGAGCAGAACATCCCCGAGGACGATCCCCGCAACGCCGCGACCATCGCGGACAACGTGGGCGACAACGTCGGCGACTGCGCCGGCATGGCCGCGGACCTCTTCGAGTCCTACGCGGTCACGCTCGTCGCCGCCCTGATCCTGGGCCGTGCCGCCTTCGGCGAGTCCGGGATGGTGTTCCCGCTGATCGTCCCCGCGATCGGCGTGGTCACCGCGCTGATCGGCCTATACCTGATCCGGCCGCGCGACGGCGTCAGCGCCCTCGTCACGATCCGCCGCTCCTTCTTCGTCGCCGCGATCATCTCCGCGGTCCTGTGCGCGATCGCCGCCTTCGCCTACCTGCCCGGCAGCTTCGCCGAGCTCGGCATGGCCGATGCGGGCGCCGCGGTCGACGATCCGCGGATCGTCGCCGCCGGGTCCGTGGCGATCGGCATCGCCCTCGGCGTGCTGATCCTGTACCTGACCGGCTACTACACCGGCACCGAGGACCGCCCCGTCCAGCAGGTCGCCGCCACCTCCCGCACCGGGGCGGCGACCGTGGTCCTCTCCGGCTTCGGGCTGGGCCTGGAATCGGCCGTGTTCACGGCGCTCGTCATCGCCGGGGCCGTCTTCGCCGCCTTCCTGCTGGGCGGCGCCGGGGTGACGGGCCTGTTCGCGATCGCCCTCGCCGGCTGCGGGCTGCTGACCACCGTCGGCGTGATCGTCGCGATGGACACCTTCGGGCCGGTCGCCGACAACGCCCAGGGCATCGCGGAGATGTCCGGGGACGTCGACGGCGAGGGAGCCCAGGTCCTCACCGAGCTCGATGCCGTCGGCAACACCACCAAGGCGATCACCAAGGGCATCGCGATCGCGACCGCGGTGCTCGCCGCAACCGCCCTCTTCGGCTCCTACACGGATGCGATCCATGAGGTCCTCGGCGAGCGCTACCAGCAGTTCCTCGACCAGGCAGTGGTCTTCTCCCCCCAGACCCTGGTGGGCGTGATCATCGGCGCCGCCGTCGTGTTCCTATTCTCCGGCCTCGCGATCAACGCCGTCGGTCGGGCGGCGGGTGCCGTCGTCTACGAGGTGCGCCGTCAGTTCCGGGAGATCGCCGGGATCATGGAGGGCACTGCGAAGCCCGAGTACGGCAAGGTCGTCGACATCGTCACCCGTGACTCGCTGCGGGAACTCGCCACCCCGGGCCTGCTCGCGGTCGCGGCGCCGATCGCCGTCGGCTTCGGCCTGAGCGCCCCCGCCCTCGCGGGCTATCTCGCGGGGGCGATCGCGTCGGGCGTGCTGATGGCGATCCTGCTCGCCAACTCCGGCGGAGCCTGGGACAACGCGAAGAAGATCGTCGAGGACGGGCACCACGGCGGCAAGGGCTCCGAGTCCCACGCCGCGACCGTCATCGGCGACACGGTGGGCGACCCCTTCAAGGACACCGCCGGTCCCGCGATCAACCCGCTCATCAAGGTGATGAACCTGGTCGCCGTGCTGATCGCCCCGGCCGTCGTAGGGATGTCCGCGCTGAGCGGGGACGCGAATCCGCTGCGGTACGCGATCGCGGCCGTCGCCGTGCTCCTGATCGCCGTGGCGGTCGCGATCTCGATCCGGCGCGGCGTGGTCCTCGAGGACACCGGCGACGACGAGGCGGAGCGGGCCCGGGTCGTGGAGGGGTCCGGGAGCTGAGGCCGAGCGGGGATCTGGTCCGCCGGCGTGGAGACGGCGAGGCGCACCAGGTCCCCCGCCCTCGCAGGACTCGCCGCCGAGCACGAGAGGTACGTCGGAGCCTGATCCTGACCGCTGCCGACGTGCAGGCACCACCGTCCTGCAGGCCTACGCTGACGCCATGGCCGCCCCGCTGACTCTGCTGCCCTACGACGAGGACGCCTCCGGTCCAGCCCGGAGGCCGGCGGCGCCCGCGCGTCTGCTCGACCTGGCGATCCGGGCGATGAACCACTGCACCGGACCGCACAAGGACCAGGCCTTCGCGGACCTCGCCGCCGGGAACGTCGTGGAGCTGGGAGCGGGCGGCGGGTCCAACCTTCCCTGGCTGCCCGCGGGCACGCGGCTGTATGCGGTCGAGCCGAACCGGGCCCTGCATGCGTCCCTGCGCGCGCGATGCGATCGCGCCGGGATCGAGGCCGTGGTGCTGCCGGTCTCCGCGGAGCGCCTGCCCCTGCCCGATGCGTGCGTGGACGAGGTCATCTGCTCGCTCGCGCTGTGCACCATCCCCGATGCCGAGGCCGCGCTCGCGGAGGTGGCGCGGGTGCTGCGACCGAGCGGACAGTTCCGTTTCGTCGAGCATGTGGCCGCGCCCGCCGGCAGCCTGCGCGGCCGGGCGCAGGGGGCGCTGCGCCGGCCGTGGGGAGCGATCGCCGGCGGCTGCGACCCGCACCGGGACACGCTCGCCCGTATCGAGGCGGTCGGCTTCGCCGAGGTGCACGCCGTCCGGGGCCTGCTGCGGCACTCCCCCGCGTGGCCCGTGAACACAGCGGTGTGGGGGTGGGCGGTGCGCTGATGCGGCATGGGCATCCGTTCGGGCGGCGGGGCGTGCGCCCCTCGGATCCGACGCGTATCGGGGCAGGTCAGTCCGTGGGCGCCGATGCCCCGCCGGAGCCGGCGTCCCCCGGCTGCGTCCCCGTCCCGCCGCGGCGGGCGATCTCGGCGCGCGCCTGCTCGAGGATCTCGGGCCGGAAGCGCCCGATCCATGCGCCGATGCGCCCGCTGGTCCAGTTCTCGTCGAAGACGAAGGGCTGGATGCCCACCAGCGGTCGGCCATTGGGGCCGATGCCGAAGGCGTCCGCGTAGGCCTTTCGCATGGCCGGGCTGTCGTTCCTGCGGAACTCGACCTCGCCGTAGCCCAGGAGGCCGACGGCGGAGCCGAGCGACTGCGCCGCGGAGGCGAGCGCGTTCACGCCCGCCTCCCCCACGGCCTTCGCCATCGAGTTCCCGGCGATCATCTTCGCGTCCTTCTTCAACGGGCGCACCGTGCCGGCCTCGAGGACGGCATCCCAGGCGAGACGCCGCACGTTGCCCCAATCGTCGTGCTGCTCGAGACCCGTCGGTCCTACGACGAGCTTCGCGGTGGAGAGGTTCCGGCGCAGCTGGGCGACGCGCAGCGCGAGGAGCAGGGCGAGGACGGCCAGGGTGATGAGAGCGCTGAGGATCTGCCCCAGCGGCGGTTCCATGCCCGCCGCGCCGAGCCCGGCGGCGATGAGGAACCACAGCAGCAGTCCCGCCACGACCAGCAGACAGCCGGTGCTCGTGAGAGTGTTCCGGATGACCTTGGCCGTGTCGCCGACGGCGAACTCCTCGGGTTGGCTGAAATCGGGGGACATGCTGAACTCCTCGGACGGGGCACGCACCCTCGCGTGCCTGTCCTCTTCACGCTAGGGGCGATGCGCCGAGTCCGACATGGGGACAAGTGCCCATGCGCGCCCTGCGATGCGGATGCCGGAGGTACGGTGCACGGACCGTGCGCGTCTCCGGCGCTCCCCTCCGTCGAACAGGATCCCGCATGACCACCAGGCACCACATCGTCCTGCTCGACTGCGGCGACACCCTCATCGACGAGGGCTCGGAGGTCCATGGCGAGGACGGCATCGTCCTGGCCGGCGACATGGTCCCCGGGGCCCGGCGGATGCTCCAGGGCCTGACGGACGCCGGCTTCCGCCTCGCTCTGGTCGCCGACGGACGCCTGACGTCCTTCGAGAACCTCCTGGGCTCTCACGGAGTGCTGGACCTGTTCGAGACGCTCACCTGCTCCGACGCCGTGCGCCACCGCAAGCCCAGCCCGCGGATGTTCAAGGCCGCGCTCGGCTCCCTGGATCTCTCCCCGGAGGACGCCTCGCGCTGCGTCATGGTCGGCAACAACCTGGAGCGCGATGTGGCCGGGGCGAACGCGATGGGCATGACCAGCGTGCATCTGGCGTGGACGCCGCGGTACCCGCGCGAGCCCCGCACCGAGATCGAGCGGCCCGATCATCGGATCGAGACGCCGGAGGAGCTGGTGGGACTGCTGCTGCGGCTGGAGGCGGAGCGTGGTGGGGCCGATGTCGGAGAGACGGCACCGACGATCGACGCCTGACGGAACGATCGCTCATCCGCCACCGGTCCGGTGCGACGGTCGATGGCATCCGGTCGATCCGGCAGGACGCGATCACGGGCCGGCTTCCTCCGTGATCAGCGCCCCTCCTCCCGCAGACCCAGCTCCGGGAGGACCAGCCGGGGCTTGCCGGGGTCGAGCTCGGCGAGCTCCTCGTCCTGCAGGTCGACACCGTCCGGCATCGGTTCCGGGTCACGCCAAGCCTGGTAGACGAGGTCCTCCGGGGATGCGACGCCGTGCGCGTCACGCAGGGCCGCCACGCAACGTCCGGCGAACTCGCGGTGCTGCGGCAGCGTGGCGGGCAGCGGGAGCGTCAGGCTCCAGTGGAGATCCTGGGCCTCCGGCCTCGGCGCGTCCCATCCCGCTGCAGCGAGCCGGGACTCGTCGATCCCGGGCGCGAACCGCGCAGACGCCGCCTCGGCATCCACACGATCGGTCTCCCCGGCGAACTGGACGTATCCGCCGCGCTCCCGCGACGAGGAGATGATCAGGAACGTCCGCTCCCTCACCTCGTAGAGCGTGAGGGCGAGATACTCGACGAGCTCATCCCAGGTCATCACCAGAGCTCACCACCGTCGGATCGGTCATGGATTCGAGGGTCGATGCAGCGCTGCATGCCCTCGACCCTACGGGAACTCGACCTCGCGCGCACTGGTGCCAGGACATGGTGCAGCCCGCGGCCGATGCCGCCCGGCACGGGCCGAATGCACGGAAGCGACCCGGTCGGCTGCGGCGGATGCTGCCGTGGCGGCGGATCGGGGAGCTCGCGCTCACGCGTCCGCGAGAGGCCATCTGTCGCGCAGGATCGCCGCCGGGACGAGGACCGCCGCCGCCACGAGGGAGATCGCGGCGAAGACGGGCATGTCGACCACGTCCTCGCCGGTGAAGGCCAGGGCGAGGTTGGCCCCCAGATGGATCACGCTGCAGATCACGATCCGCTGCCAGAACGATCCCGTCATCACGAAGGTCATCGTGAGGGTGAGCGCGGTCGCGGCGATGATGAACGCCGCATGCTGGAGCGGCGGCAGCGCGAAGTACTGGACGTGCCAGAGCGCGAAGAGCACGCCGTTGAGGACGGCGGAGATCGGGCGGTTCAGCCTCCGGAGCAGCTGATGGAGAAGGACTCCGCGGAAGCCGACCTCCTCGCAGACGGCACCGAGCAGCTGCGCGATGAGGATCAGCAGGAACGGTGTGCCCGCCAGAGCATCGGGCACCGCCGGTGGCGCGCCACGGGCGAACCAGACGCCGAGGACGAAGATCGCGACGGCGATCGTCGCCAGCATCAGAGAGAGCAGGAAGCGCGGAGCCGATGCCGCGGGGAGGCCGAGGTGTCGGGCCCGGGGAAGGAGGACCCAGGTCGCGCAGGCCCCGATCGCGGGGGCGAGCATGACCAGCGACAGCACACCCATGGGAACACCGAGAGGTTCCTGCACGGCCAGCAGGCCGACCGCCGCCGCACTGGAACCGAGCAGCCACACCAGGATCACCACCCACGGCGCGGTCGACGCGAGCTTCTGTCCCTCGGGGGTCGTCATGTGCACGGGATCATCCTCCGGTCGTCACGCCGACTGGAGCGCCGGGTCTCCCCATCCTCACGGCTGCTCCTGCTTTTCGCGAGCTCGGGGGGAATCCATGACCTCCGCGGCGGGCATGTCCATGCCGACCGCTCCGCTCCATGACCCCAGGCGCTTGATCACCGTGGCGAGGGAGGGTCGGCCGTTCTCACGCGCCCACTGCGCGTACGCCTCGGATCCGCCGCCGGGTCGCGCGGCGCGGAAGTCCTGCACGGCGTCGCGGCAGTGCGCATCGGTCCACGCGGGCTTCGTCCCACCGGTGATCCCGCCGGCCTCGCGGACCAGCTCACCCCAGCTCAGGCCGGTGCGGCGCAGAAGGGTCTGTGCGGTGGGCCGGCGGCGCGCGCTCGCCCAGCTGCGGTAGCGGGCCATGGTGAGGTTCTCGCCGAGCTCCGCCATGGCGTCGCGGAGATGCTGGGCGGGTTCGACCTCGGGCGACGCCTCGCTCCAGGTCCGCGGGGCGGTGACGCGGCCTCGCCAGGCATCGTCGAACCCCTCGCCCAGGTCGATCGGCTCGCCGCGCAGCACGGCGAGGGCGGTCGCCGCGATCTCCGCCCAGCGGTACGGGAGGCGCTGGCGGATCAGGGTGAGGGAGGGAGCACCGTCATGTCGATGCAGCCACGCATCGGCCTTCGCGCTGGAGGTGCCGCCGTCCGGGGCGGCGACCGCGGCGATCACCGCAGCCCAGAGGTCGTCCTCGCCGAGCGCGGAGCGCGGCCGGCCGCGCTCGGTCGTGAGGCCCGCGGCGTGCAGGGCCTCGTTCCAGGTGCCGAAGCGGATCGCAGCGGTCTGGTTCCCGGGCACCCCGCGCTGCTTCGCCCAGGCGGCGAAGGCGCTCGCGGTGCGCTGTCCCGTCTCGCGGTGGAAGGTGCGCAGGTCCTCGAGGATCTGCTCGTCGCTGCGCCGCACAGCGGAGACCGGACGCGCCCTCGGAGCGAGATGGTTCGTACGCCGGGATCCCAGCAGCTCCCGCACCTGGTCCTCGGTCATGCCGAGGCGTCGAGCCCCGCTCTCGGGGGTGTCACCGGGATGTGCCAGGGACCAGGCCTGCACGGCCTCGCGGTGTTCCCTCTCCCGGGCCTCGCGCATACCGCGCAGCGTGCGACCGATGTCCGTCGTGCTCCACGGGGTGTGCTTCGTGATGATCTGGCGGATCCGCTCGCGGGTGACGCCGAAGCGGTCCCCCAGCTCCTGCAGCGTCGCGCCCATCGCGTAGCAGCGCACGCAGGTGCGGGCGCGCTCGTCCTCGAGCACGGTGCCGGACAGGGCGGAGTCCAGATAGCCCGGTCGCAGGGCCTCGGGCTCCTCCCCCGCCGAGAGGGCCATATCCTGCTCCGGGGAGCGGACCAGGCGGGTGATGTTGGCGTGCGGGATCCCGAAGGCGGACTCCGCTGCCTGCCAGCCGTCGTCGGCGGCGTGCGCGGCCCAGGCCCGCAGCCGGCTTCGCAGCGCGACGCGGATGCTCGCCGCGCCGCCCGGGATCACGGCCTCGAGCGCCGCTTCGACCTGGGCGGTGCTCGCGCTGGTGAATTCGACGATCTCCCCGATGGTGTAGCCCTGCTGGGCGAGGTCGACCACGGCGTCGACGTCGAAGATCCGCGCATCCGCGACCGAGTCATCGAGCGCACCGACCTCCCCGACCGCCTCGACGACTTTCCCGCGGGAGGCGTCCTCGCCTGCCTGCTGCTGGCCGATGCTCCCTCGGCCGATGTCGATGATCGTCATCGTGCTCGCCCTTCCCTTCCCCTGACGGATGCGGTGCCTCGAGTGCGAGAGAGGGGTCGGACAGTCGACCGGCGGCGGACCCGCCTCATGTCGCCCGCGCCCCTCCCCGACACCCGAATCCCGTCGCGTAACGCACGTCACAGCCGGTTGCAAGGTGCCTGCCGTCGACCCTACTCTCAACTTGTCGGACAACATGATGACCGGCAACCAATCGGGACGATACGATGCGGTGACCGAAGGGAGGGCTCCGTGGACTTCACGCCGAGCGCGATCCAGACCAGCTCGATGACCCAGCAGGTCTACGCGGACCTGCGCCGACAGATCCTCCACGGGGACCTGCCCGATGGCGCGAAGCTGCCATCGGAGCCGGAGAGCTGCCGCACGTACAACGTCTCCCGCACCACCGTGCGCGAGGCGTACTCGATGCTCCAGCAGGAGGGCATCGTCGAGGTCCGGCGCGGATCGGGGCGCTACATCGTCCCCGGCGCCTCGACGATCATGAAGGGCTCCGCGAACCTGATCCGCAGCATGCGCGTCTTCCTCGAGGCCCGCGGCCACCAGCCGCAGGTCGAGGTCCTCGCCGCGGTGACGCGGCCCGCGGAGCCGGAGGAGTCCTCGTTCTTCCATCATGACGGCGAGGTCCTCGAGATCCAGCGCGCATACATCGACGGCGGCGACCTGCTGACCTACGCGATCAACGTGCTGAATCCCTCCGATGTGCCGGACTGGCGATCGACGGACTGGCATGCCTCGATGCGGGAGATCGCCGACCGCCACGGCCGCTCGGTCCGGAACTCGGTGGTCGACGTCTCAGCCGCGAACCTTCCCCCTGAGATCCAGGAGCGGTTCACCACCGACCCGACGCAGCCCTGGCTGCGCACCTCCGGTCCCTCCTACGACCAGCGGGGCAGACCCCTGTGGTGGTCCTACGAGTACACACGCGGCGATGTCCGGACCGTCCGCATCGTCAACCGGGAGTCCCTGAACCCCGAGTGATCCGGGGGACCTCCCCCGGGACCGCGGCCTCGCCGCCCATGACCCACCCCTGACATGGGGCGCCCTGCCGCACCCGAGAACGCCCGGCGCACTCCCCTTCGCGCTCGATCCTGCCCGATAGCCCCTGCGCACCCACCGTGCGCTCACCCCTGCCCGAAAACGCCCAGGAGGCGAGGCCCGCTCATGCCCAACATCCTCATCGCCGCCCACGGAGACCTCTCCACGGCGCTCACCCGGACCGCAGCGCTGATCGTCGGCGCGACCGATCACGTCCGCTGCTTCGAGATGACCGCCGACCTCCACCACACCGACGCGGAGCAGCAGCTCACCGCCCTGGTCGACGCCGGTCGCGCCGCCGAGGAGCGCCTGCTCGTCCTGGTCGACATCCAGGGAGGGAGCCCCTTCAACATCTGCAGCCGGCTGCTCCTCGAGCACGGCGACTTCGACCTCGTGACGGGCGTGAACCTGCCCATGCTCCTCGAGGCCCTCACCGCGCTCGATCCGCCCTCGGGCGCCTCCCTCGCGGCAGCCGGCAGCGCCGCGATCACCGACATCAGCACCCTCATCCACGCATCGGAGGACAACGATGATTGACCTCGTCAGAGTCGACGACCGCCTCATCCACGGGCAGGTGGCCATCGGCTGGACCGCAGCCGTCGGCGCCAACACCATCCTCGTGGCCAACGACGCCGCCCAGGCCGATCCCACTCAGGCCATGGCCCTCAAGCTCGCCGCCCCCTCCGGGGTGAAGCTCTACATCCGCTCGGTCGCGGAGTCCGGGGAGATCGTCCGGAAGTTCGCCGACGCCCAGAAGGCTCGGGTCATGGTGCTGGTGAAGACCGTGGCCGATGCCGCGGCGCTCATCGCCGGCAGCGACGGCGCGATCACCAGCCTCAACATCGGCGGCCAGCGCGCCGGCGAGGGACGCACGAAGCTCACCGACCACACCGCCGTCACCGACGAGGAGCTCGCGCAGCTCGACGCGCTCCAGGCGCAAGGGGTGGCGATCGATCTGCGGATGCTGCCCCGGGACACCCCCGTCCCCTTCGCGCAGGCCCGGTCGCGGAAGGCCTCCTGACATGACGACCGCACTGCTCATCGGCCTCATCGCCGGAATCGGCATCCTCGACGAGAGGATCTTCGGCGTCACCCTGTTCGGCCGCCCGCTCGTGCTGAGCGTCCTGGTCGGCGTGGTCCTCGGCCATCCTGTCGAGGGCATCATGATCGGAGCCCAGCTCGAGCTGGTGTGGATGGGCCTGGCAGGTATCGGCGGCTCCACCCCGCCGGACTGGGTCACCGGCGGCGTCATCGGCACCACGCTCGCGATCCTGTCCGGCCAGGGCGTGGGCGTCGCCCTCGCGATCGCCGTCCCCGTCGCCGTGCTCGCCCAGTCCCTCGGCGTCCTGGTCCGCATCATCAACCTGCATTTCGCGAACCGGGCCGATGCCTTCGCGCTGCGTGGGGACTTCCGCGGCGTCACCGTCATGATGTGGATCCCGCCGATCCTGTTCTTCCTCTCCACCGCCATTCCCGCATTCCTGGCGACGCTCCTGGGCGCCGGTCGGATCGAGGGATTCATGGATGCGACGCCCAGCTGGATCATCGACGGCCTCACCGTCGCCGGGAACCTGCTTCCCGCGGTCGGATTCGCGCTGCTGCTGGACATCCTCTACTCGCGCCGGACGGCGGTGTTCGCTGTGCTCGGCTTCCTCATCGCCGCCTATGCCGGGATCGACATCACGGGTGTCGCCCTGATCGGCGCCTGCATCGCCATCATCCTCACGCTGTTCACGCAGCGCGACGGCGCCCCGACGAAGGAATCGTCGGACGTCGACAGCCTCACCGAAGGGGAGATCGTCTATGACTGAGCGGGCTCTGGACACTAGGACCCTGCGCTCCGTGTTCTGGAGGTCCTTCGCCCTCCAGGGAGCGTTCAACTACGAGCGCATGCAGAACCTGGGATACGCGTACGCGATGATCCCGGTGCTGCGGAAGCTGTACACGACCGAGCAGGAGCGGGCCGAGGCGCTGCAGCGCCACCTCACGTTCTTCAACACCACTCCCGCCGTCTCCCCCGCGATCATGGGCGTGAGCGCGGCGATGGAGGAGCAGAACGCCAAGGACCCGGAGAACTTCGACACGAGTTCGATCAACGCGGTCAAAGCGGCGCTCATGGCGCCGGCCGCCGGGATCGGGGACTCCCTGTTCTGGGGGACGTTCCGCGTGATCGCCGCCGGGATCGGCATCTCCCTGGCAAGCCAGGGGAACATCCTCGGGCCGATCCTGTTCCTGCTGCTGTACAACATCCCGCATCTGGCGGTGCGCTATCTCGGGCTGCGCTACGGATACCGGTTCGGGACGGAATCCCTGCAGAAGATGGCCGCCGCCGGGACCATGGACACGGTCATGTCGATCGCGAACATCATCGGAATGATGGTGGTCGGCGGAATGGTCGCGACCCTGCTGAACATCACCACTCCCCTGACGTTCGGGATGTCCGGAGCGACCGTCGAGATCCAGGAGATCCTCGACCAGATGTTCCCCGCGCTCCTGCCGCTGCTCGCGACGATCGGGATCTTCCTCCTGATCCGCAAGAAGGTCTCCGTCACCCGCATCACCCTGGGCGTCCTCGCCGCGGGGATCCTCCTCCACGTCCTCCACATCCTCTGACAGAAAAAGGAACCATGAACACCCGCATCGAAGAGTACATCCGCGAGACGCCCGCCCGTCTGAAGGACATCCAGGCCGGGGCCGAGGCCCTGTTCGCCGAGGTCGCCGCCGGTCCCTGGACGCGGATCATCGTCACCGGCTCCGGCACCAGCTTCCACAGCGCGGCGCAGATGGAGCAAGCCATGCGTGAGGCCTGCGGCCTGGACGTCCGCGCCGTCTACCCCTTCGCCGTCACGGCGGAGATGATCGGCGACGGCGCGGGCACCCTGATGATCGGCATCTCCCAGGACGGCGGCAGCCTGTCCACCCTCGGCGCCCTGGAGCTGGGCAAGCAGGCCGGCTGCGCGATCGCCACCATGTGCGGCCGCGAGGGCGCGGTCCTGGACAAGGTCGCCGACCACGTGCTGACCGTCGCCGTCGGCCCGGAGACGGCCGGCGCCAAGACCAAGGGCTTCTACGGCACCAAGCTGAACCTGCTGCTGCTGGCCCAGGCGATCGGCCGAAGCAACGGCACGCTCACCGCGGAGGACACCGTCGCAGCCTCGGCCGCGCTCGAAGCGGCGATTACCCGCTTCGACGGCGTGTGCGACGCCGCCGAGGCGTGGGTGCGCGCGCACCTGCCCGAGTTCGCCGCCACCCGCGACCTGCGCTTCGTGGGCCCCGCGTCCCTGTACGGCGACACCCTCGAGGTCGCCCTGAAGACCCTGGAGACCCTGCGCGTCCCGGTCACCGCGTACGAGTTCAACGAGTTCATCCACGGCATCTACAACGCCATCACCGAGGACTCCTGCATCGTCCTGCTCGACGACGGCACCGAGCCGCGCATGGAGACCATGGCCGCCGTGCTGAAGGAGTGGACCGAGCACGTCCACGTGATCGGCAGCGTGCAGCGCGAATGCACGGATCTGTTCCTGGGCGACGTGCCGAACGACGGCTACGAGACCTTCACCTTCCCCATCGCCGGGCAGCTCATCAGCGCCCTCGTGCCGTGGGAGAAGGGCTACGACCCGGCGACGCCGAAGGACCCGACGTTCCACGACCGGCTGGCGAGCAAGGACCGGTGAGCTGGGGCGGGGTCATGGGTCGATGACGGCGTGATGACGGTGAGGCCCTCGCAGCGGTGGCTGCGGGGGCATCGCCGCTCCCGCGGGCGCGCCCCGGTCCCTGTCTCGTGCGCTCCCGACACGCGCTCGTGCCCGTCTGTCCCTTCCCCGCCGCATCCTGGGCTCATGGAGTGGAGCGACCTCACCGATGCCGTGCTGACCGAGGCCTGCACGCCCGCGGTCTTCAAACACGTCATCGCGCTAGCACTGATATGTGGGGTTTCCCTGTCAAGTGGGCAGGGTGAAGCGGGGCATCCGTCCGTCGACGGGTGCCCCGCTTCGTCGTCCCTGCGGCAGGGGC
>NZ_JBHLSV010000017.1:0-82987 GCF_042434575.1 Brachybacterium hainanense
GCGCCGGAGCCCCGGCGGGCGCCCCCGCACCGGCGGCCGAGCCCGCCGTCTCCGAGGAGCCCGAGCAGAGCCGGACGGCGGAGCAGTCCGCCGAGGCCTCGGAGCAGGACCGGGAGGCCGAGCCGTCGCCCGCCGCCCCGGAGACGGACGCGCAGACGCCGAGCCCCGCCGCCGACGTCGAGGAGGACGAGGAAGAGGCCCCCGAGCAGGACGCCGCGCCGACCGAGGACGCGGCCGCGCCGCGCAGCGGCGGCGGCATCGCCGCCGACCTCGAGGCCCTGGCGACCGCACGCGGTGCCGCCGGCGGCACGCGTCCTCGGGCCGAGGAGGACCGGCGCGCCCAGGCGCAGATCGACTTCGCCTCCCTCCTCTTCCAGGCCCCCGCCCCGGCGGCGCCGCGCACGACCGTCGGCCCGGACCAGGGCGCACGGACCTCCGTCGAGGACGAGGCGCAGGACGGGGACGCCCCGGCCTCCGCAGGCACCTCCGAGGACTCCCGGGATGCGTCCGAGGACGACGATGACTCCTCGGCGAGCCGTCGCCGCCGCCGTCGCGGGGGACGGGGTCGCCGCGGGCGCGGACGCCAGGACGAGGACGGCGCGGAGAGCGCGGGCGAGGACGGGGACGAGTCCGAGGAGCAGCCTGCTCCCTCCTCGCGCCGTTCCCGTCGCCGCGGCGAGCGCGCCGCCGAGCGCAGCGAGGACGACTCCGCGCAGGACGCCGGTGAGCAGGACTCCTCCGATGCCGAGTCCTCCGCGCAGGACGGCTCCTCGGACGCCGAGGACGGCGGAGAGGAGCAGGGCGGGGCCTCGAGCTCGCGCCGTCGCCGTCGCCGTCGCCGTTCCGGCGGCTCCTCCGGGAACGACTCCTCCTCGCCGGATGATCCGCCGAACACGGTGGTCAAGGTCCGCGAGGCCCGCGACGAGGTCAAGGCCGTGCGCGGCTCGACCCGGCTCGAGGCGAAGAAGCAGCGTCGCCGCGAGGGCCGGGACCAGGGCCGTCGCCGCAACGTCATCTCCGAGGCGGAGTTCCTCGCCCGGCGCGAGTCCGTCAAGCGGTCCATGGTGGTGCGCGAGCGCCCCGGCCGCACCCAGATCGCCGTGCTCGAGGACGACGTCCTGGTCGAGCACTACGTCGCGCAGAAGTCGCAGACCTCGATGGTCGGCAACGTGTACCTGGGCAAGGTCCAGAACGTGCTGCCCTCGATGGAGGCGGCCTTCGTCGACATCGGCAAGGGCCGCAACGCGGTCCTGTACGCCGGCGAGGTCAACTGGGACGCCGCGGGCCTCGAGGGCCAGCCGCGCCGCATCGAGCTCGCCCTCAAGAGCGGGGACCCGGTCCTCGTGCAGGTGACCAAGGACCCCATCGGCCACAAGGGCGCCCGCCTCACCAGCCAGATCTCGCTGCCGGGCCGCTACGTCGTCTTCGTCCCCGGCGGTTCCATGACCGGCATCTCCCGCAAGCTGCCCGACACCGAGCGCTCGCGGCTGAAGAAGATCATGCGCCAGGTCATCCCCGAGGACGCCGGCGTCATCGTGCGCACCGCGGCCGAGGGCGCGAGCGAGGAGGAGCTCACCCGCGACGTCGAGCGCCTGCGCGCCCAGTGGGCGAAGATCCAGAAGGCCCAGAAGTCCAAGAACGCCCCCTCCGCTCTGTCGACCGAGCCGGATCTCGCGATCAAGGTCGTGCGCGACGTGTTCAACGAGGACTTCACCTCGCTGATCGTCCAGGGCGAGAGCGCCTACGCGGAGGTCCACGACTACGTCTCCTCCGTCGCCCCGGACCTGCTGGAGCGCCTGACCCGTCACGTGGGCGACAAGGACGTGTTCGCCAAGCACCGGATCGACGAGCAGCTGCTCAAGGCGATGGACCGCAAGGTGTACCTGCCCTCGGGCGGATCCCTCGTGATCGACCGCACCGAGGCGATGACCGTCGTCGACGTCAACACCGGCAAGTTCACCGGCTCGGGCGGCTCCCTCGAGGAGACGGTCACCCGCAACAACCTCGAGGCGGCGGAGGAGATCGTCCGCCAGCTGCGCCTGCGGGACATCGGCGGCATCATCGTCATCGACTTCATCGACATGGTCCTCGAGGCCAACCGCGACCTGGTGCTGCGCCGACTCGTGGAATGCCTGGGCCGCGACCGCACCAAGCATCAGGTCGCGGAGGTCACCTCGCTGGGCCTCGTGCAGATGACCCGCAAGCGCGTCAGCCAGGGGCTCGTGGAGACCTTCTCGACCACCTGCGAGGCCTGCAACGGGCGCGGAGCGATCATCGACATCGACGGCGGCGACGGGCACGGCCATGCGACGCCCGCGCGGTCGGCGCAGGGCGAGGACGAGCAGCCCTCGCGGTCCTCCCGCAGGCGGGGGCGCTCCCGCGGCGGCAACGGCGGCGAGAGCGGCGGGACCTCGGGCAGCAGCGCGAAGGACGCGGTCGCGGAGCTCGTCGAGGAACGCGGCGCGGACGTGCACCGGCTCGCCGTGAACGAGAAGGCCCGGGCGAGCATCGCCTCGATCGCCGCCGCCTCGAACGGGCACGGAGCGGCCGAGCACGGGGACGAGGCCGCGCCGGCGCCGCAGGACGGGCCTGCGGCGGACGAGCCGGCCGAGGCCCCGGTCGCCGAGGAGCCCGCGACTGCCCGCATCGCCCCGGTCGCCGCCGCAGGCCCCGAGGCATCCGGCTCGGAGCCGGACACCGGCGACATCCCCGCCCCGTCCGGGCCGATCATCGTCAAGGGCCGCGACCGCTCACTCGCCGGCTCCTCCGAGCCCACCCAGGTCCGACCGGTCGGCGAGCACAGCTCCCTCCTGCGGGACGTGGTCGGGGTCGCGATGGACCGCGAGGAGACCGTCTCCTATGCCCAGACCGCGATCCCGAAGGAGCAGCGCTCCCGCACCGCCCAGTGGGTGCTGGTGCTCGCGGTGCTCGGCGTCATCGTCGCGCTCGTCTTCGCGGTCACCTCGATCACCTCGACGCTGCGCGGCGGCACGGCGAGCCCCGCTCCCGCGGAGACGACCTCCGCGAGCGCGGAGCCATCGCCGTCGGCGGAGCCGACGACCCCCGAGGAGACCACCCCGGAGGCGAAGCCCGTCGTCGCCATCTCCGGAGCCCAGCTGTTCGCCCGCGGCACGGACCGCGAGCCGGACCATCTGGACCGCGAGAGCCGCCTCACCGACGGCGACCCGTCCTCGGTGTGGTCCACCCAGCGCTACAACAGCGCCCAGTACGGCAACCTCAAGGAGGGTCTCGGCATCCGCGTGAGCTTCGCCGAGCCCGGCACCCTCAACAAGCTCGTCGTGACCACCGCGGAGAACAGCGGCGGGCTCATCGAGCTGCGGGCCGATGCCGGGGACGGCGAGCTGGGCGAGGTCCTGGCGAGCGCGCCCTTCGCCGGCGACGGCAACGTGACGCTCGCGCCGGAGAAGCCCCTGACGGAGGTGTCCTCGGTGATCGTGTGGATCCCCGAGCTCCCCGCCGATCCGGAGGGCTTCCGCGCCCGGATCGCCGAGGTGCGCGTCCAGTGACGTCCTCCGGGCCGCGTCGGCGGGATCCGCGGCCGATGCCGCGGGTGATGGGGCTGCCCGTCCCCCTGATCGTCGTCGGCCTTGTCCTGTCGGTGAGCATGGGGATGATGCTGTCCAAGGCTCTGGAGCTGTCCACGACCGGCACCGACAGCATCGGCAGCGGCTCGATCGACGCCTCCGGCGGGCCCGGGAAGAATTCTGCGGGCCTGCCCGTTATATCGGAGAGCACGCTCGGCATCGAGGTGCAGCGCCTCCTGGACTCCGGGACGGTGCTCGCCTCGACCGCGAGCTTCGATGTCCAGCGCTGCCTCGACGAGCAGTCGATCACCGTGAACAAGATCCTGACCATGGAGGAGGTCGCATGGGGACCCGACGGGTCGCGGGCCTGGCTGATCATCCACGGGCCGGTGGATCGCGAGAGCCTGCGCGCCAACGGCGGGGTCGTCGACGCGATCGTGGTCCTTCCCAGCTGCGGCCTCGGCTCCCCGGACAGCGGCCCCTCGAACCGGCTGTGGGCCGGCTCCACCATGGTCGGCAGCGTGTGATCCGCCCTCGTCCCTCGTCCTCTCGCCCTCAGGAAGGTCTTCCCTCATGACTCAGCCGATCCAGGCTCTGAACATCCTCGGTGCGCCCTCGGCCGCCCCGCAGCCCCTGCCCGATCCCGCGGCCGTCGCCGCTGATGCGTCCGACTCTCCCGTCCATGAGGTCGTGATCGTCGGCTCTGGACCCGCCGGCTACACGGCGGCGATCTACGCGGCGCGCGCGGAGATGAAGCCGATCGTGATCGCCGGCCAGCTCGACGCGGGGGGTGCGCTGATGACCACGACCGATGTCGAGAACTTCCCGGGCTTCGCCGAGGGCGTGCAGGGACCGGAGCTGATGGCGACCATGCAGGAGCAGGCCGAGCGCTTCGGTGCGGAGATCCTGTTCGAGGACGCCGTCTCCGTCGAGCTGGAGGGGCCGGTCAAGACCGTCACCCTCGAGGACGGCACCGTGTACCGCGCGAAGTCGCTGATCATCGCGACCGGCTCCGCGTACCGCGAGCTGGGGGTCGAGGGGGAGAAGCGGCTCTCGGGCAAGGGCGTCAGCTGGTGCGCGACCTGCGACGGCTTCTTCTTCAAGGACAAGGAGATCGTGGTCGTCGGCGGCGGCGACAGCGCCGTCGAGGAGGCCACCTTCCTGACCCGCTACGGCACGAAGGTCACCCTCGTGCACCGTCGCGACGAGCTGCGCGCCTCGAAGATCATGGCGCGCCGCGCGGAGGCGGATGCGAAGCTCGGCTTCGCCTGGAACGCCGAGGTCGTGCGCATCGACGGCGAGGAGAAGGTCGAGTCGGTGACGCTGCGCGACACGGTGACCGGCGAGGAGCGCACCCTGCCGACCTCCGCGGTGTTCGAGGCGATCGGGCACGTGCCGCGCTCGGATCTGTTCCGCGGCAAGCTCGAGCTCGACGACCAGGGCTACGTCCTCGTCCAGGGCCGCAGCACCCGCACGAGCGTCGAGGGCGTGTTCGCCGCCGGCGACGTCGTCGACCACACCTACCGGCAGGCGATCACCGCGGCCGGCTCCGGCTGCCAGGCCGCTCTGGATGCGGAGCGCTGGCTCGCCGATCAGGCCGCGCTCGCGACCGATGACACGCAGCGTCAGCGCGTGCCGGTGGCCGCCGGTGACGCCGCGCTCTGAGCGGATCAGGAGGGCCCCGGGGACCGCTGCGGTCCTCGGGGCCCCTGCCGTCTCCCTGCGTCCGCGAGAGGGGGCACAGGAGGGGCCCTCGTCGCGCGGCGACCGCCGTCCGGCTCCCGAGCCTGCGTCCGGCTCGACCGGGGGTGACGGAGGCCGTCCAGGGGCCGCCGGAGACGACGCCGGGAGCGGGGCCGCCTCTGAGGCCGACAGCGCGCTGGACGCGGCGGCGGGGGCGAGGGAGCGGATCGTGGTCCTCGTCTGGGCTCCCTGGGCCACGCCGTCCCGACCGGGGGTGACCGTCCTGCGCGAGCTGGACCGACGCGCGCGGCGCGAGGGGAGGCCCGTCTCGTCCTGGCAGCTCCCGGCGCCCTCCGACGAGGAGCTGACCGCCTGGCACCTCGAGGTCCTGCCGACCTGGCTCTGCTTCGAGAAGGCGGAAGCTCCGGACCCGGCAGGCGATGCTGCGGCCACACCGTCGGGCGCCTCCTGTGCGGACGAGGCGAGGAGCGCCGCAGCGCCAAGCGCCGCTCCGCCGCCCGCAGTCCTGGACGCCGTGGACACCGCACGCCTGCTGCCGGCCGATCCCGATGCCGAGGACCTGCCCTCCGCCCTCCTGCTCGAGGATCGGTCCGGGTCTGAGAGGCCCGGGCGGTGGGTCGAGACCGTGCGCGTGAGCGGGGCCGCGCCCAAGCACGAGATCGCGACCGGGGTGTACGCGAGCGCGCCCTTCCTCCCCGGACACGCACCGGGCACGGCCCGCTGAGAGCGGCGCTCGGCCTCCCGCGCCGATGGGCGCTGCATTCTGCGCTGCCTCTGCCCGTCCAAGAGTCAGCGGCGAGCACTGACTTCCTCGACGGCGCCTGTCATCGGATCTCTGCAGGGGTCCCGACGGCCCCGCGCAATGCGACGCGATCCGCATCTGCCGCCATCGGAGCTGCCGACGTGTCGACCGTCCGGTCCCGCCGAGGGGAGTGCGGACGAGGATGCGAACCGGGGCCAGGTCGCGCGTCCAGTCCTCGGGTGCCGCCTTCCCGGGTGTGCGGTCCGACTCTGTCAAGTCGGCGGGGCAACGGTGCATCGGCCCCGGTCACGGCGAGGATCCTCAGACATCCACACCGTTGTCCACAAGGGTCGCCGCCTCCATCCCCAGGGTTATCCACAACGATCTGTGGATGATGGGGATATCTCTCTGACCAGCACGTCCACCCACAACATGCCCCTGACCTGCAGTGATGCACCGTCGATCGTGCTTCTTGCGGGATGCTTCCCGTGAGCGGCCGGCAAGGCAACCTGCAGATGTCCACATCGCCTGCTGCTTCCGGTGGACGATATCCACAACGTTGCGCACAGCAGTGCACAGCCGTCGACGTGGGCCGGATCCGCCCCACGCTCGTGGAGCTCGTGGGGGCCGCTCACGGTTTCACGTGGTGACCTCGCGGCGTCGCGACGCCCGCGGGACGCGGCTCCACCTCCCCGCCTCCTCATGGTGCGCCCGATCGAAGCATGCCGAGGCCAGGACCCGCCCTGACCGACGTCGTGACCCGATCTTTCGGCCGGGCAGTACGTCAGATCTGCCGGCTTCACGGGGAACCGCTTCGCCACGGGCGCGGGGAGCCCGGTCATCGCGGCAGCCGCTCCTCGAGCACGGACACCTCGTCGGGACCCCCTTCGCCCCAGGAGAACCATGGGATCTCTCGTCGGCATGCGTCCGGTCTCGCCGTTCACTCCCCGCCGTTCCACGGGAAACACGCCGCGCGCGAGCCAGCACAGCTCCGCGGAGAACGGCTCTCTGACTGTTCCTCGTGCCTCCAGACGGTCCTCCGACCTCCGGTCCCGCCATCTCCCGAACCGGAGCTGCACCGTATCCGCGCAGGCCCCGTGCTCGGCGCGTATCAGGGAGCTCCCGTACGGTCTTCGCCCGGTTCTCGGACGAGCTTCCGGACACCGCGCGTCGACGAAGCGCATCCAGCTTCACGTGAAACGTCGACGCATCGCACGCAGCACCCATGGGCGACCATCGGCAGCGTACACAGAGCTTCGGGGCGCCCGATGCGCCTGGCTCTCACGGAGATATCGCAGGAGTCCACGGACTGATGGGCTGATACTCTGTGGCACGCCATCCTTGTGAATGGCGCGGCCCACGGCGAATATCAGGGCCGGGGACGCAGACCTCGGCGGACCTCAGCCATGCCGTTCTCCGGGCTACGCGGTGCGCGGTTCCACGTGGAACGAGAAGTATGCTCACCACGTTCATCGTCAAGAGCCCGACCTGCCCCGTTGCTCGACGCGATTCCTGGTTGAAGCATCCCCGCCTGGTCCGATGACGTGGACAAGCGGCCGTGGTGCTGGCGTGGGGACGGTACCCGAACTGCCGCGTCGCATCGCCCTCCTCCGGGAGCGATGTTTCACGAGAAACCACGGTCGGCATGACGCTCAGCGACGACTTCGGCGCGCCGCGATCCCACCTGCAGCGCGCCGCGCGTGCTGAGATCCGTGTTTCACGGGAAGCACGCTACTGGTTGGCCTCTGACGCCACGTCCGCGGCTCGACGGGTCGCAGAAGCGGAAAACGGCCACACGACGACGGCTCGTGCCGTGCCTCGCACGTACCCTCGTTCCACGGGAAACATCGCACCGCAGGAAAGTGTCCCCATGTCCCATCGTCGGCGCGCTCCCTCATCTCCAAGATGCCTCGGAGGAGTACGGGCATACATATCGCCTGCTGTCAGGCCTCCTCCCGGCGACATCATCGTGTTCCACGTGGAACGCGGGGAAGCGCCACCTTCCGGTGGCGCGGTGCCTGCGCGGGGAGCGCGAGGCCTGCACGATCGGCTCTGGAACACTTCTTGCGGCACCACCGGCCGCGCGAGCGTGCAGCTTCGGGCCACGAGTCATCACGCCGACTATTGATCCTCAGATCCGTGTTTCACGTGCAACCGTCACTGGGCGACCGAGGTTCCCTAGATATCTTCCGAGCCGTCCGTGCGTGTGGCTCACGCTTCGTCTCTCCCTGCGGTGTGCCGCCATCGAGACTCGTCTCGCGCACATCATCGACCGTCGTGTTTCACGTGTAACCTCCCCGGTCCCGCCAGTCCGGCGATGAGTCTGACAGGACACCGATTCCCACAGAGGGCTGACTCCGACGCGCATTGGCTACGAAGTGCCTCGCGCCCAGGGAGCACTCAACGCGGATCTCATCGCGCGCGCGATGATGTCATGGGCAGCGTGCACAGCCGGCTCCGCTCGTTTCCCGTGAAACGTCGGCCGTCATGGCAAAGATGGTCTGCGAACGTGCTGCTGACGTCGCTGGCCGGCCGACTGGTGCAGACGCATTGATGTCTCATCATCGGCCCATGCTCCTGCGCGATGCAGCGGTGTCGAGGAGAGTCCGGGGCTCCGCGCTGATACTCTTCCCATGACTCCGCCCAGGGTCTGTTTCCCGTGAAACGCGAGGCGCGCAAGAGATCGCCGCCACGTCATCATCCCAGCCGCGTCCTTCATACGCGCAGCGCGCCGCAGATGCAGAGGTAGGGTACCTGCGCCCGATCTGCGGATCCTTCTGACCCCCCACCCCGATCGGAGCCGTACCCGGACATCTGAAGCGCTCGCCTCTGTTTCACGGGAAACGGCGGCACCGCCGGCAAGACCGCGTCATGCCTGGTGGGAGGATCGATCGCAGGTGCATCGCTGGCGCGTCCCGGGATGGGGCAGCATCTGAGAACCATGCGCCACGCTGGCGATCATCGCGAGGCAGAGGCGGGACGATACTCCTGGGTTCCACGTGGAACAGCCGCTCGATCTCCCATCGGAGGTGACTGGTTCCGCGGTGCAGTGCCACCTTGTCTCGGGTCGAGTCATCCCGGTTCGGGGAGGTCCAGGACCTCCTCGGCCCCTGATGCCAGCGAGTCAGAATCGGCTCCCGCGGTCGTCGCGCCCGTCGTCCCAGCAGTGATCGCACTCGGAGCGGACCCACGCACCCGTCTCGCACACACCGCTGCCGTGCCCATGACCAGCGAGAACACCAGGGAAGGATGATTCGCCGAGGAGCGTCGAAGAACTGTCCACAGATCTGTCAACACTGTGGACAGCACCAGCAATCGAACCCCGATCCATTCCCCGTGCGTCCACAGCGGTGCGCGACGAGGTCGATGCGCCGACACTCGGGATGCAAACATTGATAACATGCACCACCGTTGGATGACACCGTGCTGACCGCACCGGCTCCGACCGGTGGCTCCCGCGGTCCTGCCCCGATCTTCCCCTTCTCCTCGGAGCTGTCTCCCGGGACTCCGAGTCGCCCGGTCCACGGACCGTAGGACGGCCGGCCTTGTCGCTCCCTGCCCGGTGGGATTCGACGAGGCCGGGCCCGGACGGTCCGCGAGTTCGGCGCGCGAGAGGATCTGCATCAGAGGCACGGCGCGCCGTGCACATGACCGCCGTGCACATGACCTCAGACCTGCCCGGGCACCGCGCGCGTCCTGAGACGGCGAAGCGGCTATCGGGCTTGTGTCCCGTCTCCCGCTCCTTCGTGCATCGCGGCCGCGTCCATGGCCCGTTCAGCGCCCGCGGACGGAGCTGGACGATCGGCGTCGAGGCTGGAACGTCGGCGCCCCACTCGCGGTGCCTGTGAGGGCCTCCACGGGATTCGCGGGGGCCCGGGGCGAGAGCGGGACCGACGAGAGCGCCCCGCTCTCCTGGGAGAGCGGGGCGCTGCCGGTGTCCGTGATACCGGGACCGCGGGGGCCGCCGGACGGATGAGGTCGGTCAGTCCTCGGACGCGAGGGCGTCCTGCTCGATCCCGAGCCGCTCGACCAGACGCTCGAGGTCGTCGAGGTTGGTGAACTCGAGGGTGATCTTGCCCTTGCGCTTGCCGACATCGATCCGCACAGGAGCCTCGAGCTGGTTGGAGAGCCGGCTCGTGATGTCGACGACCCGCGGGTTGTACGTCGTGCGACGGGGCGTGGACTTCGCCCCCGTGGGGGCGGCGCCCCCGGCGACGAGGCGCTCGACCGCACGCACGGAGAGGCCTTCGGCGACGACGCGGCCGGCGAGCTCCTCCATGAGTCTCGGATCCTCGAGGGCGAGCAGTGCGCGCGCGTGCCCGGCGCTCAGAGCGCCGCTCGCGAGACGCCGCTGCACGAGAGCGGGCAGCCGCATGAGACGCAGCGTGTTGGAGATCTGCGGGCGCGAGCGGCCGATGCGAGAGGACAGCTCGTCCTGCGTGCAGCCGAAGTCCTCGAGCAGCTGCTGGTAGGCTGCCGCCTCTTCGAGGGGGTTCAGCTGCGAGCGGTGGAGGTTCTCGAGCAGAGCATCGCGCAGGAGGTCGTCATCGCTCGTCTCCCGGATGATGGCGGGGATCGAGGTGAGACCCGCGCGCTGGGCGGCGCGCCAGCGACGCTCGCCCATGACGAGCTCGAAGGACTCTCCGTCGTCCGTGACCGGGATCGACCGGACCACCACGGGCTGGAGGACACCGACCTCGCGGAGGGAGAAGGCCAGCTCGTCCAGCTGGTCGTCGTCGAACATGGTGCGCGGATTGCGCGGGTTCTCCCGGATCTCCTGGATCGGGATCTCCGCGAACTCGGCGCCGGGGACCTTGACGAGGTCTCGTTCCTCGGAGGCCGCGGCCTCCTCCGGCTCCCCAGCATCTGCCACAGCGGGCTCTGCCGGGATCGGCGAGGGCGGATCGGCCTCGGGCGACTCCACCGCTGCGGCGACCTGCTCATCCGCGGGGGTCGGCGTCTCCTCGACCGGCTCCGCAGGGCTCGCAGGCGTCGCAGGCGCGTCCAGGGCGGTGTCCTCCACGGCGGATCCCGCCGAGGGAGCAGGGGTGGAGGGATCCTCCTCCGAGGGAGCGGAGGCCGAGGCCTCTGCCGAGGGGGCGGGGGCGGGGGAAGCCTCTGCCGCGGCATCGGGCCGCGCGGGCACCAGCTCGGCGGGGTCGACGTCGACGACGGGGCTGTCCTCGCGGGGTGCCGCTGCGGGAGCGGCATCGGCACGCGGCGCGAGGGCCTCGCGTGCCGAGGCGGCACCCGTGCGGCCGGACGCCGGGGAGTCCGCCGCCTCGGAGGCGGTCGTCGAGGAGCGGTTCGCCGATGCCGTCGCGGCGGCTCGCGAGGCCGGCTCCTCCACCGGGGTCGCCCGCGCCGCAGGGGCCGATGTCGAGCTGCTGCTCGTGGTCTCGCCGGACGCGGCCGCCTTCGCCGGGGCTCTGCCGGTCCCGGCCGTCCTGCTCTTCGTCGTCCTGGTCTTCGTCGTCCTGGCCGTCCCCGTCCCGGCCTTCGCCCCGCCGGACCGGGGCGTCTTCGTCGAGGATCGGCTGGAGGACGCGGTGCGGCTCTTCGCCGTCTTCGCTGCAGCGGACGCCTTCGGGGTGGCGGGCGTCGGAGCGGTCGCGGTCTCCTCGGGGCTGGCGGCATCCGTCGCTGCGCGCTCCGCTCCCGTGCTCGAGGGATCGGAATGCGAGGCATCGGCTGCGGAGGCCGGCGACGTCGGGGTTGCCGGCGTCGCCCCGCTCGTGGTCTTCCTCCGCGAGGAGCCGCGGGACGTGGAGCGACGCTCCGCGGCGGCGCGGGCCATCGCCCCGGCGAGGTCGGTGCTGCCGCCGGCCCGCCGCCGCGGTCGCGGCTCGGAGGCCGCGGGCAGCGGATCACCGGAGAAGAACATGTCCACCGGACGGGGGCCGCTCTCGGCACCGGGCTCGTCCTCGGCCGGTGCGGCGGTGCGACGGGTGCGCAGCTCGGGATCCTGCTGGGATGCCTGCGGCGAGGGCGCGCCCGCTCCGGGGATCAGCGCGCCCAGTCCGCGCCCCAGACCTCGTCTCTGCGTCATGCTCGTCCTTCGTGTGTCAGATGTGCGTCTCCCCGGCGGCGGACGCCCTGCGCCCGGGAGGAGATCACGGTGCGGGCCTCGTCGTCAGCTCCTTCGCCGCCGCCCGATAGGCCAGGGCACCGGTGCTGTGCGGATCGTACGCCACGACCGTCTGCCCGTAGCTCGGCGCCTCGGAGATGCGCACCGAGCGCGGGATCGTGGTCTCGAGGGTCTGATCCGGGAAGTGGTCGCGCACGTCCTGGGCGACCTGGGCCGCGAGCCGCGTACGCGCGTCGTACATCGTCAGCAGGATCGAGGAGACGACCAGGTCGGGGTTCAGGTGCTGGCGCAGCAGATCGATGTTGCGCAGCAGCATCGACAGCCCCTCGAGGGCGTAGTACTCCGCCTGGATGGGGATCAGCACCTCCCGCGCGCCCACCAGGGCGTTGACGGTCAGCAGACCGAGCGAGGGCGGGCAGTCCACGAGGATGTAGTCCAGTCGCGGCTGGCCGGCCTCCTCGCGCGCCTCCTGGTACTCGCGCAGCGCGTTGCGCAGGCGGTTCTCGCGGGCGACCATCGAGACCAGCTCGATCTCCGCGCCGGAGAGCTCGATCGTCGCGGGAGCGCACTGGAGGGTCTCGAAGTCCGGCACGTCCTGGACCACCTCGATGAGGGGCACCGAGTCGACGAGCACGTCGTACATGCTCGCGACCTCGCTGTGGTGCTCGATGCTGAGCGCCGTCGAGGCGTTGCCCTGCGGATCAGCGTCGACCACGAGCACCTGCAGCCCGCCCAGCGCGAGCGCCGCCGCGAGGTTGACGGTCGTGGAGGTCTTGCCCACCCCGCCCTTCTGGTTGGCGACGGTGATGATGCGGGTCTGCTCCGGGATCGAGAACACAAGTCCCTCCAGCTCCTGACGACGGGCATGGTCCCGTGTGAGCTGCCGCATGAGGGGGGTGTCCTCCATGGAATCTCCTCCGCCGGAGGAACGGTCGCGGACTTCAGCCACGGACATCTCCCTTCCTCGAACCAGCGGCACGGCGCTGCACCCTGACCACTGTAGTGGGAACCTCCACCTCGGGTCCTCCATGGATCTCGATCCGGGGCTCGCCGCCGCCCAGCTTCCGCAGCGTGCTCCGGGCCTGCTCGATCTCCTCGGCGGCCTTCGAGCCCTTCAGGACGGCCAGCTCCCCGCCCTCGGCGACCAGCGGCAGGGTCCAGCGGGCGAGCTTGTCGAGGGCTGCGACCGCGCGGGCCGTGACCACGTCGAAGGTGCGCGTCCCGTGGAGCTCCTCGGCCCGGGCGCGGATGATCTCCATGCCGAGCCCCAGCTCCGCGTCGACCTCCTCGAGCCAGGTGACGCGCCGCTGCATCGTCTCGATGAGGGTGACCTGCAGATCGGGCCTGGCGATCGCGACCACCACGCCCGGCAGGCCGGCCCCCGAGCCGACGTCCGCGAGGGTGCGCGCCTGCGGGCCGATGGCCTCCACGAGCAGCGCGCAGCCCAGCACGTGGCGCTCCCACAGGCGGTCGACCTCCCGCGGGCCGATGAGGCCGCGCTCCGGACCGGCCTCGGCGAGCAGGGCGGTGTACCTCTCGGCGAGCGGCAGACGGCCTGCGAAGAGGCGCTCGGCGAGGGGGCGCAGGGGATCGGGAAGCTGTCCGGGCATCGTCTCGGCGATCCCGCTCAGGACGCCGGGTAGATGACGACGTGGCGGCCCTTGCCGTCGCCCTCGGACTCCGAGCGCAGGCCCTCGCGCTTGACGACGTCATGGACGACCTTGCGCTCGAAGGGGTTCATCGGGCGCATCGGGACGGCCTGGCCGCCGTCCTTCGCCTCCGCGATCGCCGCCGCCGCGAGGGACTCGAGGTCGGTGCGGTGCTGCGCGCGGAAGCCGCCGATGTCGAGCATGAGCCGCGAGCGCTCCCCGGTGCGGGTCTGCACCGCGAGGCGGGCGAGCTCCTGCAGGGCGTCCATCAGCTCGCCCGAGGGCTTGTTGAGCTTCGCGAGCTGATCGGCGCCGCGGATCTCGACGGAGGCGCGGTCCCCGTCGACGTCGATGTCGATGTCGCCGTCGAGGTCGGCGATGTCCAGCAGCTCCTCGAGGTAGTCGGCGGCGATGTCGCCCTCCTCCTCGAGGCGCGTGAGGCGCTCCGCGGGGGACTCCGCCGGTCGGCTCTCCTGCGCCTCGTCCTCGTTCTCGGCGCCGGACGCGGCCTGGGGCGCCTCGGGGGCAGGGGCATCCTGGTCGGCGAAGGGCTCCGGGGGAGCGGTCTCCTCGGCAGCGGCGGCGGGTGCGGTGGTGTCGTTCATGAGAGGGTCCTCCAAGGGGAGTGCTCGGGGTGAGCGTCGGGAGAAGGTCGACGACCGGGGATCGATCCCCGGGAGCATCGGTGCGCCCAGGGATCGGCGGCGGCTACTTGCCGCGCTTCTTCGTGTTCTTCCTGTTCTTGCCGAGGGCGTTCGAGTCGCCGGAGAGGAACTCGGAGTCGGAGTTCCTGCGGGCATCCTCGGCCTTGGCGCGCCGCTCCTCCGCGGCCTTGGCCCGGGCTTCGCGGGCCAGCGCCAGGCGCTCCTCGTCGGAGAGCTTCTTCCCTCCGGAACGCTTCTTCCCGGTGGGCTGGACGCGGATCGGGGCGTCCTCCTCGGGCTCCTTCACGACCTGCTTCTTGGGCGTGAAGTCGAGGGGCTCGAGACCCTTCCTCGCGCGCTTGGCGTTGATGCGCTCGTGCCTCGCCGTCTCCGCCGCGGAGCCCGGGGTCGGAGTCGAGCGGATCACGATCCACTGCTGCACGAGGGTCCAGACGCTCGTGGTGAACCAGTACATGAGCACGCCGATCGGCATGCCCGGACCCGTGATCACGTAGATGAACGGGAGCATGTACATCATCATCTTCTGGGTGCTCGCCATCGGCCCCTCGAGGGCCGCCGGCGGCATGTTGCGCATCGTCAGCTCCTTCTGGGTGATGAAGGTGATGAAGCACATCAGGGCGATGATGATGCCGGCGACGATCTTCGCGGAGATGTCCCCGCCCAGGAAGCTGTGGGAGATGGTGGTGGTGCCGATGAGGATCGCATCGTGCGCGCTGTCGGCGAGCTCGGCGGTGAGCGGGCCGAAGGCGACGTTCTGGTCGGCCGCCTCGGGCAGCTTGTAGAACAGCACCCGGAACAGGGCGAAGAAGATCGGCATCTGCAGCAGGATCGGCAGGCAGGAGGACAGGGGGCTCGCCCCGGCCTCCTTGTAGATGGCCATCGTCTCCTCGGCCATCTTCTGCCGGGACTCCTGATCCGTCTTGCCCTTGTACTTCTTCTGCACGGCCTGCAGCTGCGGGGAGACGGTCTGCATGGCCCGCGAGGAGCGGATCTGCTTGACGAACAGCGGGATGATGAGCGTGCGGACGACCGCGGTCAGACCGACGATCGAGAGCAGCCACGTCCATCCCGAATGGGGATCCATGAAGAACGAGAGCAGGTCATGGAAGCGCACCATGATCCATGCGACGGCCCACTCGATGGGGTAGAGGATGTTCATCGGCCTGGTCTTCCTGCTGCCGGTACGCGCATGACGTCCATGCGATGTGACAGCTGAGGGTCGGGGTCTGGGTCAAGGGTAGGGCCTAGGCCCTGGGTGCCCGCCATCGGCGTGGATTCCTCCACATGCCGGGCGCCGGCACCGGATCGGTGCCGCCGCGGCTGAGGGGGTTGCAGCGGAGGATCCTCGCCGCCGCGAGGAGCGTGCCCTTGAGCGCGCCGTGCACGTGCAGGGCGTCCACGGCGTACTGGGAGCACACCGGGTAGTAGCGGCAGGCCGGAGGGGTGTACGGCGAGACGCCGACCTGGTAGGCGCGCACCGGGAGCAGCAGCAGGGTGCGGGGCAGGCGCAGGAGGCGGCGTGCCGCGGAGGGCGGAGGGAGGGTCGTCATCGGTCCTCCCGCTCCGGCCGCTCGCGCCGTGCCTCCCGGCGTCGCGCGAGCTTGGCGGCGGCGGAGTCCAGGGCGGAGCCGACCTCCCCCTCGAGCTGCGCGAAGGGCACCTGGTCGATCCCCGGAAGCGCCCGCATGACCACGTCGGCCCCGTCCGGCAGCCGCGCGAGACGCGCGCGGAAGATCTCCCGCAGGCGCCGTGCGACCCGGTTGCGGACCACGGCATTGCCGGTCTTCTTGGACACGACGAATCCCACGCGGGGCTCGGGTCCCCTCTCCGGGGAGAGGGCCAGATGCACCACCACGTGGGATCGTGCGCTGCGGGTGCCCGTGCGGGTCACCCGGCGGAAGTCGTCGCCGGTGCGGAGCCGGTGCCGAGCCCAGGTCATGGGCCGCACCCGTCCGGGCTCGCCGAGGCTCAGGCCGAGAGCTCGGCGCGGCCCTTGGAGCGGCGGGCGTTGATGATGGCGCGGCCGGCGCGGGTGCGCATGCGGGCGCGGAAGCCGTGCTTCTTGGCGCGGCGGCGGTTGTTCGGCTGGAACGTGCGCTTGGACATCGGATCTCCTCGGTCGTGGGCACGGGCGTGCCCCCACGGTGGCTGGTGGTCGCCTGTGCGAGCGGGAACGGCCGGGGCGCACCCGTCATGGGACGGGGCGGCTACCGCATGCCGACCACCGCAGGGACGCGGTCGACGCACAGGACTGACTGCCCGAGTCTAGGAGCGCACCTCAGCGGGGTCAATCACGACGGCGGCGGGGGCGCCGACTGTGGCGGGATTCTCACCTGCCGCGCGGCAGGCCCTCGGCGTCCCCAGCATCGGGGCCCATGTGGAAAACTAGGTGGACAACCGCCCGCTTCCATCGGAGTGCACCATGGCCGACGCCCCCCTCGATCTCGCCGCGACCTGGGACGAGACCCTGCGCATCCTGCGCCGCGAGAACGAGGTCAACGAGCGGGCGATGGCGTTCCTGACGCTGTCGCGGCTCATGGCCGTCGTCGCGGACACCGCGCTGCTCGCCGTGCCCTCGACCTGGGCGAAGGACGTCTTCGAGCAGCGCTACGCGACCGCGCTGCGCTATGCGCTCACGCAGGCCGTGGGGCAGGACACGCGCTTCGCGATCACGATCGACGAGTCCCTGCTGATGGCCGGGGCCGAGGACGAGGACCGCCCGCGGACCACCTCCCCGAGCCCCGCCCCCCGCCGGGAGAGCCCTGTGGACAAGGCTGTGGACACTGTGGACGGCGAGCCCGCCCGGCGTCCCGAGCTGCGGGAGACCCCCGGACGCCGCCTGAGCACGCAGGACCTCGCCGAGCAGTACGCGGAGGCGGATCCCGAGCGCCCCGAGGAGCCGGCCTACATCGACCGCCGGCACTTCGAGCCCCGCGCGGACGAGCGCCTCACCCCTATGCCCTCCCCCTCGCCGGCGCCCCGCGCGGCGGAAGGAGGCGAGACGACGCTCGGCTCTGATTCGAAGCTGAACGCGAAGTACACCTTCGAGACCTTCGTCATCGGCGCCTCCAACCGCTTCGCGCAGGCCGCGGCCTCCGCTGTCGCCGAGGCTCCGGCGAAGGCCTACAACCCGCTGTTCATCTACGGCGGCTCCGGGCTCGGCAAGACGCACCTGCTGCATGCGGTGGGCCATTACGCCCAGTCCCTCTACTCCGGCATCGAGGTCCGCTACGTCAACTCCGAGGAGTTCACCAACGACTTCATCAACTCGGTCCAGTCCGGCCAGTTCGGCAAGGCGCAGGAGTTCCACCGCCGCTACCGGGACATCGACATCCTGCTGATCGACGACATCCAGTTCCTGCAGCGGGCGCCGGAGACCATGGAAGCCTTCTTCCATACCTTCAACACGCTGCACAACGAGAACAAGCAGATCGTCATCACCTCCGATCTGCCGCCCAAGCAGCTGGGCGGCTTCGAGGACCGGATGCGCTCCCGCTTCGAGATGGGGCTGATGACGGACGTCCAGCCGCCGGATCTGGAGACCCGCATCGCGATCCTCCGCAAGAAGGTCGAGATGGAGGGCACGCAGGAGGTGCCGCGCGACGTCCTGGAGTACATCGCCTCCCGGATCTCGACGAACATCCGCGAGCTCGAGGGAGCGCTGATCCGGGTCCAGGCCCTGCACTCGCTGTCCCGGCAGCCGATGGACGTCTCGCTCGCCGAGAGCGTCCTCAAGGATCTCCTCACCCATGACTCGGGGGCGGAGATCACCGCGGCGACGATCATCGCGCAGACGGCCGCCTACTTCGGCCTGACCGTCGAGCAGGTCACCGGCGGCGCCCGCACCCGGGTGCTGGTGACGGCTCGGCAGATCGCCATGTATCTGTGCCGCGAGCTCACGGACATGCCGCTCATGCGGATCGGCAAGGAGTTCGGCGGACGCGACCACACCACCGTCATGCATGCGAACAAGAAGATCGCGGAGCTCATGAAGGAGCGTCGTGCGATCTTCAACCAGGTCACCGAGCTGACCGCGCGGATCAAGAACTCGAGCGCCGACCAGGGTCGCTGACGTCGGTCGGCCCGGATCGGTCGCGGATCACATCCGAGGCCCTGGGGATACGACATCGCAGGTGATCCCCAATTGTGGACAACTCTGTGGACACTGTGGACCGGAGGGCGTCCCCGCAGGAGTCGATGTGCACAACGCTTCGAGCGGTTCTCACGCGGCGGAGGAGGATATGCACAGAGCGCCCACAGGCCCTCTGATCCGTTCCACGACGGGTCCACGGACCGGTTGTCGTATGTGACCTGCACGGATGCAGGTTGTCCCCGGAATGCACAGCCGTGAAGAAGAGTGTTTCTCTGGTGATTGCGCGTCGGTTGTGGAGGAGGCGGGGCGCGATCTGCAGCGCGGCGGCGGTCCCCGGGACCGCGGGAGGGGCCGAGGACGACCGGAGGAGCTGCCGGGGACGGGCTCGACACGCCCGGCGCGTCGCGGGCCTCGGAAAGTTGCGGATACGCTAGGGCCCGATGTGATGCTCAACCACTGCGAAGGAGTGGCCACGGTGAAGTTCCACCTCGATCGCGGTGTCCTCGGGGATGCCGTCTCCTGGGCCACCCGCACCCTCCCGGTCCGTCCGGCGATGCCGATCCTGCAGGGAGTGCGGATCATCGCCGATCCCGCGGGCGAGCTGCAGTTCTCGACGTTCGACTACGAGGTCAGCGCCCAGATCACGATCGCCGCGGAGGTCGAGGCCCCGGGCGAGGTGCTCGTGCAGGGCCGGATGCTCTCCGACATCGTCCGAGCGCTGCCGAACAAGGACGTGTCGATCGCCCTCGAGGGCACGAAGCTGCAGGTCCGCTGCGGCAGCGCGCACTTCGCGCTCGCGACCCTGCCCGTCGAGGAGTACCCGCAGCTGCCGGCCATGCCGCCGGTCGCCGGGACCGTCGCGGCGGACGTCTTCTCCGAGGCGATCTCCCAGGTCACGGTCGCCGCCTCGAAGGACGACACCCTCCCGCTGCTGACCGGCGTCCGCGTCGAGATCTCCGGCGAGAAGATGACCCTCATGTCCACGGACCGCTACCGGCTCGCGCTGCGGGAGCTGACCTGGCAGCCCACCAACCCGGGGATCGAGCTGACGGCCCTGGTCCGCGCCCGCACCCTGCACGAGGTCGCCCGGTCCCTCTCGACCGGCTCGAGCGTGGACATCGCCCTGTCCGAGGAGGCCGGGGCGCATCTGATCGGCTTCGAGTCCGCGGGCCGTCGCACCACCTCGACGCTCGTGGACGGCGACTACCCGCCGGTGCGGCGCCTGTTCCCGGACTCCTCCCCGATCGCCGCCGTGGTCGCCACCGCGCCGCTGATCGATGCCGTCAAGCGCGTCTCCCTCGTGGCGGAGCGGAACACCCCGGTGCGGCTGTCCTTCAGCGACGGCCAGGTCGCCCTCGAGGCCGGCGCCGGGGACGACGCCCAGGCCTCCGAGGTCCTCGAGGCCGATCTCCACGGCGAGGAGCTCGTGGTCGGCTTCAACTCCGGATTCCTGCTCGACGGGCTCGGCGCGCTGGGCTCCGATTTCGCGCGCCTGACCTTCACCGACTCGATCAAGCCCTCCGTCATGAGCGGCCAGGAGTCCCTCGAGGGATCCCCGGAGAGCTCGTACAAGTACCTGATCATGCCCATGCGGATCTGAGCCGGGCGAGGTCCTGCGTGCAGCTGACCGCCCTCGAGCTCACCGACTTCCGCTCCTACCCGCGACTCGAGCTCGCCTTCGAGCCGGGGATCACCGTGTTCGTCGGCCCCAACGGACAGGGCAAGACGAACATCGTCGAATCCCTCTGGTACCTCGCGACCCTGTCGAGCCACCGCGTCCCCCATGACGCCGCGCTCGTGCATCGGGGCAGCCAGACCGCGATCGTCCGCGCGAGCTTCCTCCGCGCCGGACGCGAGCTGCAGATCGACCTGCAGATCACCCCGGGCCGGGCCAACCGGGCCCGGCGACAGGGACAGAACCTGCCGCGCCTGCGGGACCTCCTGGGCGAGGTGCGCGCGGTCCTGTTCGCGCCCGAGGACCTGGGCCTGGTCAAGGCCGACCCGGACGGGCGGAGACGATTCCTGGACGAGCTGCTGTTCGAGATCGCCCCCCGCTTCGCCGGCGTGAAGGCCGACTACGACCGGGTCCTCAAGCAGCGCTCCGGCCTGCTCAAGCAGATGCGCCAGATGCGGCGCGGCGGCGCGGGACGGCCCGTCGGCGGGCTCGATCCCGCAGACGCCGCGGAGACCACCCTCGAGGTGTTCACCGCGCAGCTCGCCCGTCTCGGCGCAGAGCTGACCCGGGCGCGCCTGCACCTGGTGAACCGGCTGCGCCCGCACATGGGCTACTCCTACCTGCGGGTGGCCACGGAGGAAGGGGCCGACACCGCCCTCGACCTGCCTCCGCAGGACCGGGGCCAGGTCACCTCGCCCGCGGACATCGCCTACACCTCCGCTGCTCTCGAGGCGATCGGCGCCGGCCCCGGGGAGCTGCCCGGCCTGCAGGAGATCCACGACGGGATCCTCCGTCTCGCGCAGGACCGCCGCGACGAGGAGGTCGAGCGCGGGGTCTCGCTCGTGGGACCGCATCGCGACGACCTCGAGATCCGTCTGCACGACTTCCCGGCGAAGGGCTACGCGAGCCATGGGGAGTCCTGGTCCCTGGCCCTCGCGCTGCGGCTGGGCTCCTACGACCTGCTCCGCCTCGAGGAGGGCGACCTGGGCGACGGCGAGCCGATCCTGATCCTCGACGACGTGTTCAGCGAGCTCGACGTCCACCGCCGCGAGCGCCTGGGCCGGATCGTCACCGGCGCCGGACAGGTCCTCATCACCACGGCGAACGACTCCGACATCCCGGCCTCCCTCAGCGGAGGGATCCGGCTGGTCGACGTGAGCCGCGGCAGCGCCGTCCCGCGCGAGGGCGGGAGCGGAGGCATCGGCGCCGGGAGCATCGGGAGCTCGGGGTGGTGACCGGCCGCGGGCGCGCCCCGGACCCCTACGACCTCTCGACCTGGACCCGTGCCGCCGAGGATCCGCAGCGGCCCTCGGAGCAGGTCCCTGCGGCGCCCGATCCGGCTCCCCGCCCCGCGCCGGTCCGCCGCGAGCACGCCGCCCCGCGCCGATGGGAGCAGCTCGCCGCGCAGGCCGCGCCCCCCGTGCGGGAGCGGGAGGCGCCGCACCGGATCGACCCGCATGCGCATGAGCCCCGCCGTCCCGAGCCGGAGGAAGACGCCGATCACGATCCGGACCCCGTGGACCCGCCGGAGCTCCCCCGAGTCGATGATCCCTTCGAGCTCGCCCGCCGTACCGTGAACCGCTCCCGCGCGGCAGCCCGGGACCGGGGCCTGTTCCCGATCTCCCGGGCCACCCAGGCCCGCGACCTCCGCGACCGATCCACGCGGGCGCCCGGCTATTCCGGGGCCCGGCCCGATGCCCGCGACCCCCAGGGCATCGAGCGGGTGCTGCGCCGCGTGCTCGGGGACCTCGGCTGGAACGAGGGCATGAACGCGGGGCGCGTCCTGGAGGAATGGGACGACATCGTGGGAGAGCAGGTGTCCCAGCACTGCCGTCCCGTGTCCCTGGACGAGGGGACCCTCGTCGTGAGCGCCGACTCCTCCGCCTGGGCGACGCAGCTGCGGATGATCTCCTCCCAGCTCATCACGACCATCGAGGACCACATCGGCGCCCACGTCATCACCGAGCTGAAGGTGACCGGTCCCGCCGCCCGCTCCTGGAAGAAGGGCCGGCGCACCGTCACCTGGCGCGGGCCGCGGGACACCTACGGCTGATCCGCCGCCGGCGTCCCGTGCGTCACGCGGGGACATCGTCGGCGGACACGGGACGGGCCGCGGTGCTACGGTGGCGCCGACGAGCTGAGAAGCTCGCGTGCACTGGGGTCGGTGAAATTCCGAGCCGGCGGTGACAGTCCGCGACCCGATGCCTCCTCGTGAGGCATCGGCTGACCAGGTGGAACTCCTGGACCGACGGTGAGAGTCCGGATGGGAAGAGCACGCGAGCACGTCCTGCGGGACGGCTCATGCCGCGCGCCGTCCGGGCGCCGCCGCATGAGCCGACCCCACGGACGTGCATCTGCGAACCCTTCCTGCCTGCGCCCGCGAGCGCGGACCGGAGGAGGACCGGGATGCAGGACCTGCAGGAGAGCGCCGCCCTCGCGCGCGCCCTGGACATCGCCGCGGATCCCACAGTGCCGCTCGGCCCGAATCCCCGGGTCGGCTGCGTGCTGCTGGACGCGGGCGGCCGCATCCTCGCCGAGGGACTCCACCGCGGCGCCGGCACCCCGCACGCCGAGGCCGATGCCCTCGCCCGCGCCGCCCGGACCGGCCGCGACGTCACCGGCGCGACCGCCGTGGTCACCCTCGAACCCTGCACCCACACCGGACGCACCGGTCCCTGCACCCAGGCCCTGATCGCCGCGGGCATCGCCCGGGTGGTGATCGCCCGCCGCGACCCCAACCCCGTCGCCGCGGGCGGCGCCGCACGCCTGCGGGACGCCGGGATCGACGTCGGCCTCGACGTCCCCCCAGACCTGGCCGGCCGCGCCGCGGAGCTGAACCGCGCCTGGGAGCACGGCCTGCGGGCGGGACGGCCGCTGGTCACCGCCAAGGTCGCCGCGACCCTCGACGGCCGGGCCGCCGCCGCGGACGGCAGCAGCCGGTGGATCACCGGTCCCGCCGCCCGCGCCGAGGTCCACCGCCTGCGCGAGGAGGCCGACGTGGTGATCGTCGGCACCGGGACCGCGCTCGTCGACTCCCCGAGCCTCACCGCCCGCGACCAGGACGGGCGCCTCGCCGCGCGCCAGCCGGTCCGGGCCGTCATGGGGCTCCGGCCCGTCCCGCCGCTCCCGGAGATCCGCGGCGCCGGGCCCGCGAGGGTGCTCGCCACCCGGGACCCGCGGGCCGCGCTCGCCGAGCTCTTCGACCACGGCCTGCGCCATGTGCTGCTCGAGGGCGGACCGACCCTGCTCGCCGCCTTCCTGCGGGAGGGACTCGTGGACGAGCTGATCCTCCACCTCGCCCCCAAGCTCCTGGGCGCCGGCCCCGCAACCGTCGCGGACCTGGGCATCACCGGCATCGACGAGGCGCTCGAGCTCGAGCTCGAGGGCGTCGCGATGCTCCGCAGCCCCGGCGGGCAGTCCGACGCCCAGCTGCGGTTCCGCCCGCTGCCGGGCGCCGGGTCCCCGCCGCGCTGAGCTGCCCCGCCCTCCCCTCACCACCGAATCCCGACCAGGAAGAAGGACCGGATGTTCACCGGAATCATCGAAGAGCTGGGCACCGTCGTCGCCGTCGACCGCCCGGCGACCCAGCCCGTCCCCGGCGCGGGGGCCGAGCCCGGCGCCGCCCCGAGCGCGCGCCTGCGGATCCGCGCCCCCCACGTCCTGGCGGACGTGCACCTGGGCGACTCGATCGCCGTGAACGGCTGCTGCCTCACCGTGGCCGGGCACGACGGCGAGGTCTGGACCGCGGACGTCATCGCGACCACCCTCGCCGCCACGACCCTCGGGACCCTCGCCCCCGGCGACCGCGTCAACCTCGAGCGCTCCCTGCGGGCCGACGACCGCCTGGGCGGGCACATCGTGCAGGGCCATGTCGACGGGGTCGGCACCGTGCTCTCCCGCGGCGACGGCGAGGGAGGGCACCTCCTGCGCGTGACCCTCCCCGCCGGGACCGGCCGCTACGTCGTGGACCGCGGCTCGATCGCGGTGGACGGGGTGAGCCTCACGGTCGCCGCGCTCGATGGGGACGAGATCACCATCGGCCTGCTCCCCGAGACCCTCGCGCGCACGACCCTGGGCCTGCGCACCGCCGGGTCCGGGGTGAACGTGGAGGTCGACATCCTCGCCAAGCACGTCGAGCGCCTGCTGCCGGGGCTTCCCCGATGACCGGGCCCGATGCTCCCGTCCCGCTCGACCCGGTCGAGGCGGCGGTCGCCGCCGTGGCTGCGGGCCGCCCCGTGGTCGTCGTCGACGACGCGGACCGCGAGAACGAGGGCGACATCATCTTCTCCGCGGCCGATGCGACCCCGGAGCTGATCGCCTTCGCGGTGCGGCACTCGACCGGCATCATCTGCGTGTCCCTGCCCGGGCATCGGCTCGACGAGCTCGCGCTGCCGGCCATGGTGCCGGACCCCGAGGATCCCCTGCGCACCGCGTACACGATCACCGTCGACGCCCGCGAGGGCGTGAGCACGGGCGTGAGCGCCGCCGACCGCGCCTGCACCCTGCAGGTCCTCGCCGACCCCGCGGCCGGGGCCCGGGACCTCAGCCGGCCCGGCCACGTGTTCCCCCTGCGGCCGCGGCCCGGCGGCGTCCTCGAGCGGCGCGGGCACACCGAGGCGGCGCTCGACCTGATGCGCCTGGCCGCCCGACCCCTCGCCGGCGCGCTCGTCGAGCTGTGCCACGACGACGGCACGATGATGCGGGCGCCCGCCCTGCGCGCCTTCGCCGACGAGCACTCCCTGCCGATGGTCTCCATCGAGGACCTCGTCGCCCACCGACGCTCGTGCGGCGGGCAGGAGCCGCCGCTCGAGACGACCGCTCCCGTCCGCCTGCCCACCCCGCACGGGCAGTTCCGGGCGATCGCGGTGCGCGAGGGCGCCGATGAGCACCTGGTCCTCGTCCGCGGCGACGTCACCGGCGCGGAGCCCGTCCTCACCCGCGTCCACTCCGAATGCGTGACCGGCGACGTGCTCGGCTCCTTCCGCTGCGACTGCGGGCCCCAGCTGCAGGAGTCCCTGGCCCGCATCGCGGAGGCGGAGCGCGGGGTGCTGATCCTGCTGCGCGGGCACGAGGGCCGCGGCATCGGCCTGCTCGACAAGCTGCGCGCCTATGCGCTGCAGGAGCGGGGCCGCGACACGGTCCAGGCGAACCTGGACCTGGGCCTGCCGGTCGATGCCCGCTCCTTCGCGGTCGTCCCCCGGATCCTCGCGCATCTGGGCGTCGGCCGGATCGACCTGCTCACCCACAACCCCGAGAAGGTCGCGGCGCTGCGGGCGGGCGGCGTCGACGTCGCCGGCCGCGTGGACCTCGACCTGCATCCCACGGCGCAGAACCTCGCCTACCTCACCACCAAGCGCGATCGGATGGGGCACCGGCTGGTCGACCTGCCGGCCGCGCCCCTCACGAACGGAGAGACCGCATGAGCGGACACGGAAGCCCCCACCTGGACCTCGCCCCCGCGACCGATGCGCCTGCCCTGCGTGTCGCGATCGTCGCCTCCTCCTGGCACGAGGAGGTGATGGACGGCCTGATCGCCGGATCCCTGCGCGCCTGTGCGGAGGCCGGCGTCGACCGGCCCCTGCTGGTGCGCGCCCCCGGCTCCTTCGAGCTGCCGGTGATCGCGGATCGCCTGGCCGCCTCGCATGACGCGGTGATCGCCCTCGGCGTCGTGATCCGCGGCGGCACCCCGCACTTCGAGTACGTGTGCCGGGCGGCGACGGACGGCCTCTCCCGCGTCGCTGCCCGCCACGGGGTCCCCGTCGGATTCGGACTGCTGACGTGCGACGACGACCAGCAGGCCCTCGACCGCGCGGGTCTTCCGGGCTCCCGGGAGGACAAGGGCCACGAGGCGGCCTCGGCCGCGATCATGACCGCGCGGACGCTCGCCGACCTGCCCTGACACCGCCCGGGCCCGGCCTTCCCGGCAGAGCAGACGATGTGAGCGGGACGAGCCCGGGACGGTGCTTCCCGGCTCGTCCCGCCCATGTCCTCGACCCGCGCGCTGCTCAGCGCTTGTGGTAGAGCGCCGAACGCTGGTAGCGCGGCTCGGAGGTCACCGAGATCCCGAGGCTGCGGAAGATGTGCTCGTCCACGGTGCCGAGGATGGTCGTGGTGTGCGCGTCGCAGCCGGCGAGGCTGCGCAGCTCCTCCAGCGCCCGCCGCGCCCGCTCGTCCGCGGCGGCCGATGCCGACAGCGCGATGAGCACCTCGTCGGTGTGCAGGCGCGGATTGCGCGAGCCCAGATGCTCGGTCTTCAGGGTCTGGATCGGCTCGATCGCGCTGGGCGAGAGCAGATGCGCCGTGTGGTCGATGCCTGCGAGGTGCTTGAGCGCGTTCAGCAGCATCGCGGCCGAGCAGCCCAGCAGCGGCGAGGTCTTGCCGGTGATGATGGTGCCGTCGGCCAGCTGCAGCGCCGAGCCGGGCTCGCCGGTCGTCTCCTCGACGGCGAGGGCGGGCGCGACCACGGCGCGGTCCTCGACGCGGCAGCCCGCCTTGCTCATGACCAGGGCGACCCTCTGGGAGACGACGTCGTCCTGGTCGTGGATCCGCTCGTCGACCGCGGCTCGGTAGTAGCGGCGGATGATCTCCTGTCGGGCGGCGTCCTGGCACGCCGCATCGTCGACCACGCAGCGTCCGGCCATGTTCACGCCCATGTCGGTGGGCGAGGCGTAGGGGGAATCGCCCGTGAGCCGCTCCAGCAGCGTGCGCAGCAGCGGGAAGACCTCCACGTCGCGGTTGTAGCTGGTGGCCCGCTCCCCGTAGGCGGCCAGATGGAACGGATCGATGAGGTTGATGTCGTCCAGGTCCGCGGTCGCGGCCTCGTAGGCGAGGTTCACCGGATGCTCGAGCGGCAGGTCCCAGATCGGGAAGGTCTCGAACTTCGCGTACCCGGCGGGGATGCCGCGGGCATGGTCGTGGTAGATCTGCGAGAGACAGGTGGCGAGCTTGCCGGAGCCCGGTCCGGGAGCGGTGACCACGATGAGGTCGCGCTGCGTGGGCGCGTGCTCGTTCGCTCCCAGCCCCTGCTCGGAGACGATGAGGTCCACGTCCTGCGGGTACCCGGGGATCACGCTGTGGCGCGAGACGGTCAGGCCCAGCTTCTGCAGGCGCTCGACGAAGGCGAGGGCGACCTGGTTGGAGGGCTCCAGCTGGGTGAGCGCGATGTTCTGGACCAGGAAGCCCCGCTCGCGGAACACGTCGACCAGGCGCAGCACCTCGTCCTCGTAGGTGATGCCGAGGTCCGCGCGCACCTTCTGGCGCTCGAGGTCCTTCGCGTTCAGGCACACGAGGATCTCCAGCTCGTCCCGCAGCCGTTCGAGCATGGCGATCTTGTCATCGGGCCGGAACCCGGGCAGCACCCGCGAGGCGTGGTGGTCGTCGAAGAGCTTCCCGCCCATCTCGAGGTAGAGCTTGCCGCCGATCTGCTCGCGGCGCTCCTGGATGTGCCGGGACTGCAGGGCGATGTACGCCTCGCGGTCGAAGCCGACGCCGCGGGCCCCCGGTCCCGGAGAGGATGCTGGAGGAATCGTCGTGGCGTGGGTGCGGGGATCCGGTGCGGTCACCCCCGCACGCTAGCACCGACGCTCCCCGGCCGAGGGCCCCGCGCGGCGTGATCCGGACCCTGTCGCGGAGCCTCGCCGCGGGGCCTGAGGCGGACGCGCCAGCGGCGCGCAGGCGCGCTCGCGGCCCCACGGGCGTACCCGCCCTCGTGTCCCGCTCCCCGAATCGCTCGCAGCGGCCCTCCCGAGGCTCCCAGGGGCATCTGACGCGGCGCAGAGGGTCCAGAACGGCGGCGCGGGAAGGTGTAATCGGGATCGGTTTCCGGTATCCTGGACCAGGTTCGGTCACCGTCCTCGAGCGGCCCCGGTTCGCTCGCCCGCGCGGGCGCGACCTGTGCGCTCGGCAGGTGCGGACCACCCCCTGCGGCATTCCGCACGGGGACGTCGGACCCCCGAGGAGCGGATTCTTCCGTGAGCGAGAGCGCATCCCAGTCAGCCGCCCATTCCCCCGAGCATTACGAGGCATCGGACATCACCGTCCTCGAGGGCCTCGAGGCGGTGCGCAAGAGGCCCGGCATGTACATCGGCTCCACCGGGGAGCGGGGCCTGCACCACATGGTCCAGGAGATCGTCGACAACTCCGTGGACGAGGCGATGGCCGGCTACGGCGACTCGATCGAGGTGAGCCTGCTCGAGGACGGCGGCGTGCGCGTGGTCGACCATGCCCGCGGCATCCCCGTGGCCATGCACCCCACCGAGAACAAGCCCGCGGTCGAGCTGGTGCTCACCGTGCTGCACGCGGGCGGCAAGTTCGGCGGCGGCGGCTACGCGGTCTCCGGTGGCCTGCACGGCGTGGGCTCCTCCGTGGTCAACGCCCTGTCCACGCGCATGGAGGTCGAGATCGGCCGCGACGGCCACGTGTGGCGACAGGCCTACCTGCGCGGCGTGCCCGAGGCACCTCTGGCCCAGGGCGAGGAGACCGACCGCACCGGCACCACCATCACCTTCTGGGCGGACCCGGAGATCTTCGAGTCGACCGTCTACGACTTCGAGATCCTCCGCAAGCGCTTCCAGCAGATGGCCTTCCTCAACAAGGGCCTGCGCATCAGCCTCACCGACGAGCGCGCGCCCGAGGTCGAGGAGGACGAGGCCCTCGACGTCGAGCTCGCCGCGGAGAAGGCCGCCGAGCCCGTGGGTCCGAAGACGGTCTCCTACCGCTACGAGCGCGGCCTCGCCGACTACGTCGAGTTCCTCAACAAGGCCAAGCGGGCCGAGGTCATCCACCCCGAGATCATCGGCTTCGAGTCCGAGGACACCTCCTCCATGATCTCCGTCGAGATCGCGATGCAGTGGACGGGCGCCTACTCCGAGTCCGTGCACACCTACGCCAACACGATCAACACGCATGAGGGCGGCACCCACGAGGAGGGCTTCCGCTCCGCGCTGACCGGCATCGTCAACCGCTACGGACGCGCCAACGGGGTCCTGAAGGAGAAGGAGGCGAACCTCACCGGCGAGGACATCCGCGAGGGCCTGACCGCCGTGGTCTCCGTGAAGCTTGGCGAGCCCCAGTTCGAGGGGCAGACCAAGACCAAGCTCGGCAACACCATCGCGCGCACCTTCGTCTCCAAGGTGATGACGGAGGAGCTCGGCGCCTGGTTCGAGTCCCACCCGAACGAGGCCCGAGACATCATCCGCAAGGCGCAATCGGCCGCTCTCGCCCGCGAGGCCGCGCGCAAGGCCCGCGACGCGACCCGCCGCAAGTCCCCGCTCGAGAGCGGCGGCATGCCCGGCAAGCTGCGCGACTGCTCCTCGCGCAACCCCGCGGAGTCGGAGATCTTCATCGTCGAGGGCGACAGCGCCGGCGGCTCCGCCGTCTCCGGGCGCGACCCCCGCACCCAGGCGATCCTCCCGATCCGCGGCAAGATCCTCAACGTCGAGAAGGCGCGGCTGGACCGGGCCCTGGACAACCAGGAGGTCCGCTCGCTGATCACCGCCTTCGGCACCGGGATCGGCGACGACTTCGACGCCGCGAAGCTGCGCTACCACAAGATCATCCTGATGGCGGACGCGGACGTCGACGGCCAGCACATCTGCACCCTGCTGCTGACCCTGCTGTTCCGCTACATGCGTCCCCTCATCGAGCTGGGCCACGTCTTCATCGCCATGCCGCCGCTGTACCGGCTGAAGTGGTCCAACGCCCCGCACGAGTACGTGTTCAGCGACGAGGAGCGCGACGCGCACCTCACCGCCGGCCGCGCGAGCGGCAAGCGGATCCCCAAGGACAACGGCATCCAGCGCTACAAGGGCCTGGGCGAGATGGACTGGCGCGAGCTGCAGACCACCACGATGGACCGCGGCACCCGCACGCTGAAGCAGGTGACCGTCGACGAGGCGGCCGATGCCGACGCGATCTTCTCCGTGCTGATGGGCGACGACGTCGAGGCCCGGCGCCGCTTCATCCAGGAGAACGCCAAGGACGTCCGCTTCCTCGACATCTGATCCATCGGCCACCACGCCCCACATCCCGGAAGGCGGCGCCATGAGCGACACCCCCAGCACCCCGCAGGACCCCGAGCTGAACGGCTCCGCGGCGATCAGCGCCGAGCAGACCCTGGTCGATCCCCTCGCCCCGGGCGAAGGCGACCACATCACCCAGGTCGATCTCAACCAGGAGATGCAGAAGTCGTACCTCGACTACGCGATGAGCGTGATCGTGGGCCGCGCCCTGCCCGACGTCCGCGACGGCATGAAGCCCGTCCACCGCCGCATCATCTACGCCATGTACGACGGCGGCTACCGCCCCGAGCGCTCCTTCTCCAAGTGCGCGAAGGTCGTCGGCGACGTCATGGGCAACTACCACCCCCATGGCGACTCCGCGATCTACGACGCCATGGTCCGCCTCGTGCAGCCCTGGTCGATGCGCTACCCGCTGATCCTGGGACAGGGCAACTTCGGCTCCGCCGGCGACGACGGCGCGGCCGCCCCTCGGTACACCGAGTGCAAGATGGCGCCGCTCGCGATGGAGCTCGTCCGCGACATCGACCAGGACACGGTCGACATGCAGGACAACTACGACGGCACCATCGCCGAGCCCGTCGTGCTCCCGGCTCGCTTCCCGAACCTGCTGGTCAACGGTTCCGCCGGCATCGCCGTCGGCATGGCCACGAACATCCCCCCGCACAACCTGCGCGAGGTGGCGGACGCGGTCCAGTGGCTGCTGACCAACTACGAGGCCACGAAGGAGGAGCTGCTGGAGGCGTGCCTGGCGCGCATCAAGGGCCCGGACTTCCCCTCGGGCGCCACGATCGTGGGGACCAAGGGCATCGAGGAGGCGTACCGCACCGGGCGCGGCTCCATCACCCAGCGCGCCGTCGTCTCCACCGAGGAGATCGGCGGACGCATGGCGCTCGTCGTCACCGAGCTTCCGTACCAGGTCAACCCCGACACCCTGGCCCGCAAGATCGCGGAGCTCGTGAAGCTCGGCAAGCTGCAGGGGATCGCGGACATCAACGACGAGACCTCCGGCAAGACGGGCCAGCGCCTCGTGCTCACCCTCAAGCGCGATGCGGTCGCCAAGGTCGTGCTGAACAACCTGTTCAAGCACACCCAGCTGCAGGAGAACTTCTCCGCCAACATGCTCGCCCTCGCCGGCGGGGTGCCGCGCACCCTGTCGATCGACTCGTTCATCCGCGAGTGGACCCGGCACCAGGTGGACGTCATCGTGCGACGGACCCGCTTCCGGCTGCGCAAGGCGGAGGAGCAGATCCACATCTACCGCGGGTACCTCAAGGCGCTCGACGCGCTCGACGAGGTCATCGCGCTGATCCGCCGCTCCCCGGACGCCGACCAGGCCCGCACCGGCCTCATGGAGCTGCTGGAGATCGACGAGGTCCAGGCGGGCGCCATCCTCGCCATGCAGCTGCGGCGCCTGGCGGCCCTCGAGCGGCAGAAGATCATCGAGGAGCACGACCGGCTCCAGGCCCTGATCGAGGAGTACCAGGCGATCCTCGCCTCCCCGGAGCGGCAGCGGCAGATCGTCTCCGAGGAGCTCGGCGAGATCGTCGAGCGGTACGGCGACGAGCGCCGCACCACGATCCTCCCCTTCGACGGCGACATGTCGATGGAGGACCTCATCCCCGAGGAGGACGTGGTCGTCACCATCACCAAGGGCGGGTACGTCAAGCGCACCCGCACCGACCAGTACCGTGCTCAGAAGCGCGGCGGCAAGGGTGTGCGCGGGGCGAGCCTGCGCGCCGACGACGTGGTCGAGCACTTCTTCACCACGACGACGCATCAGTGGCTGCTGTTCTTCACCACCCAGGGCCGCGTCTACCGGGCCAAGGGATACGAGCTTCCCGAGGCGCCGCGCGACGCGAAGGGCCAGCACGTCGCGAACCTCATGGCCTTCCAGCCCGACGAGGGCATCGCCTCCGTGCTCGCGATCTCGTCCTACGAGGACGCCGAGTACCTCGTCCTCGCGACCCGCTCCGGGCTCGTGAAGAAGACGGCGCTGACCGCCTTCGACTCCAACCGCCAGGGCGGCATCATCGCGATCAACCTGCGCGAGGTGGAGGGCCCGGACGGGGTCGGCACCGACGAGGTCGTGGGGGCGCGCGTCGTGAACAGCGACGATCACCTGCTGCTCGTCTCCCGCGGCGGCCAGTCCGTCCGCTTCCCGGCCGAGGACGCGGTCCTGCGGCCGATGGGCCGCGCCACCAGCGGCGTCACCGGCATGAAGTTCCGGGGCGAGGACGAGCTGCTCGCCCTGGACGTGATCCGACCCGACACCTTCGTGGTCACGGTGACCGACGGAGGCTACGCCAAGCGCTCCGACATCGACGAGTACCGCGTGCAGGGCCGCGGCGGCCTGGGCATCCGGGTCGCGAAGCTGCCCGACGACCGCGGTCATCTGGTCGGTGCGGCCGTCGTCGCCGAGTCCGACGAGCTGCTCGTGGTCATGGAGAAGGGCAAGGTCGTCCGCTCGAAGGTGTCGGAGGTCCCCGTGAAGGGCCGCACGACCATGGGCGTCATCTTCGCCAAGCCCGACAAGGGCGACCACATCATGCTGGTGACGACCTCCGCCGAGTCGGAGGAGGACGTGGACGCGGCCGGCGAGGAGGGCGATGAGGCCGCGCGGGGGGCGAGTGCCGACGCGGCCGTGGAGGCCGTGCCGGACGGCCAGGCGGATGCTCTAGGCTCGGACGAGTCCGACGCCCTGCCCGCAGGCGACGACGATCCCGAGGAGTGACCCGTGGCGAGCAATGACCAGCAGACGCAGCAGCCGGAGGCGCCGGCGAGCCCCGATGAGGCGCAGGCCGACCACACGCTGCCCGTCCAGGGGAAGGGCGACGCCTCCAAGGGGTCCAGCCGCAGCCCGAAGGTGAAGCCGGCCGAGGACGACGACGCCGGCCGCACCGTGCGGCGGGTGCGTCTGACCCTGGCGAGCATCGACCCGTTCTCGGTGATGAAGCTGAGCTTCCTCATCGCGATCGCGATCGGCATCGCGACCGTCGTCGCGATCGTGCTGCTGTGGAACATCGTGAACACGATGGGCATCTGGGCGTCGATCGACTCGCTGGGACGCGACCTCACCGGCGGGGACCCGCTGCCGTTCATGGAGTTCTTCACCTTCTCCAAGTTCGTCAGCTACGGCACCGTGATCGCGGCGGTCAACGTCGTCATCATCACCGCGCTGGGGACGCTCCTCGCGTTCCTGTACAACATCGTCGCGGCCCTGCTGGGCGGACTGACCATGACCTTCACGGACGACTGAGCTCGACGCCGTCCGTCACGGGCCCCGTGGAATCGCTCCACGGGGCCCGTGCGCGTCACCGGGCGTGCGTGCCGCGGCGCTGCTGGGCGCGGAAGTCCCGCGGGGCCAGGCCGATGCGCTGGGAGAAGAGACGGGTGAAGTAGGAGGGGTCCGCGAAGCCGGTCTGCTCCGCGACGCGGGCTATCGGCAGGTCCGTTCCGGCCAGCAGGGACTGCGCCTGCGCGAGGCGGGTGGTGAGCACGAGCTCGTGCGGGGTCAGGCCTGTGCTCGAGCGCACCTCGGCGCGCAGCTCCGCCTCGCGCACCCCGGCCCGACGCGCGCGCTGCGGGATCGTGATGTCCTCCGCGGCGGTGCGCACCAGGAGATCGGCCAGGCTCGTCTCCTCCGGCTCCGGGCCGCCCAGGCCGATGAGCTCGCCGAGCAGCCGGTGAACCAGGCTCGCGGCATGCAGCTGCGCGCGCGGCCCTGGCCTGGCGGTCGCGGCGCGCAGCTCGGAGAAGATCGTCCCGATGCGCGCGATGCCGGGCCCGGGTTCGAGGGGACGGACCTCGCAGCCGTCCGCCCCCGAGCCCGGGGCGTGAGGTCGGTACGCGCGCGTCGAGATCCCCTCGAAGAGCACCCAGTGCTCGGACCATCCGCCGGGATCGGGACCGTAGGAGTGCACGGTGCCGGGATCGAGCCAGAACCAGGAGGGCTCGCGGATCGGCTGCGGGGGCGCCGTCGCAGGCCCGATGCGCAGGGTGCCGGATCCAGCCGTGACGAGGACCAGCGCATGCTGCGAGAGACGCCGTCCCCGCACCTCGGGAAGGGGGCCGGACTGCTCGCCGGCACCGCGGCAGCACAGCGCCGCGTCCCGGAGAGAGTGCGAGAGCGGAGGATAGTGAGCCCATGACCTGCGGTCCTCGTCAGGCATGTGGGGAAGAATAATCCTGGTATCCGCGAGCGACAAGTCCTTGGTCGGACCGGAGCACGGCCGGGAGGCTGGGGGCATGTCTCTCGACGCTCCCTCGGCCGCGCTGACCTCCAACGGCTACACCCTCGATGATCGGCCGCATCGGCTGGGCGCCCTCGACCCCGTGCCGGATGCGGAGCGCGGCGACCGGGGCGCGCTGTGGCGACGGCTGCGGCGGGACGGCTACCTGTTCCTGCCCGGCCACCTCGAGCCGCAGGTCGTGCAGGACTTCCGTCGCTTCTACTTCGCGCGCCTGCGCGGCACCGGGGTCGTGGCGGAGCCGAGCATCCCGGCGGAGGGCGAGCCGGGCGTCGCCGGCGGCGGAGAGATCGACCGGGCCCTGCTGCGACGTCGGCTGTTCGACGAGATCGTCCCCTCGCCCGAGTACGAGCGTCTGTGCACCCACCCCCGGATCCGCGGCTGGTTCGCCTGGCTGCTGGCGGATGAGGTGCATCTGCACCGGCGACGGATCATCCGGCACACGCGCCCCGGACAGACCGGCATCGGCACCGCGACCCAGGCGCACTACGACCTCGTCTACCTGCGCGAGGGCACGGATCGGGTGCTGTCGATCTGGATCCCGCTGGGGGACTGCCCGAGGAGCCGAGGCGGTCTCACCTACCTCGAGGGCAGCCATCGCCGCGTGATGCGGGAGGAGGCCGAGGGGCGGCTGCGGCGGCCCGCCGCCTCGATCACCGCGGATCTGCCCGGCCTCGCCGAGGAGCACGACGCGCGCTGGCTCGTGACGGACTACGCGGCCGGCGACGTCGTCGTGCACTCGGCGCACATCATCCATGCCGCGCTCGACAACGTCGATGCCGGCGGGGTCATGCGCCTGTCCACCGACATCCGGTACCAGCGGGCCTCCGAGCCGATCGACTGGCGCTGGCAGGAGCACTGGCGCGACGACGACGGGCTGTGACCTGCGGGACAGTGCGCCCCCTGGGTTTGGCCCGGGACGGGGATCGCTGTACAGTTGTGCGTCGGCAGAGGTTCGCGGTTCCCGCGGATCGCACGCCCCTCGGGCCTATAGCTCAGTCGGTTAGAGCGCTGTCCTGATAAGACAGAGGTCACTGGTTCAAGTCCAGTTAGGCCCACTTCGAGGTTGGGAGGATCCGTGAAGAAGCTCGTCAAGACCACCGCATTCCTGCTCGGTGCCACGGCGGCCGGCCTCCTCGTCTGGCGGAAGATCGAGGCGGATCGCCTCGAGAACGACCTCTGGAGCGAAGCCGAGGCGATCTCCGCCCAGCAGGATGCGCAGTCCGCCTCGCAGAAGTGAGGATCGCCCTCCGGGGCACAACTCAATACGGGGACTTAGCTCAGTTGGTAGAGCGGTAGCTTTGCAAGCTTCAGGTCAGGGGTTCGACCCCCCTAGTCTCCACTCGAGAAACCGTGAGACAGTGACTCGTGACGAAGGCCTCGCCGGATGCGGCGGGGCCTTCGTGCTGTCCCGGCTCGGGGGCGGATCCCGCCGATGCGTGCGGCGTCGTCTGCGACCGGTGTGCACCAGACGCCCCACGAGCGATCCGGAAGCCGTCACCGACCAGGCATGACGCGCTCTCGCGGCCTGCTGGGCGGGGCAGCCTCCGGAGCGGCAGCGTTCGTGCAACAATGTTCGCACAGTCAATGTGCAACTATTCTCGAACGATAGGAGCCCCCGTGACCCCGCGGACCTACGAGCACCCCGATGCGGACCGGATCGCGATCCCCCGCGTCCTCTTCGCCCTCAGCGAGCCGCTGCGCCTGGACATGGTGCGCCTGCTCGCGGAGCGCGGCGAGCTCGACAGCCTGGAGCTCGGCCCGGACCTGCCGCGATCGACCCTCACGCATCACACGAGCCTGCTGCGCGAGTCCGGGATCGTGTTCGTCCGCGCCGAGGGACGCAAGTGCATGATCCGGCTGCGCGAGGACGACCTCGAGCATCGCTTCCCCGGTCTGCTGGGGTCGGTGCTCGCCGGCTACGCCCCGGAGGAGGACGCATGATCCGGCGGCTGTGGCCCCTGGTCCTCGCCGCGGTCGCGCTGGGGATCGACGCCTACGTCCTCGCGGGGGTCCTCCCGCAGATCGCCGCTTCCCTCACGACGACGCTCGCGATGATCGGGCTCGGCGTCACGGCCTTCACCGCCGCGTACGCGATCTCCGGACCGTTCCTGTCCGGGCGGCTGAGCCGCGGCGGCACGGGTCGTGCCCTGCTCCTCGCCCTCGGCCTGTTCAACCTGGGCAACCTGATCACGACGCTCGCGCCGGGGATCGAGATCTTCCTGGGCGCCCGCATCCTCGCCGGAGCCGGGGCCGGGGTGCTGACCGCTGTCGCGACCGCGACCGCCGCCGCCATGGCGGCCGATCACGAGCGCGGCCGGGCCATGTCGCTCGTGACCTTCGGACTGTCGACCGGGACCGTGGCCGGCGTGCCGCTGGGCATGCTCATCGGACACGCCGCCGGATGGCGCTGGACGATGGGGCTCGTCGTCGTCATCGGCCTGGTCAGCATGATCGCGGTGGCCGTCCGCGGCCGCACCCTGCCCCTGCTCGATGCGGGAGGCGGCGGCTCGGCGTTCGCGGCGCTGCGCAGCGGGCGCACCGCCGTCGGAGTGCTGGCCGCCTTCCTCCTGGGTGTCGCCAGCCTGGGCCTGTACACCTACCTGCTGCCCATGGCGGAGGACCGCGGGCTCGGCGCCTGGGGCTTCGCGCTCGTCTGGGCCTGGGGCATCGGCGGGGTCGCGGGCTCCGCGCTCATCGGCCGGCCGCTGGACCGCTGGGGCCCCGCACCGCTGCTGACCGTCCTGCCCCTCCTGCTCGCGGCGGCGTTCGCCGTCGTCTGGGCCGCGGCCTCCCCTCCGGTGTGGCTGCTCGCCGCCGCCGTGTGGGGAGCCTCCGGATGGGCCGTCGTCCCCACGCTCCAGCAGGCGCTCACTGCGGACCGATCCGACCGGGCGATGCCGATCATCGCCCTCCAGATGGCGGCCATGTACCTCGGCTCCGCCGTCGGCGCGGCCCTCGGCGGGGCGCTCCTCACGGCCGGGACCCGTCCGGGCGACCTCCCGGGCTGGGCCCTGGTGCCGGCGGTGCTCGCCATCGCGCTCGCCGGCGGGATCGCCCTGGCCGTGCGCCCGGGTCGGATGAACCCCGCGGGCGCCGTCTGCCGCGCCGCGTCATGAGGGCAGGCCCTCGTGCAGCTGGCGCACCTTTCCCGCGTGCTCGCTCATGATGTCCGGGTCCGCGTAGATGTGCACGGCGCTGATCGACATCCCCCGGAAGGTGAACACGTTGCAGAACCGTCCGGTGGAGACCCGGCCGTCGGGCCATGGGGTCCCGTCCGCGCTCGTCCCCCATTCCCGTCCTTCGACGATGATCCGGTCGCCGCTGACCATGATGTCCAGGCCGTCGATGTCATGGCCGATGCTCCCGAGGTCCAGCCACAGCCGACGGGCGAACTCGGCCATCGCCTCCTTCCCGCGGCTGGATCCGAACTTGGGGAAGAACAGCTCCACGTCCTCGGTGTACAGATCGAGCAGAGCGGGGTCGCCGGCATCGACCATCCGGAAGTACTCGCGGACGATCCCGGCCCGGCGTGCGGCGAGGTCGGAGAGAGGACGGTGGATCATGATGTGCTCCTGGGGTCTCAGCGGGCGGTGGGGGAGAGGGCGGTCCGGTCGGGGTCCTGCACGGTCGGATCGGGATCGTGCATGCCGCGGCGCAGGTACGGGCTGCGCAGAGCCGGGACGATGGTGACCAGGGCGAGGACCGCCAGGCCGATGCCCAGCACGATCGGGGCGCGCAGGCCGTGCAGCGGGATGAGGGCGGCTCCGGCGGCGGAGCCGATCATCACCCCGAGCGTGATGAAGGATCCGTGGATGGTGTTGACCATCGGCGCGGTGCTCCCGGCGCGCTGGACCCGGACGGCCATCGCCGGATTCATCGTGACCCCGACCAGGCCGATGCCGAGCATCGCCGCGAGCGCGAGCGGAGGCGCGTCCGCGAAGACGGCGAACCCGGTCAGGAAGAGCGCGTTCAGGCCCGTGCCCAGCAGCAGCGTCGAGACGGTGTGCCGGTCGGCGAGCCGTCCGACGACGATGTTCCCCAGCAGCGTCGCCGCCCCGTAGGCCAGAAGGAGGACCGGCACGGCGGATGCCGGGAGCCCGGTCACGTCGGTGAGGATCGGGGTCAGGAAGCTGAACACGGAGAACGTGGCGCCGATGATGAGGGTGCTGGAGGCCAGGGCGAGCAGCAGCTGGGGACGACGCAGGACGGCGAGCTCCGAGCCGAGGGCGGGGGCGGGGGCGGCATCGGCCGGTGCGGCGGGCAGGCGTACGAGGGCGAGGGTCAGCGCGGCGGCGGCCGCCGTGATCGCGGAGATCGCCCAGAAGGCGGCACGCCATCCCAGCTGGCCGCCGACGAAGGTCGCGAGCGGCAGGCCGAGCAGGGTGCCGAGCATCAATCCGTTCATCACGACGGCGACGGCCCGGCCGCGGGTCCGCTCGTCGACGAGCTGGACGGCGAGGGAGACGGCGATCCCGAAGAACGCCTGCGAGGCGGCGCCGCCGATCACCCGTGCGAGGACCATCATCGGGTATCCGGTCGCGAGGGCCGCCAGCACGTTGCCGCCGAGGAAGATCGCGAACACGACCATGAGGGCGGCCCGCGGCGGGACGCGTCGGAGGGCGAGGGCGAGCAGGGGGCCGCCGATCGCCATCGCGGCGGCGAAGACGGTCACGAGGTAGCCGATCTGCTCGATCCCGGTGCCGAGGCCGGCGGCGAGCTGCGGCATGAGCCCGGCGACGGTGAACTCGCTGGTCACCATGGCGAAGACCCCGGCGGCGAGGATGAGGACGGCGGGAGGGATCGGTGCGGTGCGGGCGACGGGGAGGGTCATGGACTTCTTTCTGTATCGGGAGATCCAAAATCTGGGCGCGCGGGGGCCGAGGGTGCGATCGGCTGTGGGGCGGGAGCAGACGGTGCTGCAGCGGCACCTCGCATGCGCAGGGGCGCGTCAGGTGCCGCTGCGCGGCCTTCTGCTCACGCCCTCGGGAGGAGGAGGGCGGCGAGGCCTGCGAGGGCGATGCTGCGCAGGGCCTCGGGAGGGGTGCCGGTCTGGGCGGTGACCCGCAGACCGGAGATGACGGTGGTCACCAGCAGTGCCCCCTCGGCCGGATCGATGCGCCTCGAGACGGAGCCGTCCGACTGTCCGGCCCGGATCGCGCCCTCGAGCTGCGAGATCCGTGCCCGCAGGTCGCCCTCGAGGATGTCGGCCACGCGCGGGTCGCGCCCGCGCAGATCCGGGTCCATGAGGGACTGCACGACCATGCAGCCCGCCGCATGACCGCGGGACCGCGCCTCCTGCTCCTCGCCGATGATCAGCTCGAGCAGGTCGCGCAGGCGCTGTGCCCCGGAGACCGACTCGTCGGCGAGGACCGAGCGCTGGCGCGCCCCCGTGACCTCCACGTAGCGCCGCAGGGCGCGGAGGAACAGCTCCTCCTTCGAGACGAAGGTGTTGTAGAGGCTGCTGCGCCGCACCCCGGCGGCCCCGCACAGCTGTTCGGTGGACGTCCCGGCGAAGCCGTGCACCCGGAACTCGCGGGCGGCGGCGTCGAGGACGGCGGTCTCGTCGAATGCGCGGGGTCGGGCCATGGGAGGCACCCTACCCTATTTTTGGATGATGAAATACAGAATCAGATCCCTCGGGTGCGCACCGGGTCCGTCCCGATGTCGACCGCCGCGCGATCCGGCTGGTCTAGGCTCGGGGATCCCTCCTCGCCCCGACGAGCGGAGCCCGCGCATGACCCCCGACCCGTCCACCCCGATCCTGCCGTCGCCGGACCGTCCCCGTGCGGGATCCGCGCGCAGCTGGAGCCTGCCCGCGCGGATCGTCGCGGTGCTCGGTGCTCTGCTGGGCGCCGTCGGATTCGTGGTCGCCGTGGGCGACCCGGACGGCGAGAACCCGTGGAGCGCCCTCATGTTCGCCGGTCCCGCGCTCGCCGGTGCCTTCCCCACCCTCGAGCTCGCCTGGGACCCGCGTCATGACCAATCCCTGGAACGGGTCGCACGGCGCTGGTTCCTGTTCCCCGTGATCGGCGCGATCGGCGCGCTGATGACCCTGGGCGCCGCGGAGCTCGCCGCGCGCGCCAGCGGCGCGCTGCCCGCCGCGCGCGCTGCGGATCCGTACCACTACTGGTTCCCCGTCGACGGTCCGGCCGCCCCGTTCCTCCCCTTCGCGCTGCTGGGCTACGTCGCCGGTCTCCTGCTGGCCCTGACGTTCTTCGTGCTCGTCCTGCTCCCCCTGCAGGCGCTGCTGCGGCCTGCGCAGGCCGTGCGGGAGGCGGGCCTCGACGACGCGCCCGAGCATCTGGGCCGCAACCGGATCGTCGTGCTGCTCACGCCGCTGCTGGTGCTGGGAGCCGTCGCGATCGGGGTCGGGATGGCGCTGGAGATCCCGCTGCTGGCGACCATCGCGACCGTGCTCGAGGTGATCATGACGCTCGCCTGCGTCCGTCTGCAGCGTCGCGCCCCGCGAGCCGGGACGGGCTGAGGGTGCTGGCTGCGCCCGGTCAGCCGGAGGCGCCCAGGAGCCCGGGCAGCGACCGCTTCTGATGGATGTCCAGGAAGATCCCGCCGCGCTGGGTCGAGGTGATCCGGACCATCGCTCCGTCCGTCGTGACCTCCGCCGGCCCCAGGATCTCGGTCCAGGCCTCGAGGGTCCACGGATCGGTGCCGTCGGCGATCTGCGCCTCCGCGGCCGCGGCGAGGTCGCGGGCCTCCTGTTCGTCCCCGGTCTCGACGCACAGCACCTCGGACCAGTCCTCGATGCTCGTGCCCGTCGTCGCGATGGCGAGGCCGGTCGCGCCCCCCGGCAGGTCGGCGGCGCCCTCGGCGGTCAGGTAGGCGCTGACCGCATCGGGACCCAGGCACGAGGCGAGGGCGTCGTAGGTTCCGGTCTCCGCGAGGGTCTGCTCCGGCTGCGCCCAGGCGCGGACTGTCGCCGGGTCCGAGCTGCCCACGAGGACGTCGTCGTGGTACCAAACCGTGTTGAGGCTGCCCAGGCTCGCGGCGTGGCCGAGCTCGTCGTCCGGGTCGAGCTCGTGCGCGCCGCGGCGCTCCACCAGCTCCCCCTCGCCGACCGTGCTGCGCTCGCCGCCCTCGCCGAAGGCGGCGACCACGGCGCCCTCGTCCATCCCCGTGAAGCGGAACGACGTCTGCGGCGGCATGCCGATCGAGAGCGCGACCGCGTCCTCGGCGCCGACCGCCGGCACGAGACCCGGCGATGAGGCCGCCTCCGCGCGCAGCGGGCCGAGCCCGATGCCGGCGAGCTGCGAGAAGGGGTTCGGATCCTCGTTCGCGGGGAGTTCCTGCAGGGTCCGGGTTGCCGCCATGTCGGAGAAGAGCAGCTCGGCCTCGGCGCCCTGGCCTGCAGGGACGTGTGCAAGGGCTGTCTCGAGCGCGCTTCCGCCGGCGCCGAGGAGGTTCCCGGGGACGGCTGTGCAGGAGGACGCGGCGAGGACGGCGGCGACGGCGACGATGCCCGCCAGGGTCTGCGTGAGCGTGGATCGCATGGCGTCAGTGTCCCCTGGAACGGGCCGTGACGCACGGAGGCGGAGCCTCCCGCCGGGCTCAGGCCCGCCGCTCGCGGCCCCGCCTGCGGAGCTCCTCGATGCCCCGCAGGACCAGGAGCACCCCGCAGACCACGACGAGCAGCCACTGCTCGGCCCAGATCGACACGCCCAGCGTGATCGCGAGCAGCCCGACGTAGGTGAGGTCCAGCACCGTCTCGGACACGCCGAGGAGCGCGCTGCCGAAGCGCCCGCGCAGCAGGCGCAGCGCGAGCAGCAGGACGATCAGGGTGAGGGCGAGGACTTTGAGGACCACCGGGCAGCTCCTGGGCAGAGGTCCCTCGACCCTACCCGCCTGTCCGCGAGCCGGCGCGTCCGTCCCGGGGAGCGCCGATGCCGTGCGGACCGCAGGTCCGGATGGCACGATGCGTCCATGCAGCCGCGGGAGCCCCTCACCTATCCCGAGGTCGGCGGGACTCTCCGCGCCGACCTGGTCGACCGGCCGCCGCCCGGCTGCCGGGCGGTCGAGCGGCGGGTCCGCATCGGCGAGGGCGAGGCGGCCTGGCGTGCCGCCGCGGAGGAGGCGCTGCGCTGGGGGATCCAGCGGCGCTCGGGGATCCGAGTCGCCCCGGCGCGCCCGGGTGCGCTCGAGCTGGGGGACGACGTGGTGATGCGCGTCCCGCTGTGGCCGCGCGACGTCCCGTGCCGCGTGGTGCTGACCGTCGATGAGGAGCCCGGCCCCGGAGGGACCGCGGTGCGCGGCTTCGCCTACGGAACGCTTCCGGGGCATCCGGAGCGCGGCGAGGAGGTGTTCCTCCTCGAGCACGAGCCGGACGGGTCCGTCTGGCTGCGGATCCGGGCGTTCTCCCGCCCTGCGAGCTGGATCTTCCGGCTCGGGTACCCGGCCGTGCTCCTGATGCAGCGCATCTACACGGACCGGTATCTGCGCTCGCTCACCGGGGTGGCGCGGGCCGCCGCGTCCTGAGCACGGCGGACCGCTTTCCGGTCGCGGCGCCGGGCGGTGATCCAGGTGTTCGCCGGGACCATCGCATCGGGCACCAGCTGGCAGGTGCGGACGCGGCCCACCTTCTCGGAGGAGACGATCCGCGCCTCACCCCGGAAGGTCCGCGGCGTCCCCGCCGACCAGCCTCCGGACCTCCTCGATCGCATCCCAGTCGTTGACGTGCATGCCGGCGACGACCGTCCCGTCGCGCAGCCAGTACGCCCGGAACACCCGCCCGGGCACATCACCCAGCAGACGGACCTCCTCGCAGGCCCGCTCCCCGGGGTGTCCCACGTACTCCATGCCCAGGTCGTACTGGTCGGTGAAGAAGTAGGGCAGGCGCTCGTAGGGCTCCTCAGACCCCAGCAGGGTCCCCGCCACGTGCTTGCCCTGCTCGATCGCGGCATCCCAGTGGTCGACTCGCATCCTCCCCAGCCGCGGATGATCGTGCAGGGCGACATCGCCGGCGGCGCAGACCCGCGGATCCACGGTGCGCAGGGCGGCGTCGACCTCGATCCCTTCCGTCCCGGGAAGGCCCGCCGCCGCGGCGAGCTCGATCGCGGGCGCGGCGCCGATGCCGACCAGGATCGTGTCGACCTCGAGGACGGATCCGTCGGACAGCTCCGCGATGGTCACCTCGCCTTCGCGGCGCACCGCCTTCACCTCCACCTGCGTGCGCAGGTCCACGCCGTGCTCGCGGTGCAGCCCCGCGAACACCTCCGCCACCTCCCGGCCCAGCACCTGCACCAGCGGAAGCTCCCCGCGCACCGCGACCGTCACGGTCCCGCCGGCGGCCCTCGCCGCGGCGGCGACCTCGAGACCGATCCACCCGCCTCCGATGATCAGCAGCCGGCCGGAGAGCCGCTCCTTCAGGGCGACCGAGTCATCCAGGGTCCGCAGATACCGCACATCGGCGCCCTCGACCTCGAGGGACCGCAGACGTCGGGGATTCGCGCCCGGCGCCAGCAGCAGCCGGTCGTAGCCGAGGCGCTCCCCGCCCGCGAGGAGCACCTCGCGCGCCTCGCGATCGATCGACTCCGCCCGCACCCCGCATCGCAGGTCGATGCCCTGCTCGTCGTACCAGGAGAGCGGGTGCACGACGGCGGAGTCCGCCGTCGCCTCGCCCAGCAGGATCCCCTTGGACAGCGGCGGCCTCTCGTACGGCGGATGCTGCTCCGCCGCCAGCAGGGTGAGCGCGCCGTCGTAGCTCCGCTCGCGCAGCGCCTGCGCGGCGTGGGCCCCGGCGAGGCCGCCTCCGATGATCACGATGCTGCGGATGTCCTCGTCCATCGATGCCTCCTGCGGATGCGTCCGGCCGCGTGCACGGCCCCGTCCGTCCATCATGCGCCCGCCTGCGCGGAACGGCCAGGGTGCCGGCGGCGTCAGCGGCGGCGCGCCGTGAGACGACGGATCGCCCGCACCACGATCTGCCCGACGATCAGCACGATCACCGCCACCACGATCCTCGCCGCCGTGGCGTTCCCCCTCAGGTGGTCGTCGAGCACGGACATGACCAGGGCGATGCCGACGGGCAGCAGGATCAGCAGCCCCAGGACCACCGCGACAACCCGCAGCGCGCTCGCGCCGCGCCGGGGGCTCCGGGCATCGGCCTCGTTCAGCAGCGAGGTGCCCCAGGGGGTCGCGGGCGGCGCGGACCGGTCCACGAGGAGCTCCTCGGCGCGCGCGGCGAGGGCATCCGCCAGGAAGAACGCCTCCTCGACCCGCTCGGGGCGGGAGGGGTCCAGGGGCCGCCTCCCCCAGAGGGTGAGCTCGGCGCCCTCGGCCTCGAGCACGTATGCGCCGGCGAATCCGCGCAGGGCCTCGTCGACCTCCGGGGTCACGAACCCCGTGCGCGGGTCCGCCCGCGCCTCCTCCCGCACGGGACGGCTGAGCCGGATCCGCACGAACAGCTCCGACCGACGCTGCGCCCGGACCGGCATGTCCGGTGACATCGGCCAGGCGTCGCCGATCTCGACGAAGCGCTCCTCCCGTGTCCGCACGCTCTGCTGCACGATCCACGAGCCGCTGCGGAAGCGCGCGGAGGCATAGTCCCTCGCCTGCACCGACTGCTGGAAGTCCAGGTCGTTGACCTGCGCGAACACGGCGAGGCCGCCCGTGCTCCCGGTGCGGCGCACCACGCTGACGAGCAGGGCGAGCCCCATCAGGAGCAGCATGCAGAGGAAAGCGAGAAGGCCCGGATCCGCCGGGCCCTCCGCGAGAGGCACGGCCACGAGCGCGATCGCGGAGACGAGGATCAGCGCCGCGGTGATGGTCGCGGCGACCACCAGCTGCGGGTTCGTCCGCAGCACGTGCATCCGGGTGCGCGGCCCGCCCCCGCGCCGCAGCGCCGAGACGTCGAGGGAGCGCGGTGCCATGCCGGAGTCCTCCTGTGATCGCCATCGGCGGGCCGTCCGCCATCGTGCCATGGACCGGCAGGACGGACATCACAGGGAACGGCGCGCACGACCCCCTTCCGCCCGGGCACGGGATCGGAGAGCATGGAGATTCTGGCAGAGGCGCGAGCGCCCGCCCCACCACTTCCCGACGCGATGGACGCGGCCCCGGCATGCTCCGGGGCCGTCGTCGCGCGCCGGATCGTCCACCCCCACCCTCCGGAGCTGTTCTTCCCATGCCCGTCGTCCTGACCCGCGGCGCCCCCTGGCGCGTCATCCTCCTGTTCGCCGTGCCGCTGCTGATCGGCAACATCGTCCAGCAGCTGTACCAGTTCGCCGATGCGGCCGTGATCGGCCGGCACCTCGGGGTCACCTCCCTGGCCGCCGTCGGCGCCACCGGCGGGCTCCTGTTCCTGCTGCTCGGCTTCGCGATCGGCGTGAGCAGCGGCTTCGCGGTCCCCACCGCGCAGGCCTTCGGCGCCGGCGACCGCCGCGGCGTCGCCCGCTCCGTCGTCGCCGGCACGATCCTCACCGCCGCGATCAGCATCGTCGTCTCCCTCGGCGGGGCGCTCGCCGCCGGCCCGATGCTCTCCCTGCTGCGGACCCCCGCCGAACTGCTGCCCGAGGCGACCGTGTTCGCGCAGGTCAGCTTCCTGGGCGCCGGCACCGTCATGTTCTTCAACTACCTCGCCGCGATCATCCGCGCGATCGGCGACTCCCGCACCCCGCTGCGCTACCTCGTCATCGCCTGCGTGCTCAACGTCGTCCTCGTCGTCGCGCTCGTCATGGGGGCCGGCCTCGGCATCGCCGGCGCGGCGCTCGCGACCTGCCTCGCCCAGCTCGCCTCCGCCCTGCTGTGCCTCGCGCACGTGCGGGCGAAGGTCCCGGCCCTGCACGTGGCCCGCGAGGACTGGCGCATCGACCGGGCCGCGCTCGCCGAGCATCTGCGGATCGGTCTGCCGATGGGCTTCCAGGCTTCGATCATCGCGATCGGCAGCCTCGCCGTGCAGATCCGCATCAACACGCTGGGGCCCGATGCGGTCGCCGCCTACACGACGTACGCGCGCGTGGACGGCCTGGGGGTGGCGCTGCTGCAGTCCCTGGGTCTGGCCGCCACGACGTTCGCGGCCCAGAACCTGGGGGCCGGGCAGGGGCGGCGGATCCGCCGCGGCATCGTGCAGGCGCTGGGCCTCGCGGTCGCGTCCTCGCTCGCGATCGGCCTCGTGCTCGTGCTCGCCGCACGCCCGCTGGTGCGCCTGTTCGTGGGCGAGGGATCCGATGCGGTCGTCGAGATGGCCATGCTTCCCCTGCACATCAACGCCGCGCTCTACAGCGTGCTGGGCGTGCTGTTCGTGCTGAGAGGGGCCCTGCAGGGTCTGGGCCAGCCGGCGGTGCCGATGGTCACCGGCGTGATCGAGCTGGTCATGCGCCTGGGCACGGCGATCGTGCTCGGGGCGATGTTCGGGTTCGCCGGGGTCGTGTGGGGGACCCCGCTCGCATGGGCCGGCGCGGTGGCGCTGCTCGTGCCCGCCTATATGCGCGCCCACCGCTCGCTCGCCGCGCTGCCGGACGGCCCCGCGGTCACCGGCTCCTTCCCGGCGGTCACGGGCCAGATCCCCGCCGTCACCGGCCAGATCCCCGCGGTCACGGGATCGTTCCCGACCGTCACCGGGTCCTTCCCCGCGATCACCGGTGCGATGCCGGCGCTCACGGGGGCGGTCCCCGCCGTGACCGGGGCGTTCCCTGCGGTGCCGGCCCTCGCCGGGGAGGCGTCGTCCCCCGCTCTCTCCGACCCGGCGCCCGCTGCGGGGGAGCGGGAGCCGGTCGAGGACCCCGCCGTTCGCCCCGAGACCGCGCCGGCTCCGGCAGAGCCGGATGCATCCGATCCGGCGCGGGAGCTCGTCTCCACCGCCTCCGGTTCCTTCCCCGCGGGCGCCTGACGCGGCCCGACCCCGCCCGTCCGTCCGGAGACGACAGATGACCGTGGCGAGCCGAGAATCTCCGTTCTCGGCTCGCCACGGTCATATCAATCGGGCCCGGCCCGCCGGGGCCGGGTCAGGGTCAGATGTCGAAGCGGTCCTGCTCGACGACCTTGGACCAGGCGGCCACGAAGTCGCGCATGAACTTCTCCTGCGCGTCATCACCTGCGTAGACCTCGGCGATCGCGCGCAGCTCGGTGTTCGCGCCGATCACGAGGTCGACCCGGCTGCCGGTCCAGCGCTGCTGGCCGTCGGGGCCCTCGCACACGTAGGTGTTCGCGGACTCCGAGGGGCCGTCGACCGGCTTCCACGTGTTGGACAGCTCGAGCAGATTGACGAAGAAGTCGTTCGTCAGCGCGCCCGGGCGATCGGTGAGCACGCCCACCTCCGAGTCCCCGTAGTTCGCGCCCAGCACGCGCAGACCGCCGATGAGCACGGTCAGCTCGACGGGGCTGAGCCCCAGCAGGCTCGCCCTGTCCATCAGCAGGTACTCGGCCGGCATCGGCAGGCCCGGCTGCAGGTAGTTGCGCAGCCCGTCATGGGTGGGCTCCAGGTAGCCGAAGGACTCGACGTCCGTCTGCTCCTGCGTCGCGTCGCCGCGTCCGGTGGTGACCGGGACGGTGACCTCGAAGCCCGCGGCCTGCGCGCCCATCTCCACGCCGACCGCGCCGGCGATCGCCACGACATCGGCGAAGGAGGCGCCGTGCTCCGCGGCGATGCCCTCGAGCACCGCGATGACCGGGGCGAGCTTCTCCGGCTCGTTGACCTCCCAGGAGCGCTGGGGCTCCAGGCGCAAACGCCCACCGGTGACGCCGCCGCGCTTGTCGCTCACGCGATGCGAGGAGGCGGCGGCCCAGGTGGTCGAGACGAGCTGGGCCACGCTCAGCCCGGAGCCGCGCACGGCCTGCTTGACGGCGGCGAGCTGGGCCGCGGACAGGGGCGTGCCCGGACCGACGGGATCCTGCCACAGCAGCTCCTCGGCGGGGACCTCGGCGCCCAGGTAGCGCTCGCGCGGGCCCATGTCGCGGTGGGTCAGCTTGAACCACGCGCGGGCGAAGGCATCGGCGAAGGCGGCCTGGTCGTCCTTGAACCGCCGGGAGATCTTGTCGTACTCGGGGTCGAAGCGCAGCGACAGGTCGGTGGTGAGCATGCGCGGCTCGCGGCGCTCGTGGCCCTGCGCCATCGGCACCATGTCGGAGCCGCCGCCGTCCTTGGGACGCCACTGGACGTGGCCGCCCTCGTTCTCGAACTTCTCCCACTCGTAGGCGTACAGGATGTGGAAGAACTCGTTGTCCCAGCGGGTGGGGTGGTAGGTCCAGGTGACCTCGATGCCGGAGCCGATCGCGTCGTTGCCGTGGCCGGTGCCGAAATCGCTCTTCCAGCCCAGGCCCTGGTCCTCGAGCGGGGCGGCCTCGGGATCGGGGCCCTTGTGGGACTCCGGTCCGGCGCCGTGGGTCTTGCCGAAGGTGTGACCGCCGGCGATGAGGGCGACGGTCTCCTCGTCGTCCATGGCCATGCGGGCGAAGGTCTCGCGGATGTCGTGCGCGGCCGCGACCGGGTCCGGGACGCCCTCGGGGCCCTCGGGGTTGACGTAGATGAGGCCCATCGTGGTCGCGGCGAGCGGCTTCTGCAGCTCCCGGTTGCCCGCGTACCGCTTCTCCGTGCCGAGCCACTCGGTCTCCGAGCCCCAGTAGACGTCGGAGTCCGGCTCGTAGACGTCCTCGCGTCCGCCGGCGTAGCCGAAGGTCGCAAAGCCCATCTGCTCGAGCGCGACGTTGCCGGCGAGGATGAACAGGTCCGCCCAGGAGAGCTTCTTGCCGTACTTCTTCTTCACGGGCCACAGGAGGCGGCGGGCCTTGTCCAGGCCCACGTTGTCCGGCCAGGAGTTCAGGGGGGCGAAGCGCTGCTGGCCGGCACCGCCGCCGCCGCGGCCGTCCTGGACGCGGTAGGTGCCGGCGCTGTGCCACGCCATGCGGATGAAGAAGGGGGCGTAGGTGCCGAAGTCCGCGGGCCACCAGGGCTGGGACTCGGTCATGAGGGCGGCGATGTCGGCCTTGACCTCGGCGAGGTCCAGGCTGAGGAACTCCTGCCGGTAGTCGAAGTCCGCGTCCATGGGGGAGCGGACCGGCTGATGCTTGGCGAGGATCCGCAGGTTCAGGCGGTTGGGCCACCAGTGGCTGTTGGCGTCGCCGGTGGCGGGAACCGCCAGGTCGGGGGTGGCCGGGGCGCTCGCGGTCTGGCCTGCCTGTCCGTGGGGGACGGGGCAGCCGCCGATCGAGGTGTCGGTCATCAGGGGTTTCCTTCCGTGGTGGGGCAAGCGTTCGGGGAGGGGGACGATGGTTCCGCGGCGCAGGCCGCGCACAGACCTCGATAGACGACCTCGGCGGTCTCCACCTGGAATCCGTGGTCGTGGTCGGGGCGCAGGCAGGGCGCCTCGCCGAGCGCGCAGTCGACGTCGACGATGGTCCCGCAGTGGGTGCAGACCAGGTGATGGTGGTTGTCGCCGACCCGCGTCTCGTAACGGGCGAGGGATCCGGAGGGCTGGATGCACTGCAGGATCCCGGCCTCGGTGAGGGCGTGGAGAGAGTCGTAGACCGCCTGGTGCGAGGTCTGCGGGAGCGAGGCCCGCACGGTCTCGAGGACCTCCGCCGCGGCGGAGTGGGGATGCCGGGCGAGCGCCGCGATCACGGCGAGGCGCGGGCGGGTGACCCGCAGCCGGGCGTCGCGCAGCACCTGCTCGCGCCGGGCGGCGGCCTCCGGGGAGGAGCCGGCCAGCGGGTTCGCGGGGTGCGGCGCCGTGGGCATGGGACCAGTCTGCCCGCTTATCTTGAACGAGTCAAGAAATCGGGGTGCGGTCGCGGCCCCGGCCGCACCGTCCCGGCGCCTCAGCGCTGCGCCGCGGCCTCGAGACGAGCGATGTCGAGCTTCTGCTGCGTGTACATCTCCGCGGTCACGGCCGAGGCGTGCGGTCCCTGCAGCAGCTCGTAGAGCCGGTTCGGGGTGATCTGCCACGACACGCCCCACCGGTCCTTGCACCAGCCGCACTGCGACTCCGCGCCGCCGTCCGCCGTGAGCGCCGCCCACAGCCGGTCCACCTCCTCCTGCGAGTCGACGCGCACCTCGATCGAGGCCGCCTCCGTCTGCGGGAAGTGGGGTCCGCCGTTCAGCAGGGCGTACGGCACGCCCGCGAGCTCGATCTCCACGGCGAGAGACTGCCCGTCCGCGGGGCCGCCCGGCGCGGGATCGCCCTCGGCCGGGGTGTACGGCATCGTCCCGACGATGCGGGAGTTCGGGAGCAGCGAGACGTAGAACGCCGCCGCATCATCCACGCCGCCGTTGAACCAGAGCCAGGTCTTCACGCTCACCATGGCACAAGCCTGTGACGCGACGCACACTCCTGTCAATGCCCGCGGTGCTCCCGATGCGCCGGGAATCGGACCGGCATCCGCGGCGTTCGAGCGGCCATGACGCACAGCGACCCCGGCATCCTCGAGCTCGGCCTGGACACCTTCGGCGGCGTGACCGAGGACGACCAGGGAAGGCCTCTCCCGCACCCCCGGGTGATCCGCGACCTCGTCGAGGACGCCGTCCTCGCCGACCAGGCGGGTCTGGACTTCTTCGGGGTGGGCGAGCACCACCGGCCCGACTTCGCCGTCTCGAGTCCGGAGATGGTGCTCGCCGCGATCGCCGGATGCACCACCCGCATCCGCCTGGGGTCGGCCGTGACGGTGCTCAGCTCCGACGACCCGGTCCGCGTCTACGAGCGCTTCGCGACCCTCGACGCGGTCTCCGGAGGGCGTGCGGAGATCGTCGCCGGCCGCGGCTCCTTCACCGAGTCCTTCCCCCTGTTCGGCTACGACCTCTCCCAGTACGAGGTGCTCTTCGAGGAGAAGCTGGGGCTGCTCGCCCAGCTCCTGCGTGAGGAGCCCGTCACCTGGTCCGGGACCACCCGCGCGCCCCTGCACGAGCAGCGTGTCTTCCCGAGCACCGCGCACGGCATCCGCGCCTGGGTCGGCGTCGGTGGGAGTCCCGAGTCCGTGGTGCGCACGGCGCGCCACGGCATGGGCCTGTTCCTCGCGATCATCGGGGGAGCCCCGGCCCGCTTCGCCCCCTATGTCGACCTCTTCGCCCGCGCCCAGGACGAGCTCGGCACGCCTCGGCAGCCCGTCGCCGTCCATTCCCCGGGACTGATCGCGCGGACCGATGAGCAGGCCCGCGACATCGTCCGTCCCGGCTGGTACGCGATGCGGGAGCGCATGGGCCGCGAGCGCGGCTGGCCGCCGCCCGCCCAGGGCGACTTCGAGATCGAGGTCGAGCAGGGCGCCCAGTACGTCGGCTCCCCTGAGACCGTGGCGCGGAAGATCGCCCGGACCGTCCGCACCCTGGGTGTGGACCGCTTCGATCTCAAGTACGACCAGGGCGGGGTCCGCCACGACGACCTCCGTCGCTCGATCGAGCTGTACGGCACGCAGGTGGTCCCCCTCGTGCGCGACATGCTGTCGTGAGCGGGGGCGGGATCAGTTCACCGCGTCGGCGACCTGCACGTCGAAGCTCACGGTCCCGTCCTCGACGCCGGTGACCGTGACGGCGACGTCGATCGTCTGCCCGCCCGCGGAGAGCACGCAGGTGAGGGAGGCGCCGACCTCGGCCGGCAGGTCGCCCGGGCAGTCCACGGAATCGGGCGCCTGACCCACCTGCTGCGTCAGCGTGTCCGTCACCTGCTGCTCGACATCGGCCTGCGAGACGGCGGAGGCGCCGCCGATCGAGCAGCCTGCCAGGGCGAGCGTCGCGACCGGCAGCAGGAGCAGGGCGGCGGGTCGGATGCGGCGTGCGGACATGCGGATCACCTCTCGCGGCGACCGTCCAGGATGGGGCCGGGTGCCCCGCCGGCGGGCGCTCGCGGGCCAGCCTGCCCGGGGTCTCCGGCCCCCGTCCATGGGGACAGGTCCCCATCGACGCGATCGAAGCGTCCCTCAGGCCCCGTACTCGGGCACGTCGATGTCGAAGTTCACCTGCTTCCCCTCGACAGAGGTCACGGTGAGGATCGTGTCGTAGCTGGCCCCGCCGACGGTGATCGTGCAGGTCATCGTCGTCCCGACCTCGCCCGCGAGGGAACCGGGGCAGTCGGCGCTCTCGATCTCCTCCGGGAGCTGGGGGCCGATGAGGTCGATGATCTGCTTCTCGGCCTCCTCCTGCGCGACCGACACGTCGCCGCCGAAGGAAAAGGAGCAGCCCGCGAGCACAGCCGCGAGGGCGGGGAGCATGAGAGGGAGGACAAGCGGACGGGTACGGATCACAGCCATGATGAATCACCCTTTCCCCTGCGCCGGCAGCGCATGCGTGCCCGGGACCATCCCATATCCCGGCGCAGACCCCCATCGTGCGCCGCCGGATCCCGGGCCGTCCCCGGAACGCCGGAAGTCGAGGGAGGCTTTCGTGGAGGCCGTGCGGGGGCAGGTCAGCGCGAGGAACAGGACGATCACCGGGGTCCGGGAGCGGTGCTCGGCGGCGGGGAGGAGGCGAAGAGGTTCAGTCCGAGCGCCCTCGAGAGGAAGGCGCAGGCCCGGCCGCCGCGGACGCTGTTCCCGGCGTCGTCCAGCGGAGGGGAGAAGGCGCCGAGGGCGCCTTTCCCTGGGGCGACCGCGACGATACCGCCGGAGACCCCGGACTTGGCGGGCAGTCCGATCTCGAACATCCACTCGCCCGAGCGCTCGTACACGCCGCAGGAAGCGAGGACCGCGAGCGTGTCCCGTGAGACCTCCGCGGAGACCACCTGTTCTCCCGTGAGCGGGTTGACGCCCCCGGCGGCGAGCGTCGCTCCCATCACCGCGAGGTCGCGGGCGGTCACCGACAGGGAGCACTGGCGGGTGTAGATGTCGACGGTCTCCAGCGGATCCTCGACCAGGCGGCCGTAGCTCTCGAGCAGCCGGGCGAGCGCCCTGTTGCGCTGGTTGGTCAGCGCCTCCGAGCGGTACACGGCGCCGTCCAGCGTGAGGGGACGTCCGGCGAAGCGGGACAGCCCATGGCGCACATGCTCCCAGCGCTCGGCCGCGCTGGGCCCCGGCACCATGGCGGTCGTCGCGATCGCGCCGGCGTTGACCATGGGGTTCATCGGGCTTCCGTGGTTGAGCTCGATCGCCATCACGGAGTTGAAGGGGAGTCCGGTGTTGTTCACGCCGATCCGCTCGTGGACCTCCTCATGACCCAGTTCCTCGCACACGAGCGCGAAGACGAATGCCTTGGAGATCGACTGGAGGGAGAACGGGGCGGCGACCGCTCCGGCCTCGTGGACCTCCCCGTCGACGGCCATGAGGGAGAGCCCGAACAGGTCGGGATCGGCTCCGGCGAGGGCCGGGATGTAGTCCGCGACGGTGCCGGTGCGCAGACCGCGATAGCGCCCGTACGCCTCGTGCAGGAGCTCGTCGACCCGGAGATGTGGGGGAAGGTCGCCGGTGCGGGCCTCCTGGGTCACATCGAGAACATCGGCCTCGAACATGCAGAGCCTCCTGGTCGATCTGTCGGTTGAGGGGCCGAGAGCCCGGGGAGCCGTGGATTCAGCGGGGCTCGAGGCTCTCGCCGAGGCCGTGGGAGCGAGCGCGGTAGTAGACCAGCGGGTCCGAACCCTCGCGCAGGCCCTGGTCGTGCAGGCGCAGCAGAGCGAGCTCGTGGTCGCCCGCGGAGTGCACGGCCGCGAGCTCGACGACCATCCAGGCCGCGGCCCCCGGCAGGATCAGCGCGGAGCCCTCGCGCACGACGGGGTCGATGCCGTCCCAGCGCCGGCTGCGATCGGGGGCGGTGAGCTGCCGCAGGATCCCCGCCTGCGCCTCGTCGAGGATCGACACGCCGATGCGTGCGGCGGAGCGCAGACGCGGCCAGGTCGTCGACGTGCGGGTGAGGGCCGCGCTGACCAGCGGGGGATCGAGCGACACCCCCACGCTGAAGGCGGCGACGGGCATGGCGAAGCGCTCGCCGTCCTCGATCGCCGCGAGCACCGCGATGCCGGTGGGGAAGCTGCTGAACAGCTGCTTCGTCCGAGCCTGGTCATCCATGGGCACCTCCCCCTGCACGCTAGCCCGACCCGGACCGGAAGCCGCACCGTGTGTCGCCAGATGACCGCAGGCCCGATGAGCGGAGAAATGCGCTCTCCCCATCGAACGTGATTTCACGGACGATGCGCAGGCGCTTGTCCTCCCCATGTCGTGGATATCCACAATATTGTTCGGATCCGATGAACCTCTTTCTTCTCGATCGTTTCGTACGTATGATCGAGATATGTCCTCCTCGCATTCGTCCCCACCGGATCCGCACGGCGCCCGTGCCGCGGATCTCGCCCGGGTGGCGGCGCGAGGACGGATTGACGCGGTCCGTGTGGAGCTCGAGCGGCTGGCCGGAGCGGCACGGTCCGCGGCGTCCTCGTCCGGACCATCGGCGGGGTCGGCCGTGCACGCGGAGGCGTGGGAGCTCGCGGCTTCAATGCTGGACGCGACCCTGGCGAGCATGTCGGTGAGCCGGTCCACCGAGCGCCCGCTCGTGGACGCGGAACCCGGCAGCGCGGACGAGGCGTTCGCCGCGGTGGCCGCGCTCGCGGACCTCCGCACCCGCATCACGGCTCTCGAGGACCAGGCGATGCTCCGTGCGCGCGACCTGGTGCGGGCGGACAATGCCGCGCGTGGCGCCGCCGGGCGAGGGCTCGAGCATGGCCTGGTCCTGAACCTCGCCCTCGCCCGCCGCACCAGCGCGCACCGCACCGGCAGGGATCTCGCCGCTGCGAGGCGACGCCACACCTCCATGCCCGCCCTGCACAGGGCGCAGGCCGGGGCGCGCCTGGGTGAGGAGACCGTGGCAGCGGTCGATGCCGCGGTCGCGAACGCCTCGCCGCAGACGTGCGCGCGGGTCGACCGGGAGCTCGGCCGGGACCTGAGCCGTCTGGACGGGCTGGGCACCGCCAAGGTCGGCGAGCTGGTCCGCGGGATCATTCATCAGCACACGCCGCCGCAGGAGCTCCGGGACCAGGCGGAGCGCGCTGCCCGCGGCCGGTACGTGAGGATGCGGCCCCTCCCCCACGGGATGGCACGGCTGAGCGCCGTCCTGCCGGGCCTGGACGCGGCGAAGATGGACGCCACGCTGCAGGCCGCGGCGGAGTCCGAGCGAGCGGCCGGCAGCCGGATCGCCCTGGGTGCGCTGCGGGCGGATGTCCTCGCCGAGGCCGTGCACCGCTTCTACGACCAGCACGCCCATCTCGACCCCGATGAGCTCTGCGCTCCTCTCTCCGCCTCCGAAGTCGATGCCGACGCAGCCGCCGGTCTCGAGGCGGAGCTCGCCGCCGCGGCTGATCTGACCGGGACCCGGCCGGTCGGGCGGCCGGCAGGTCAGCCGGGGCACGGTGCGTTCGGGCCTCTGGGGGCCGCGACCGGATTCGACCTCGTATCCGGCGGGTGGCGGCGCCGTCTGCGGGTGCCGGACGGGGCGCCGCTCGGACCCCGGGTGGAGATCGGCATCGTCGTCACCGACCGCTTCCTGGAAGGGCGCGAGGATGACAGGGAGCTCGCCACCCTCACCGGCTACGGACAGCTGCCGGTCGCCGTGCTGCGCGCTCACCTCGAGGGACGCCCCTACGGGCACCAGATCGACGATGCGGACCTCACTCCGCAGGAGCAGGACGCGGCGGCAGAAGCCGCGATCGCGAACACCTTCTACCGCGTCCTGTACCGGCATCCCGCCAGCGGGGAGCTCATGGCCATGCAGTCCCGCTCCCGCGCCTTCCCCCTGAATCTGCGGCGTCTCGTCTTCTGGCGGGACCAGGTCTGCCGCACCCCCTGGTGCAACGCCGTCACGCGCCATGTCGATCACGTCCAGCGCCACGCGGACGGCGGACCCACCAGCTACCGCAACGCCCAGGGCGTCTGCATCCGCAGCAACCACGGCAAGGAGGAGGGCGACTGGACCACCACGCTCGTCGGTGATCCGCGAGATCCCGCCGGCACCCGCATCCGGTGGCGCAGCCGCTACGGCGTCACCGGCACCTCCCGGACATCGGCGTTCGCCCCCTTGCCCGGCCTGAACAGGCGCCGCCGTCGCGCGCTGCGCGCACAGCGGCATCGCCGGGCACGGCGCGAGGGTCCGGCCGGCCGCTGAACCCCCGATCCACCCGCAGCGACCGCGACGCCCCGATCGCTACGCTGGTCCGATGACGCAGCTCATCCTCATGGTCGGCCATGTCGGCGCCGGGAAGACCACCCGTGCGACGCGCCTCGCCCGTGACACCGGGGCGGTGCGCCTGACCCCGGACGAATGGATGGGCCCGCTGTTCCGGCACCACGATCCGGAGGGGATGCGCGATGTCCTCGAGGGGCGGCTGGTGTGGACGGCGCTCGAGATGCTGCGCGCGGGAACCGACGTCATCCTCGACTTCGGATTCTGGGGACGCGACGAACGGGCCGCCCTCGCCTGGGCCGCCGGGCGCCTCGGCGCGCGGGTTCGCACCGAGCACGTGGATGTCGACCGAGAGACCCAGTCCCGTCAGGTCGCGCGGCGCTGGGAGGAGACGCCGGAGCAGACGTGGGAGGTCACGCAGGCGGACCTCGACCGGTGGCGCACGATGCTGCAGGAGCCCGATGCGGCCGAGCTCTCCGGCATCTACTCCGAACCCCAGCCGGCGGAGGGATGGGCCGCCTGGATCTCCCGGCGCTGGCCCTCCTCCGCCGCTCGCACCTCCGCCGGGGACGTCTTCCCCGGCCCGGGAGTCGTCAGCGCGGAGGATCCACCCGGAGCGTGACCTCCCCGCCGCCGGGGAAGATCTGCTGCGAGATGACCGCACGCCCGTCCTCGAGCTCGAGCTCGACCGTGGACCGGTCCACGACCAGGCGGAACGCGACGGGATCCCCGGGTGCCGCGGGCTGGTACGGGAGGGAGCGCGCGAAGGCGGGAGCGAACTCCTGCCGATGCGCCGCCCCTCGGTCCAGCGTGATGCTGCCCTCCCCGTCGACCTCGACGACGAGCTCCGGCGCCGCGGGTTCCGTGCCGAAGCGCAGCACGATCCGGTGCGCGGCATCGGTCCGCAGCGTGCCCTGCAGGAGGAACGGCTCCGTCGACGGTACGCGGACCTCCCCGACGGGACCCGGCTCCGCCGGGACGGAGACGTCGATCGCGGGGATCGCTGCGGGGACGCGAAGACGTCCTCGCAGCTCGAGGCGGCCGTCTGCGCCGGGGACGACATCCAGCTCGCGGGGCAGCGTCATCGAGGAGCGCCACGGACCCGTCGGAGTGTGCTGGGCGTAGTCCCAGTTGTTCATCCAGCCCAGGATGACGGGTCGCCCCTCGACGCCGGAGAAGGAGACCGCCGCATAGTTGTCCTGGCCCAGGTCCAGCGGCGCCGGCCGGGCCGAGGTCGTGAAGGTGCGGCCGTCGAAGTCGCCGATCAGGGTCCAGGTCCCGGAGCCGCCCGCAGGACCGCCGGGGTTGGTGCTGAGGATGAGCACCCAGACGGGGTCGCCGTCCGGGCCGGGGACGCGCACCAGGTCGGGGCATTCCCAGACCCCGCCGTCGATATCCGGGAAGGCGAACTCGGAGGCGAGCTCCCAATCGCGGAGGTTCTCCGAGGTGTGGATCATGACCTTCTGGTCGAGGGCCTCGACCGCGATCATGACCCAGCGGCCCGTCTCGGCATGGAGGAACACCTTGGGGTCGCGGAAGTCGGAGGACCCGCGGTCCAGCACCGGGTTGTCCGCGGCGTAGGTCCAGGTCGCGCCGCCGTCCTCGGAGAAGGCGAGGGACTGCGCCTGGATGCCGGGATGCGTGGCGTGGTCCGGCGCGTAGGCGCTCGTGTAGATCGCCACGAGCGGGCCGGGCCCGCCCTCCGCGCCCAGGCCCGAGGAGTTCTGCGCGTCGTGGACGGCGCTCCCGGAGAAGATCTGCTCCGTCTCCGAGCAGGGCAGCGCCACCGGGAGGTTCTCCCAGGTCGCGAGATCGCGGGAGACCGCGTGCCCCCAGGAGAGGTTCGCATGGGTGCTGCCGAAGGGGTTCTCCTGGAAGAACGCGTGCCAGACGTCGTCGTGACGGATCAGGCCGTTGGGGTCGTTCATCCAGGTGGCGACCGGCGTGAGGTGGAACGCGGGGCGATGGACGTCGGTGCTGGGGGACAGGGGGGAAGAGGCGGTCATGGTGTGTCTCCGTGTGCGGTGGGAGCGGGGGCGGGCGCCACGGACTCGCGGCGGATGACGGGCATCGGGACCAGCTCATGGCTCAGCTCCCGGTCTCCCAGGAGCATGTCCACCCCGAGCGCGGCCATCGTGTCGTAGGGCAGGCGGGCGGTCGTGAGGCCGGGGCGCAGGTAGGTCGCGAGCTCCTCGTCGTCGAAGGAGACCACGGAGATGTCCTCCGGCACCCGCAGCTGCCGCTCGTGCAGGGCCTGGTAGACGCCGAAGGCGACGGCGTCGTTCCCGGCGAGGATCGCGGTGAGGTCGGGGTTCGCCTCGAGCAGCCGGTGGGTCTGCCGGTGGCCCGCCTCCGGGGTCCATTCGGGGATGGGGGAGCGCGCGGGCGTGATCCCCGCGGCGTCGAGCGCCTGGTCGATGCCGGCGAAGCGCAGCGCGATGGTGGCGCTGCGGCGGGGATCTCCCCAGATCTCCTCCGGGAGGTCGCCGAGGATCCCGATCCGGCGATGCCCTGCGTCGAGGAGCATCTGCGCCATGGCGTGCCCGGCAGGCCGCTCGTCGGGCAGGACGTGCGGATGGTCGGCGGGGGAGGTCCCGTTGACGAGGACCACCGGGATGTCCGCGGTCGTCTCCGGCACGTCGATCATGCGGGCCGCCATCAGGCACACCACCATGCCGTCGACGCGCCGGTCCAGCATCGCGTCGAAGGCGTCCGCGATCCCGGCCGGATCGCCTCCGGTCTCGGCGATCAGCACCGTGTGGTCGTGCCGCTTCGCGGACTCGAGGGCTCCGCTGATCATCCCGGAGGCGTGCCGGGTGAGCGTGACCTCGTCGGAGACGAGCCCGATGGTGCGCGTCCGCCCCAGGCGCAGGCTCTGTGCGGCGGGGTTGGGGCGGTAGCCGAGCTCGGCGGCGGCCGCCCGGACCCGCTCCGCGGCCTCCTCGGAGAGCCGGGAGCCGGGGCGGTTGTTGAGGATCAGGCTGACCGCCGCCTTCGACATACCCGAGCGCTCCGCGACATCGGCCAGCGTGGGCCGTGCTCCGCGTCTGGTGGGCGTCATCGTGTGCTCCTCGGTTCGTGCCCGTCGGCGATGCGCGCCGACCGGTCGGCGACGCCGGTGGTCGTGGTGCGCTGAACCATTTCAGCACATCTCTTGCCGTCGGCGCTCGGGCAGTGCTAGCGTTCCCGTGCTGAATGCGTTTAGCACTCCTCAGACCAGCCTCCCGCCGATGCCGTCACCCGGCTCGGCGGCCGGACCACCCGATAGGAGCAACACCGTGGTTGAACTCAGACGCAGGGCGATGGTCGGCCTGCTCGGTCTCGGCGCCGTGGGCACGGCCATCTCATGGCCGCGCCTGACCGGCGGCGACATCCCTGGGCGCGGGGAGGACGCGCTGACGGTCGCCGTCGGCGGGACCGCCCAGGACGCCGCCGCCCGGCAGGGACTCGTCGACGGCTTCCAGAAGCGGCACCCCGACATCCCGGTGCGCGTCGTCGCGATCCAGGGGCAGGACGGCGACTTCTTCGCCAAGATCCTGTCGATGGTCGCCGCCGGCAACGCGCCCGATGTCGTCCACCTCGCCACCGAGGGAACGCAGCTGTTCGCCGAGCGGATGGCGGCGCCGCTGGACGAGTACGTGCGCCGCGACGCCGCGGAGCTGCAGGAGTACTTCGACGACGTGCACCCCTCGCTCATCGAGTCCTTCATGTACCAGGGCAGCCTCTTCCAGCTCCCGGACAACTTCAACGCCGCGAACATCTACTACAACACCGCCGCTTTCGAGCGGGCCGGCATCGAGCGTCCCGCCGACGACTGGACCATCGAGGACTTCTTCGACATCGGCCGCCGCCTCCAGGCCTCCGCGGACGGCTCGTTCCTGCCCTACTTCTGGAACAACCGGCTCTGGGGCGGGGCGATCCCCTGGCTCTACGTCAACGACGCCAACATCATCCGCGAGGAGAAGTTCCCCGGCGGCGACTGGCTGTGGGAGCGCTTCTACCCGGACCACGAGCCCCGCGGCGGCGGCTACCGGTGGCGGCAGGCCGATGCCCTGAACGAGCACACGATCGAGAGCTTCGAGGTGCTCGAGCGGATGGTCAGCGAGGGCCTTGCGGCGAACCCCGCCCAGGGCGGCGGCAACGAGCTGGTGTCCCTGTTCGCCCGGGGCTCCGTGGGCATGACCCCCGCGGGCGGCTTCTGGGTCCACGGCCTGAAGGAGGCCGGGTTCGCGGGCGACGAGTACGACGTCACCTACTTCCCGAAGATGCGCAGCCAGCGCCACCAGTTCGGCGCCGCCGGCCACTGCATCGTGGGCAGCTCCGAGCGCAAGGACGAGGCCTGGGAATGGGTCAAGTACTGCGTCTCCACCGAGGGGATGCGTCTGCTGCGCAACAAGCCCGACTCCTCCGTCGCCCGGCGCTCCCTGAACGCCGAGCTCTACGGCGCAGGCGTGGGCCCCGCCCACTGGGAGATCTTCTACGACACCCTCGACCAGCACCCGACCACGGGCGCGATCCCGGCTCCGCCTCAGCAGGCGAAGGTGGAAGCCGCCCTCATCAAGAACGTCACCGCGACCATCACCCGCGGCCCCTCCGGCGTGCGCCCGGGCCTCGAGACGATGCAGCGGGACCTCGACCTCGCCCTGAAGGGACTGTGATGGCTGCACCGACCCCCGTCACGACCGGCGTCGGCCGGACCACGACCCCCGTGCCGCAGCGCCGGCGCGGCAGCAAGCTGCTGATCTGGGTCTTCCTCGCCCCCACCCTGATCGGGCTGGGCATCTTCAACGTCATCCCCATCCTCGGATCGCTGCTGCTGGCGTTCTTCCGCTGGGACATCATCACGCCGCCGCAGTTCGTCGGCGTCGACAACTTCGTCTCCCTCGCGGCGAACCCGACCGTGCGCGTCTCCTTCCTGAACACCATCGGCTTCGTGGTCGTCGCCGTCGCGGTCCAGCTCGCGGTCGCGCTGTTCCTCGCGGTGCTCGTCCAGTCGAAGATGCCGACCTGGGTGCGCACGTTCTTCCGCTCCGCGCTGTTCTTCCCGCTCGTCCTGTCCGCGGCCTCGGTCTCGCTGGTCATGTCCTACCTGTTCAACCAGGAGTTCGGCGTGGTCAACCAGATCCTCGGCCTGATCGGGATCTCCCCGGTCGGCTGGCTGACCACGGGCTTCGGCGCCAAGGTCGTCGTGCTGTTCGTGTACGTCTGGCAGAACTTCGGCTTCACCTTCCTGCTGTTCCTGGGCGGGGTCTCCGCGATCCCCAAGGAGGTCTACGAGGCATCCTCGATCGACGGCGCCGCCGGGTGGACGCAGTTCCGCCAGATCACGCTGCCGCTGGTGAGCCCGACGATGCTGGTCGCCTCGGTGATGGCGATCATCGGCGCCCTGCAGATCTTCGACCAGCCCTACGTGCTCACGCGCGGAGGCCCGGGCGACGAGACCCGCACCGCGATCATGGTCATCTACGAATCGGCCTTCCGGCAGCTCGACTTCGGTCTCGCCTCGGCGATCGGCATCGTGCTGACCATCCTGATCATGCTGGTCACTGCCCTGCAGTTCCAGCTCAGCAAGCGCTACGTGTTCTACGGGTGAGGTTCCGATCATGACAATCCACGCAGTCAGGCCCCGCAGCTCGCGGGGCGGCCTCGCCACCGCCGGGAAGTTCGCGGTCCTCGGCGTCGCCGCCTTCTTCACCCTCGCGCCCGTCGTCTGGACGCTCGTGACCGCCCTGGCGCCCTCCGATCCGGAGACCGGCGTGACCCAGGTCGGGCTCGGCGCCTTCCGCGACGTCTTCGCCCAGATCCCGGTATGGATCTACACCTGGAACAGCGCGCTCGTGACGCTGATCATCGCCCTCGGCCAGATGCTGACCGCCGCGATGGCGGGCTACGTGTTCGCCCGCTTCGACTTCCGCGGCAAGAAGCTCATGTTCGGCCTCATCCTCGCCACGATGATGGTGCCGATGCAGGTCACGATCATCCCGGTGTTCATGATCGTCCGCGGTCTGGGCATGGCGGACACGCTGCTCGCCCTGATCGTCCCGATGCTCCCCACCGCCTTCGGCACCTTCCTCATGCGGCAGTACTTCACGGGCCTGCCCGATGAGCTGGCCGAGGCGGCGGAGATCGACGGCGCCGGACCATGGCGCGTGTTCTTCGGCGTCTACCTCCCGCTGGCGACGCCGAGCCTCGCGATCGTCGGGATCCTCGCGTTCAACTTCCACTGGAACGAGTTCTTCCGACCTCTCATCATGACGATCAGCGAGGAGAACTTCACCCTGCCGCTGGGCCTGGTCACCCTCCAGGGGAACCTCGGCACCGGATCGATCTCCACGGTCCTCGCGGGCGTCGTGCTCTCGATGATCCCGGCGGTGCTCGTGTTCATCTTCGGCCAGAAGCCGCTGCGCGAAGGGCTCACCGCCGGCTCCGGCAAGTGAGCGACGCGCCATCGGCCGGCGGCCGCCCGGGCATCCGTCCCGGGTGGCCGCCGACCTCCCTCCGGCATCGCTGCGATGCCCCCGCCTCGACCAGTGAGGACCTCTCATGACCGACGACATCCTCCCCGCCGCCATCGGCCAGGCGGACCGGAGCTTCCCCCGCCTGCATCCCCGTCCCGCCCGCGGCTGGGTCAACGATCCCAACGGGATCATGCGCATCGGTGACCGCTGGCACCTGTTCTTCCAGAACAACCCCGACTCGGCCCGGCACGACCGGATCTGCTGGGGGCACATGAGCTCCCCGGACCTGCTGGGCTGGACCGAGCATCCCGTCGCGCTGCGGCCCCAGGGGGGCGGCCCGGACTCGGCGGGATGCTGGAGCGGGGTGGGCGTCCTCGAGAAGGGCGTGCCCACCGCCGTGTACTCCGGCGTGCGGGCCCCGCACGCCCCGCTGGCCGAGGTCCTCCTCGCCCGCGGCACGGCCGATGCCGAGACCTGGACGCAGGAGGGCCTGGTCGCGGCCGGCATCCCGGAGGACCCCGCGGTGACCGCGATCCGCGATCCGTTCCTGTTCGAGCTCGGCGGGCGGCGCTGGGCCCTGCAGGGCGCGGGCCTGACCGGCGGGCGCGGCGCGCTGCTGCTCTACGGGGCGGAGGATCTCGAGCAGTGGGAGTACCACGGGGTCTTCCTCGAGGCGAGCGACGAGGTCGCCTCCCGCTGGCCCGCGAGCGATGTGTGGGAGTGCCCGCAGCTCGTGCGCAGCGGTGAGGACTGGGTCGTGCTCGTCTCGCACCTGCGGTACGGCGAGGATCCGCATGTCGGCGTCGGCAGCCTCGTGGGCTCCCTCGCGATCGACGAGGGCACGGGCCTGCCCGTCTTCACACCCCGCAGCGCCGGGATCATCGATGACGGCGTCGCCTTCTACGCGCCGCAGGCGGTGCAGTCGACCGGGGCCGATGGCCAGGGCGAGCGGGTCCTCGTCTGGGGCTGGGTCGAGGAGCTGCCGGCCCCGGGGCTCCCCGGCAGGACGCAGGAGGAGAGCGACGCGGCCGGCTGGTCGGGGGCGATGTCCTTCCCGCGCGAGCTCCTCGTCACCGACGACATCGCCTGGCTCGCCCCCGCGCGCGAGCTCACGGCGCTGCGGGCCGAGCCCTGCGACGCCGCGGCCCTGCCGGACCAGGCGGAGGTCCTCCTGACCGGCACCGGCGCCGCGCGTCTGCTCCTCGCACCCCACGGCGAGGACGGCCCGGCGGTGTGGGAGGGCGTGCTCACCCCGGGAGAGGAGGTGCGCGTGCTCGTGGACGCCTCGATCATCGAGGTGCACCGCGGCGGCGGGCCCGCGACGACGCTGCGCGCCTATCCGGCGGAGGGGGAGGCCTATCGCCTCGAGGCCGAGCCGACAGTCTCCGTCCGCGCGTGGCGGCTCGGCCTGCCGGTCTGAGCCGGGCCCGGGCGAACAGCGCCCCTGCGGGGAACTGTCGCCCGGGCCGCTCCGCTCAGGGGACCGTGTACCCCGCGGCGCGGAACATCTCGTACCACTCCGCCCGGGTGAGCGGCAGGTCGGAGCCGGCGGCCGCGTCGGCCACCCGCTGCGGGGTGGTGGTGCCGAGGACGACCTGCATGTTCGCCGGGTGCCGGGTGATCCAGGCGACCGCGATCGCGGTCGGCGTGACCTCGTACTGTGCGGCGAGGCGCTCGATCACGGCGTTCAGCTCGGGGAACCGCTCCGAGCCCAGGAACGGACCGTCGAAGAACCCGGCCTGGAAGGGCGACCACGCCTGCAGCGTGATGTCGTGCAGGCGCGCGTAGTCGATCAGGCCCTCGTCGCGGCTGACGGACTGGTCCAGGCCCTGCATGTTCGCCGCCACGCCCTGCGCGATGAGCGGGGAGTGGGTGACCGAGAGCTGCACCTGGTTCGCGACCAGCGGCTGGTTCACGTGCTTCTTCAGCAGGTCGATCTGCCGCGGGGTGTGGTTGGAGACGCCGAAGGCGCGCACCTTCCCGGCCGCGTGCAGGTCGTCGAAGGCGCGGGCCACCTCCTCCGGCTCCACGAGCGCATCGGGTCGATGCAGCAGGAGTATGTCCAGGTAGTCCGTGCCCAGCGCCTGCAGGGAGCCCTCGACCTCGGCGACGATGTGCTCGTAGGAGAAGTCGAAGTAGCCCTTGCCGTAGACGATCCCGGCCTTCGACTGGATCGTCCACTGCTCGCGCTCGCTGGGGCTCAGCCGCATGGCCTCGGCGAAGCGGCGCTCGCAGCCGTGCAGCTCGGAGCCGTAGATGTCGGCGTGGTCGACGAAGTCGATTCCCACCTCGCGGGCCGTCCGCACCAGGGTGCGGACCTCCTCGTCGGACTTGTCCTGGATGCGCATGAGGCCCAGGACCACGTTGGGGACGGTGATGTCCGTCCCGGGCAGGGTGAAGGTGCGCATCAGTTGAACTCCAGCGGGTGGGTGCCCACGCGGCCGGAGCCGTCCCCGGTGTCGAGGGCATCGATCGCCGCGACCTCGTCGGCGGTGAGCTCGAAGCCGAACACGTCGAAGTTCTGGGCCTGGCGCTGCGGGCTCGAGGACTTCGGGAACACGATGAAGCCGCGCTGCAGGTGCCAGCGGATGACGACCTGGGCGGGGGTGACGCCGTGGGCCTCGGCCGCGGCGGCGACCGCGGGGTTCTCGAACAGGGGGTACTTGCCCTGGCCCAGCGGGCCCCACGACTCGATGTGCATGCCGTGCTCCGCGCCCCAGGCGAGGACGTCGCGCTGCTGGTAGGCGGGGTGCAGCTCGATCTGGTCGACGGCCGGGACCACCCCGGTCGCCTCGACGACCGCGTCGAGATGCTCGGGCAGATGGTTCGACACGCCGATGGAGCGGGCCAGACCCGCGTCGCGGATCTCGACGAGCTTCTCCCAGGCGTTGACGAAGGTGCCCTTCTCCGGGGTCGGCCAGTGCGTGAGGTAGAGGTCCACGTGGTCCAGGCCCAGCTTGTCGAGGCTCTCGCGGATCGCGGCGTGCGGCTCCTCGCCGGCCTGGCGGTCGTTCCACAGCTTCGTGGTGATGAACAGCTCGTCGCGCGGGATGCCGCTCTTCGCGATCGCGGCGCCCACGCCCTCCTCGTTCTTGTAGATGGCGGCGGTGTCGATGTGGCGGTAGCCGACCTCGAGGGCGCTCGAGACCGCGGCCTCCGCCTCGTCCGCGGGGACCAGGAAGACGCCGAAGCCCAGCTGAGGGATGACGTGGCCGGAGTTCAGGGTGATGGTGGGAACAGTCATGCCGCTAGCCTAGGGACTCCGCGATATATAAGTCCAACATGTCACGGCGATGGAATTCATGAGGAGGGCCGATCAGTGGAGCTGCGGCAGATGGAGTACGTGACCGCGCTCGCCGACGAGCGCAGCTTCACGCGGGCCGCAGAGCTCGCGGGGATCTCGCAGTCCGGCCTCTCGAGCGCGATCCGCAGCCTCGAGGCGGAGCTCGGTGCGACGCTGTTCGATCGCACGACCCGGCGGGTCGAGCTGACCCCGGCCGGGGAGGCGCTCGTCCCGCACGCCCGCGCGATGCTCGACGAGGCCGCCCGGGCCCGCGATGCGGTGGTGCGGGTCAGCAGCACGGTCAGCGGCTCCCTGCGCGTCGGCGCGGAGCAGTGCCTGGGCCTGGTGGACGTCACCCGGCTGCTCGAGCAGTTCCATCGGCGCTACCCGGGGATCGCGACCGAGTTCGCGCAGGCGGGCTCGCACGAGCTGGTCGACGCCGTCCGGACGGGTCGCCTCGACGTCGCCTTCGTGGCGACCACCCGCCACCTCGGCTCGCTGCGGCACACCCCGCTCGGCGAGGAGCCCTTGGTCCTCGTCGTGCCCTCCGACCACGAGCTCGCGCAGGCGCCGAGGCTGCGCTGGGACATGCTCGACGGGCGCGACTTCGTCGACTTCTCGTCGAGCTGGGGGGTGCGCACCCTGAACGACGACCTGCTCGCCGCGCACGGCGTCACCCGTCGCATCCGCTGCAGCGTCAACGACGTCCACACCCTGCTGGACCTCGTCGTGCGGGGCCTGGGCATCGCGATCGTCCCGCGGCACGTCGCCGCGAAGCCGCAGGCGGCGAGCCTGCGCACGATCGCCCTGCCGGGCGCGGCCGCCCCGGACTGGCCGGTCGGCGTGATCAGCTCGCTGACCGGCCGCGGCGACGGCGCGGACGTCCCGGCGGTGCTCCTGCTGGAGATGCTCGCTCCCGCGGTGTAGCGGGATCAGCGGCCGTGCGCGCGAGCGGGGATCTGCGTGGCGAGCTTCCCCCCGGAGACGTCCACGAGCGTGCCGGTGATGTAGGAGGCGGCGTCGCTCGCGAGGAACAGCAGCAGGTTCGCGACGTCGTCCGGACTCTCCCAGCGGCGCAGCGAGAGGGTGTCCAGCAGGCGATCCTGGGCCTCCTGCGGCATGTCGGCGAAGCCGTTCATCGCGGTGGGCACCATGCCCGGCGCATAGGCGTTCACCGTGATGTCGAAGGGCCCCAGCTCCGAGGCCAGCACGCGCGTGAGCTGGACGACCGCGGCCTTCGAAGCGGCGTACGCGGCGCTGCCCACGCTGGGGATGATCGCGGCGAAGGACGCGGCGTTGATGATCCGCCCGCGGCCGGCATTCTGCATCACCGGAGCGACGGCCTGGCTCATGAGGAAGACGCCGCCCACGTTGACGTCGAAGCAGGTGCGCCAGCGCTCCCAGTCGAGGTCCGCGACCGCGCCCTCGACGTTGATGCCCGCGTTGTTGACCAGCACGTCGATCGTGCCGTGGCGGGAGACGACCTCCGCGACCGCCGCCTCGACCGAGGAGGGATCGGCGACGTCGCAGGTCACGCGGTCCACGGGGCGTGCGTCCGGCTCCTCGGGGAAGGCGAGGTCCAGCGCGACCACGCGCGCGCCCTCGGCGGCGAACCGCTGGGCGATCACCGCCCCGATGCCGCGCGCCGCTCCCGTCACCACGACGACCCTGCTCCTCAGGTCCAGCTCCATCGATCGCTCCTCGATGCGGCGTGCACTCGACGCCGGGCACCGCAATAAACATACTATTGGGGAGGGCGCTCGACCACCGGGTGCCGGACGGGAGATGACATGCGGACCCTCTGGATCACCGGCGGCGGCAGCGGCATGGGGCGCGCCGCCGCGCTCGCCGCCGCGGGAAGCGGCTGGCGCGTCGTGGTCAGCGGGCGGCGGGCCGATGCCCTCCGGGAGACCGTCGCGCTCGTGACGGCCGCGGGTGGGGAGGCCTCCGCCGTGGCGCTGGACGTGCAGGACCGCTCGGCCGTGCGCGCGGCGGCGGCCCGTATCGCCGCCGAGCACGGCGGCATCGACGGCCTCGTGATCTCCGCGGGCCTGAACGCGCCGCGCCGCCGGTGGGATGACCAGGACCTCGCCGAGTTCGACGCCATCCTCGCCACCAACCTCACCGCGACCGCCAGCACCCTCGACGCGGCCCTGCCGCATCTGCGCGCGCGCCGGGGCGTCGCCGTCGTGATCTCCTCCTACGCGGGATGGTCCTTCCAGCCCGGCGCCGGAGTCGCCTACTCCGCCTCCAAGACGGCGCTCGGCTCCCTGGTGAGGACCCTCAACCAGCAGGAGGCGCCTCACGGCGTGCGCGCCTGCCACCTGTGCCCGGGCGACGTCGCGACCGACTTCCTCCAGCAGCGCCCCGAGGTCCCCGGGGCCGAGGCCCGCGCGGTCATGCTGACCCCGGAGGACATCGGCCGCGCGGCCTGCTTCGTGCTCGATGCACCGGCGCACGTCCGCGTCGACGAGCTGGTCATCTCGCCCGTCTCGCAGGCATGAGCCCCTCCGCCTTCGACCGGGTGCTCGACGAGCTGGGCCGCGCGATCGTCGCGGGGGAGCTGCCGGAGGGCCACGCCGACACCGTGGAGGGCCTGGTCGCGCGCACCGGGGCCTCCCGCAGCGTGGTCCGCGAGGCCACCCGGGTGCTCGGCTCCCTCGGCATGCTCAGCGCCGGGCGCCGGGTCGGCCTGCGGGTGCGCGGGGCGGAGCACTGGGACACCCTGGACCCGTGGGTGATCCGCTGGCGCCTCGCGCGGGGAGGGGAGGGGCGCCGTGTCCAGATCGACGAGCTCCGCGCCCTGCGCCGGGCCGTCGAGCCCGAAGCGGCCGCGGCCGCGGCGCGCACCGTCGCCGCAGGTCTGGCGCGCGAGGGGGAGGCGGAGCGCCTCGTCGCGGCGGGAAAGGCGCTCGGCCGCGCCCCGGATTCCGCGGGCTTCCTCGCAGCCGATGCCGAGCTCCACGCCGCCGTCCTCGCTCTGTCCGGGAACACCCTGTTCGCGCGCCTGCGCCGCGTGATCGAGGAGGGCCTGCGCGACCGGGCCCTGCTCGAGCGCGCCGACCTCGCTCCCGATGCCCGGGACGTCGCCCTCCACGCCGAGGTGTGCCGCGCGGTCGTCGCCGGGGAGGCGGCCGCCGCAGCCGCGGCCATGCGGGAGATCGTGGAGCGGACCGTGCCCGGACGCTAGCCCCGGGGAACCCGTCGGAGCAGCGGCGTCGCCGATCCCCAACGGGAGCAGCGCCTGCGTCCTCGGAAATCGGTTGACCCACCCGCCGCCGCGCGGGACCATCGGCGCACCCGGACCTCGCGTCCCCGCCGAGCACGAAGGAACTGATCATGCGCCGACCCATGTGCGACCCCCGGTCCGTCCAGCACATGAGGAGCCATGAACCCAGCCCACGAGCCCGCCCCCGTACGACCTGATCCCTCCGGCGCCGCCCCGCGGCGCCGCGTCAACCTCGGGATCCTCGCCCATGTGGACGCCGGCAAGACCAGCCTGACCGAGGCCCTGCTGCTGCGCGGCGGAGCCATCGACCGCCTGGGCCGCGTCGACGACGGCACCACCCGGACCGACACCATGTCCCTCGAGCGGCAGCGCGGGATCACGATCCGCGCCGCTGTGGCGACCTTCGCCTCCGGCGACGTCGACGTCACCGTGATCGACACGCCCGGGCACCCCGATTTCATCGCCGAGGTCGACCGCTCTCTCGCGGTCCTCGACGGTGCCGTCCTCGTCGTCTCCGCCGTCGAGGGCGTCCAGGCGCAGACGATCGTGCTGTTCCGCGCCCTGCGGCGCCTGGGCGTCCCGACGATCCTCTTCCTCAACAAGATCGACCGCTCCGGCGCCGCTCCCGAGCGGGTGCTCGCCGCGATCGCCGGGAGGCTGACGCCGGCGCTCGTCCCCCTTGCCCGCGTGCGGGACCCCGGCACCCCGGGAGCCGCGGCGGAGCCGTGCACGGGCGCCGATGCGGACTGGATCGAGCAGGCCACGGCCGTGCTCGCCGAGCACGACGAGTCCGTCCTGGAGGCATGGGTCGACCCTGCCCGGTCCGCGGACGAGCCGCTCCTGAGGTCCTCGCTCGCGGAGGCCACCCGGTCCGGGGCCGTCCACCCCGTGCTGTGCGGCTCGGCGCGGACGGGGGAGGGGGTGGAGCACCTGATCGGGACGATCACCGAGATCCTGCCGGCGCCCACGGCCGCGGACGATGCGGGGCCCGCGGTCGCGCAGGTGTTCAAGATCGAGCGCTCCCCGGCGGCTCAGCGGGTCTGCACGATCCGGATGCGCGAGGGGACCCTGTGCCTGCGCGACCGCGTGGACCTCGGCACCGACCGGGCCGGCACCGTCACCGGCATCGAGGTGTTCGCCCCGGGCGGGACGGTGCGCCGCGAGATGGTCGCCGCCGGGCAGGTCGCGCGGGTGCGGGGACTCGACGACGCCCGCATCGGCGACTGGATCGGGGCACGGAGGTCCCCGGCGGCGTCCAGCATGCCCGCGCCGGGGCTCGAGGCCCGGATGGTCGCCGCCGACCCGCAGCAGCAGGCGGACCTGCACCGGGCGCTCGCCGAGCTCGCCGACATCGACCCGCTGATCGCGGTCCGCCCCGATCGCGGGGCGACGCGCGTGCGGCTCTACGGCGTGGTGCAGCAGGAGGTCCTGGTGGACACGCTCGCCTCCGAGTACGGCATCGAGGTCGAGGTCCACAGCGCGGGAGTCGTCTGCGTGGAACGTCCCGCCCGCGCTGCCGAGGCCGCGGCCCGCATGGGCGATCCCGGGCACCTGCTGGGCTACAGCCTGGGCGTCCTCGTCGAGCCGACCGCCCCGGGCAGCGGGGTCGACCTGGTGGTCTCCGCGCCCCTGCTCACGCTGCCGATGCACGTGTACGGCACGCCCCAGGGCTACCGGTCGGCCCTCCTGGGCTATCTCGCGGCGCCGCTCACGGAGGGCCTCCACGGCTGGCCGGTGACCGACCTGCGCGTCACGGTCCAGGAGAGCGGCTACCCGCCGGCCGGACCGCGGGCGGTCGAGGTCCGGCGCACCGTCGAGCTCGTCGTCCGCGCGGCGATCCGGCGGGCGGGCACGATCGTGTGCGAACCCGTGGACCGCTTCGAGCTCGAGACCCCGGACACGACGCTCTCCGGCGTCTTCGGTCTCCTGGGCCGGCACGGCGCCGTCCCCGAGACCTCGCGCACCGCCGGAGGCATCGCCACGATCCTCGGGACCGTGCCCGCCGCCGAGGTCGACGCGCTGCGCACCGGCCTGCACACCGCCGCCCACGGCGAGGGCGTCCTGGAGACCGCGCCTGACCACTACGCCCCCGCCCGGCGTACGAGGTGAGAGCGGTCCATATGCTTCGAGGATGGTGGAGCGCGTGGCGCGCGAGGCGGACCAGATGTCGGCGTTCCCCATCCGGCTCGGCGTCTTCGCCTGCGAGGACGATGGTCACGGCGGGGTGTTCGCCATGGTCGAGGACCGCACCGGAGGCCTGGAGACCCTGAGGGACCGGATCCTCCTGCCTCCCCAGCGGTTCAGCGGATACCCGTTCCACTCCACCATCGCCCACCCGCACACCTCGAGTTCCCTGCCGGAGTGCTGGGAGCACCTTCGCGGCGGCGGCCTCGACGTGCCGTTCCTCGTGCGCGAGGTGCTGTGGACGCTGACCGACACCTCCGGTCGGACGGTTCTGGAACGGTTCCCCTCGCCGGCCGGGCGAGTCGCCACGAGCGGCGCTGCGCCGGGAGCTCCGGGAGGAGCTGGGCGTCGATGTCGTGCTCGAGGAGCCGTGGCAGCGCCAGATCGACGACGGTCTGGGCATCGACCTGTCGCTGTGGCGCATCCGGCGGTGGCACGGCGAGATCAGCAACCGTGCGCCTCATGAGCATCTGCGGCTGCGATGGTTCACCGCCGCAGAGCTGCCATCGGTTCCGCTGGCGCACCCCGCATATGTCTCTGTTCTCGACGCCGCGCTCGGCTCGTCACCCTCTCCCGGAGCGTGATGTTCCCGCGCCGGTGGCGCGCTACGCCGGTTCGATGTCGTAGATCACCGTCAGCTCCGTCGCCCCCGTGGCGCTGACGCATTCTTTCGCGCCGGGGAGGGCGTCGGGGTTCGCGGGCAGATCCGATAGATGGAATCCGCCGCCTCCGTACTTCTCGTCGAAGGGATACGCCTCGCCAGCGACCACGAGGAACAGCGTCCCGTCCTCGTCCCTGCCGACCTCGGAGCCGTCGGGGGCGACGAGAATGGCGACGTCACCGCCACCCGTGACGACCACGCAACCTGAGTTCTCGCTCACCACCCCGCTCCAGAGCGCATCCATGTGCAGGTCCTCCGGCCCGCGCGGCTGAGAGGTGACGAGGGTGATGTCAGCGGCCGGCTCCAGCTCCTGGCCGCCGCAGGCGACGAGCACGGCAAGTGCTCCCCAGACCGTGATGAGGGCGAGCCGTGGTCGTCGAGTGCGTGTCGCAGACGTCATGGTCAGATCCCGTCGTGTGTCGCCCCCGGCCGAGCAGCTGCGCGGCGTCTCACCAGCCTACTTTCCCGGATGGTGATCGACATCACGATGCGGTGACGGTGCGGGGAGCCACGGACGGATCACCCTCTGCGGCCATCACCCCTTCACCAGCCCGCCGTCGACGACCAGGTTCTGCCCCGTGATCGCCCGCGCCCACGGCGAGGCGAGCAGGAGCACCGCGTCGGCGAACTCCTCCGGAGTGGTCACCGTCCCCAGCGGTGTGCCCGCGGCGATCGCGTCGAACACCGCTTCCGGGGTGGCGGAGCTCGCGTCCGTGGTGCGCAGCAGCCCGCCGCTGAGCATGTTCACCCGCACGCCCATCGGCCCCAGATCTGTAGAGAACGTCCTGGTCAGCGACAGAAGAGCGGCCTTCGCGGCGGTGTAGTCGTGGTAGGGGACCACGGGGTTCTGGAACAGGTTCGTGCCGATGGTGAGGACCTGCCCGCCGCCCGCGGCCGCGAAATGGGGCAGGGCCGCCTGTACGAGGTTCACGGTGCCCTGCACGGTGCCCGCGAACTGGGCGGCGAAGGCCTCGTAGCCGATGTCCGGAGCTTTCGCCCGGGCGTCCCCGTCGAAGGAGAAGTCCGGGAGCGCGTTGGAGACGACCGTCGTCACGGGTGCTCCGAAGTGCTCCTGCGCGCGCGCCATGAGCGCGTCGAGAGCGGTGCGGTCGCGGACGTCGGCCTGCACGGCGAGGGCCCGCTCGCCCAGGTGCTCGGCGAGGGCGCGGGCGGCCTCGGTGCTGCGGTGATGGTCGATGACGACGCGGGCGCCCTCGCGGTGGAACGCCTCGGTGATCGCGCGGCCCAGACCGCGGGCGCCGCCGGTGACGACGACGATCTGCTCGGACAGGGGGACGGTGCGCATCGGGTGCCTCTCGACGGGTGGCGCGAGGGCATGGCGGCACGCGGCCGCTGCGACATTCCCTCCGCCAGCATGAACTGGATCAGGTTCGACGGGTGTCATCTCAGCCGCATGCCGCGGCACCCCGTGTCACGGATGAACCCTAGCCCACCTGCGGGAGGCGGGAGGTCCCTCAGCGGCCGAGGAAGCCGCCCAGGTCGCCCAGGTCGATCTCGCCGAGGTCGGTGCCCAGAGCGTCGTTCAGGCTCACGTCCCCGAGCCCCGACACCCCGTCGGCCAGGTCGTTCGCGCTCAGATCGCCGAGAGCGCCCAGCTCGCCGAGGTCCAGCTGCAGGTCCGGCATGAGCGCATCGACGTCGATCCCCTCCCCGATCGCAGAGGCGAGCAGCGAGCCGCCGATGCTCGTGAGGACGGCGCTGCCCGCGACCGCGGCCAGCATCCCGCCGGCCGCGCCCGCCATGCCGATCGCCGCCGCGCGCCCCGCCCCCGAGCGGCCCGTGCCCGAGCGGCCTGCACGGGACAGCAGCCCCGTGAGCCGGCGCGGATCCATCGCGCCCAGGCGGGTCGCGCTGCGGGCGAGGTCCGCGCTCGCATCGGAGCGGGGCTGCTCGGCGGGCGGGAGCTCCTCCCGCATCCGCGCCTGCACCTGGGCCCGCTGCTGCGGGGTCAGGCGGTCGAAGGCCTCGCGATGGACCTGCTCGAGCTGCTGCGGATCCGCGGTGCGCACGAGGTAGTCGTAGCGGGCGATCGCCCGCTGGTCCTCGCCGGACAGGGTCGCCCCGCCGCGGGTCGAGGAGGTCCGTGCGGCCGGCGCGCTCCGCGTCGGGCCTCCCGGATGCGTGCTCCCGCTCCCGCCTCCGTCGCCGGTGATCGCATCGGCCGCGGAGCGCACCATCGTGCGCCAGTCCCCGGTCCCGGAGGAGGTGCCGTGGGAGGAGGCGCCGTGCGCGGAGCCGAGGGCCTTCTTCGCCATGCCGACGAGCCTGTTCAGGGTGCTCATGACGGTCCTTCCGATCGTCGATGGGTCAGGGTGATCCTCCCGGTCACGCCTCCGCGGGAGCTGTCCGCCGGCTCGACCCCCGCTGGGAGCGGTCCCGATGACAGCGGCGCAGAGGGGGGCGATACTGGGGAGGACCGGCGCGCGCCCGCGTCGGATCGTCGAAGGAGATGGTCGTATGGAGATCCTGCTGTGGACCCTGGCCGGACTTCTCGCGCTGGTCTTCGCGTTCTCGGGGGTGACGAAGCTGGTCCACTCCCGGGAGCGTCTGATCGAGCGGACGCCCTGGGTGGAAGACTTCCCACATCCGACGGTGCGCGGCATCGGGGCGCTCGAGGTGCTCGGGGCGATCGGTCTGATCGTTCCGGCGGCGCTGGGCATCGCGCCCTGGCTGAGCGCCTTCGCGGCGGCGGGCCTCGGCGTGACGATGGTGTTCGCGGCTCTCGTGCATCTGCGTCGTGAGGACGACGGCATCGGCGCCGCCCTGCCTTCGATCGTGCTGGGGGTCCTGTCCGTGTTCGTCGCCTGGATGCGGTTCGGGCCGTATCACTTCTGAGGCCGCCCTCGGGCGCGGGCCGCGGTCGGGTACTGTGCGACGGTCCCCTCCGTGGCCGGCTCCGACCGGTGTCCCGTGAAAGGCCAGGCTCGCCGTGCTCGATGACAGGTCCCCGACCGTCTACGACGTCGCGCGTCACGCCGAGGTGTCGATCGCCACGGTCTCCCGTGTGCTGCGGCACCCCGACAAGGTGAGCGAGACGACGCGGCGCCGGGTCCTCGCCTCGGTCGAAGAGCTGGGCTACGTCCCCAACGCGAGCGCGCGCGGCCTCGCGGGCCGCCGGACGGGCGTGCTGGGACTGCTGATCCCGGGCCACGACATCCCCACGACCAGCCTGCGCGAACCGGTCGGCGAGGAGGGCGGCACGGTCGCCTTCCTCGACGACCGCGACGGACGGCAGGCGGATCCCTACCGCAACCGGTACTTCGAGCAGCTGGTGCGCGGCGCCGAGGCCGCGGCCTGGAAGGCCGGCTACGCGCTGCTGGTCGCGGCGGGCACGAGCGTGAGCCGGGACGTGGTCGTGCATGATCTGGCCGGCCGGGTCGACGGCCTCGCGGCGGTGGCGCGCACCGTGCCGGAGGACCTGCTCCTGCGCAGCGCAGGGCGGACCCCCCTGGTCACGATCGCCGGGGAGGCGGGGGCGGGGTCCGATGCGGTGCGCGCGGACAACCGCGGCGGCATGGCCGCGCTCGTGCGCCACGTCCTCGCGGTCAAGCCTCGCGGGCCCGTGCTGTACCTGGCCGGGCCGCCGGACTCTCCTGACGCGGCCGCCCGCGAGGCCGGGTTCCGGGACGCGGTCGCGGACAGGGATGTCGTGTGGAGCGCGCTGCTGGGGGACTTCACCTGGCGTGCGGGCCATGACGTGATGGCCGCGCATCTTGCCCGCGAGGTGCCGGCGGCGGTCGTCGCGGCGAACGACCAGAGTGCGCTGGGAGCGCTTGCGGCGCTGCGCGAGAGCGGCGTGGAGGTGCCGGGCACCTGCGTGGTGACCGGTTTCGACGGCATCGACGAGTCGCGGTACGCCACGCCGACGCTCACGACGGTGCGTCAGCCGATGGTCGATCTGGGGATCCGGGCGATCGAGCTGCTGCTGCGCCGCCTCGCAGACCCGGGGGCCGATGCCTGCGAGCTTCGCCTGCCCGTGGACGTGCTGCTGCGGCAGAGCTGCGGTCCGCTGCCCTGACGCCCGCGGCTCCGCGAAGGCGCCTCCGGGGCCCCGTGCCGGCGGGGTGTCGACACCTCCGCGTCTGCCGCGTAGCCTGCGAGGACGGCAGGACGCCCCGCCCCGACCCTGGAGGACGCCCGATGTCCGGATTCTTCGACGCCCCGGTCGTTCTGCACGTGGGGGGAGGCCCGGTGCGGCTGTTCCGCGGCGGTCCCGTGGGCGCCCCGCCCCTGCTGCTCCTGCACGGGGCGATGCTCGACACGGGGCAGGGCGTGTGGCGTCGGGTCGCGCCGGCGCTCGCCGAGGCGTATGACGTGCACGTCATCGACCTGCCCCGCCATGGTGGGAGCAGGCCCTGGAAGGGCGTCCTGGACGACGAGCGTCTGGGCCGGCTCCTCGAGCAGCTCCTGGACGTGCTGGGCCTGCCGCGGGTGGGCCTGCTGGGGCTGTCGATGGGAGCAGGGCTCGCGACGAGCTTCGCGCTGCGCCGTCCCGACCGGGTGAGCGCGCTGCTCGCGATCGCCCCCGGCGGGATCGAGGAGCGGCGCCCGGCGCAGCTGACGACCTGGATGATGCTGCGCACGCCCGGGCTGCTGCGCGCCTGCAGCTGGATCCTGGCCCGCTTCCCGGGGGTGGTGCGCCGGTCGATGATCGGGAGCCTGAGCGCGGGGGAGCGGACTCCTGATCTGGAGCAGATCCTCGGGCTCGCGGCGCAGGAGGCGCGCGCGAAGCACGTGCACGGCGAACGGGCCCTGGACGACTGGCAGGTCGAGGCGTACGGTCCGCGACGGATGCGGCTGAACCTGCTTCCCCTGCTGCCGAGGCTCTCCGTGCCCACGCTGTGGGTGCGGGGCGGGGACGATCCGCTGGTGGCCGACGCCGTCATGCGGGAGGCGGCCGCCGTCGTCCCCGGCTCGCGGCTGGTCACGATCCCCGACGCCGGTCATATCGTCACCTACGACCGGCCCGAGGAGGTCATCGCCCTCGCCCGCGGGTTCCTGGGTGCCGCGCTGGGCCGGGGGAGCACCTGACCCCGGACCGCGCTACCGGCCCCTGCCTCCGCGTCCTGCCCACTGCGCGATGTTCTCGATCTCCGCGGCGAGCTCGGGCGGATCGAGGACCTCGACCGGGAGGTCGAGGTATGCGAGATGTGCGGCGACCCAGCGCAGATCCCAGGCGCCGATCCGCAGGATGCAGGAATCGGGGTCGTCGGCCGCGACCGTGCCGACCATCGCCGGGATGTGCGGGGCGACCTCCTCCGCCGGGCGCAGCACCCGGACTCGCGCCTGCGTCTGGTAGGCGCCGAGGGAGAGGGACTCCCGCACGTGGGCCGCGATGTCGGGGGTAGGGCGTCGTGGGAAGCGGAACGTCGTGGTGCGCGCCGCATGCATCCGGTCCAGGCGGAAGGTGCGCCAGTCCTCGCGGTCGAGGTCCCAGGCGAAGAGGTACCAGCGGTGCGACACGGACAGCACCCGGTACGGCTCGACGCGCCGGGTCATGCGCTCGCCGTCGCGCCGTTCGTAGTCGATGCGCGCCTCGAGGTTCTCGCGGGCGGCGCGGGCGAGGGTGAGGAGCGTCGGCGAGGTGACCCCGCCGGGACCCGAGTCGAGCACGTCGAGGACGTCGCTGACGGCCGCGACCTCGGTGCGCACCGTGGGCGGCAGGATCCGGTCGATCGCGGTGAGCGCCCGCAGCGCCTGCTCCTCGAGCCCGTCGATGCCGGAGCCGGCCGCGAGGCGAAGTCCCACGGCGACGGCGACGGCCTCCTGCCCCTCGAGCACGAGCGGTGGCAGTGCCTTGCCGGCCCCCAGCTGGTAGCCGCCGCCGTGCCCGTTCGACGCCAGCACGGGGTATCCCAGCTCCCGCAGGCGGTCGATGTCGCGCCGCACCGACCTCGTGGTCACTCCCAGCTCGTCGGCCAGCTCCGGCCCGGTCCACACGCTGCGGGACTGCAGCAGGGACAGGAGCCGGAGGGCACGCCTCGTCACGTCGCTCATGGGACCAGTGTGCCGGAGTCAGCGGACAGATCCTGTCCGCATCCTCCGGCAGGATCGGTGGCATCCGCAGGACCACACCGATGAAGGAGTACGAGATGGGCTTCCTGACCGCAGTCTCGACCGGAGAGAACGACTCCCTCGCGACATTCGCCTCGCAGCAGATCGTCCAGATCGCCACGGCCCTCCACGGGCTGAGCCCGGAGCAGATCCGGGAGACCCCCAGCGCCTCGGCGATGAGCCTCGGCGCGCTCGCCCGGCACGCGATCCTGATGGCGGAGGGCGCGGCGCTGCACATCGCCGCGGCGCCCGAGTACGGCCCGGAGGCGCCGCGCACGCCCGAGCAGCGCCAGGCGGAGGGGACCATCGCCCCGGAGGCGGTCCGCGAGGACGACACGGCGCCGGTCCTCATCGCGGAGCTGCACGCCGCGGCGGAGAAGCTCGCGGAGGTACTGCGCGCCGCGGACCTCGACGCCATCGGCCCGTACCCGGACCAGCCCTGGTTCGAGGGCCGGAAGACGTGGACCGTGCGCTGGTACGCCCTGCACCAGATCGAGGAGCACGCCCGCCACGCGGGGCACGCGGACATCATCCGCGAGAGCATCGACGGCAAGGGCACCTACGAGCTGAACGCACGGGCAGAGGGCGGCACCTGGCCGCCGGAAGGATGGTGAGGGCGATGACCACGACCCATGACGAGACCCTGGACGTCCCCCGGGTCCTCATCGAGCAGATCGACTGGCACGTCACCGAGCACCTGCGTCCGCGGCTGGAGGGGCTCACGGACGAGGAGTACTTCTACGACCCCACCACCGACCGGAGCCCGGTGTGGAGCGTGCATCCGCGCGCGGAGTCCTCACGGGCTGCGATCCAGGGCGGCAGCGGTGAGTTCGTGATCGACGTCGAGTTCCCGGAGCCGCGACCGGCCCCGTTCACGACGATCGCCTGGCGGCTTGGGCACGTGATCGTCGGCGTGCTCGCGGCCCGCAGCCACGGGCACCACGACGGGCCTCCTGCCGACTACATGACCTGGGAGTACGCCGGCACGGCGGCGGGAGCGCTCGCGCAGTTCGACGCGGAGTACGCCCGCTGGATGCGCGGGGTCCGCACCTGGAGCACGGAGGACCTCGCGGCGCCCACCGGGCCCGCGGAGGGACCCTTCGCCGAGGAGCCGCGTGCCACCCTCGTCGCACACATCAACCGCGAGCTCATCCATCACCTGTCCGAGATCGCGCTGCTGCGCGACCTCTACGTCCACCGGGCCTGACCAGGAGCAGGAGGAGTCCCATGGCCGCCGACGACGTGGACGCCTGGCTCCTGGCGACCGATCCCGCCCTGAGGTGGCAGGTCGAGCGCGACCTGCTCGGCGCTCCGCCGCAGCAGTGGCAGGCGACGCGCCGTCGTGTCGTCCTGGAGGGCTTCGGCGCGCGGCTCCTGGGTCTGCAGGGCGAGGACGGCATGTGGGCGGGAGGGGCGTACTTCCCCGGTGGCTTCTTCGAGGACCCGGCGAACCAGGACCTTCCCGGCCAGCCGTGGACCGCGACCACCTGGAGCCTCACCGCCCTGCGCGAGTGGGGCGCGGACCCTGCGCCTCTGCAGGAGAACGGCACCGTCGAACGGCTCGCCCGCACCGCACGCTGGGAGTACGACGACCTGCCCTACTGGGGAGGCGAGGTGGACTGCTGCATCAACGCCATGACGCTCGCGAACGGCCTGTGGCTCGGCGCGGAGGTCGGGGCGATCGCGGACTGGTTCGTCGAGCATCAGCTGGAGGACGGCGGCTGGAACTGCGACTGGGTCGAGGGGGCGGAGCGCTCATCGTTCCACTCGACCGTGAACGCGCTGGGCGGGCTGCTGGCGCTCGAGGAGACGACCGGCGGGACGGCGGCCACCCGGGCGGCGCGCCGCCGAGGGGAGGAGTACCTGCTGCGGCGCCGCCTGCACCGGCGCCTCTCGACCGGGGAGAGCGTCGGCCCGTTCGTCGACCGCTTCCGGTACCCCTTCCGCTGGGCCTACAGTGTGCTGCGGGCGCTGGAGCACCTTCGTCGGGCATCGGCGCTGGATGGCACCCGGCCAGATGCTCGCGCGGCCGAGGCGGTCGAGATGGTCCGTGCCGCGCGGCAGGCGGACGGCACCTGGCTGCAGGGGCCCGTCCTGCCCGGAGCGGTGTGGTTCGAGGTCGACGTCCCCGAGGGCGAGCCCTCGCCCTGGCTCACTCTCCACGCTCGCCGGGTCCTGGACTGGTGGGAGGCGGGCACCGGGAGGCGGCGATGACCGTATCCGCTCCCGGGCCGGGTGGGGGCGATGCGCGCCTCCGCCGGTCCTCGAGTGGGGCTCAGGCCTCGGTGTAGGTCAGGCAGTTGGCGACATCGGAGCCGATGCCGCCGATGCGGACGGAGGCCGCGCTGCACTCGAGGTCCTTGTTGAACAGGCAGGCCGTGCGCTGGCAGGCACCGACCTGGGAGACGACCTTGGACAGGCCGCCCTTGACGTCCAGGGGCACGAAGGTCGCGCAGCGGGAGTCCTGGCCGACGGTGACGGCGAAGGCGTGGCAGCCGTCGTGGTTGTAGGAGCAGTCGGTGACGGTGCACTCGGTCACGGGGGTCATATCGACGACGGACATGGGGTCCTCCTTCGGGGATCCGGCCCGGGCGGGCCGCGGCGGATGCCCCACCATAAACTCCCGTTCCGCCTCTCCGCTAGGAAGGAAAGCCTGATTCCATAAGGGAAGGGGTTCGTTTTTCAAAAGCGCCCGCTTTTTCAAAAGCCCGGGCGTGCGTTACCCGAGGCGCATCCGGGCCCGGACCTGCTCGACACCCTCCACGGCCGCCGCGAGACCCACGAACACGGCGAGGATGATCCCTGCCATCCGCAGCGCCGGCCCGTACCCGATCACCGTCACGTCGATGAAGCCGTACGGGTACCAGCTCGAGATCGCACCGTAGGCGAAGGTCCAGGCCGCGTAGACGAGAGGGAAGGCGAGGGCGCCCAGCAGGACCGCGACGCTCGTGCCCGGCGCGGCGTCCACGGCGGTGCGCGGTCCGGCGACGAGCCACGCGAGCACGGCGAGGAGGGGGACGACCACGTGCAGCGAGTCGTCGAGGATGCCCAGGAAACCCTCGGGCGTGCCGAGCGGCCGCAGCAGGAACCAGTGCACCACCGCGGTGATGACGATGGCGACCAGGGAGTCGACGCGCAGCACCCGCACCGGGAGGCTCAGAGGGCGGTCCAGCATCAGCAGCAGCGAGATCGCGGCGACCATGATGTTCGAGAGGATCGTGAAGAAGGAGAAGAAGCGGACCACGGAGGGCAGCACGCCGGGGTCGGGGAGGGTCGGGTCCGCCGGTCCGGTGCCGGTGAGGGCGAACTGCAGGATCAGGGTCAGGGCGGCGACCGCGAAGACGACGCCATGGACCGCGCGGGACCAGGTCGGCACCGCTCAATCCTCCAGGCGGGAGCGCAGAGCGGCCGCGGCGTCGCGCGTGGTGGTGCGGATGCGGTAGAGGCTCGTGGTCGCCGTGATGTAGAGGGTGCGGCCGTCCTCGCCGCCGAAGGCGAGGTTCGCGACGATCTCGGGGACGGCGATGTCGAGGAGCTTCTCCCCCGCGGCGGAGAAGACCTGCACCCCGGAGGCGCTCGAGCTCCAGAGCCTCCCGTCGACGTCGACCCGGATCCCGTCGGGCAGGCCGGGGTCGACCTCGACGAGCAGGCGGCCGTTCTTGGCGTGCCGGCCCTCGACCACGTCGTAGGCGTGGATGGCATGGCCCCGGGGCCGGGCCGGGTTCGGGTTCGCGAGGTCGCAGGGCTGCAGGGAGGAGTCGGAGACGTAGAGGACCGACTCGTCGGGGGACAGGGCGAGGCCGTTGGGCGTCTCGACGTCGATGACGACCGGGGCGAGGACTCCGGTGCGCGGGTCGAGGCGGAACACGTACCGATCGCCGTACTCCTCCTCCCCGGGGTGCCCTTCGGCGGGCCGCTTGATGCCGTAGGAGGGGTCGGTGAACCAGATGGTCCCGTCGGAGGAGACGATGACGTCGTTGGGGGAGTTGAGCCGATGGTCCCCGTAGCGGTCGACGACGACGCTCGCTTCCCGGATCCCGCCGGCGGATTCCGCAGCGTCGCGCAGAAGAGCGCGCATCCCATGGGAGCACTCGAGCACCGTGCCGTCGAGGTCCAGGGTGCGGCCGTTGGTGAACCCGACGCCCGTGGCGTGGACGCTCAGCTCCCCGCTCTCCTCGGAGTACTCGAGGATGCGGTCCCCGGGGATGTCGCTGTACCGCAGCGCCCGGCGGCCGGGGATCCAGAGGGGGCCCTCCGCCCACTGCGCCCCGGAGGCGACCTTCTCGAGTCGGGCGCCGTCCTCCAGGAGCAGCGATGCGGGGCTGGGGGTCACGGAGGCTCCTCGGGTCGGTGCGTGCGACGCCGGCACCGGCAGGACCTGCGCGGCGCGGGCGGTGCCTGCACGGTACGACAGGGTGCGGAAGCGCGGAAGCGGGGACCGCGGACCGGATCCGCTCGCCACCAGCGGTGACGTGGCGCAGACCACGCCGGATGACCCCGGCTCCGACTTGCGCGGGGTTCCGCTTCGGCGTAATGTACTTCCTCGTGCCCCGGTGAACGGGACGGGAACGGGGAGAGATCCTCGCTTCGGAGAATCGTTTCTGACGGGCACGCGCTTCTCAATCGAAAATGTTTGC
>NZ_JBHLSV010000018.1:0-77259 GCF_042434575.1 Brachybacterium hainanense
GCCGCGCCCGGCCCCGGAGCAGCGCCCGCCCGGTTCCGACCGGCGCCTCCCGGCCCGAGCCCCGCGAGCAGCAGAGGGCCTGGCAGAGCGCCGGCCATGGCGGAGTCCACCATCGGCCGCCGGAGGAGGAGGACCCGCGCACGGCCGCGGAGGAGCTCGCCGAGCCGCGCCGGGAGCGCCGGCCCTCCCCGTCCCGGCGCCGGGGCGTCTCGCGCATCCCCCGCCCGGTCCGGCTGGGCGCGACCCTGCTGGCCCTGCTGCTCGTCATCGGCTGCGGCTGGTTCGGGGGGCTCGCGCTGTGGGCGGACTCGCGGATCGAGCACGTCGACGCGCTCAGCGAGGCCGCCGACACGCCCGGGACGACGTGGCTGATCGCCGGATCGGACCGCCGCGACGGCGCGGCCGTCTCCGAGGACGGGACCACCGGGCAGCGCGCGGACACGATGATGCTTCTGCACAAGGCCGACAACGGCCGCACCTACCTCGTGTCCCTGCCGCGCGACACGCTCGTGGACATCCCCGGGCACGGAGGCTACAAGCTCAACGCCGCCTACGCCTTCGGCGGCCCGTCGCTGCTGGTGCAGACGGTCGAGCAGTTCACGGGACTGACGATCGACCACTACGTCGAGGTCGGCTTCGACGGCGTGACCGGGGTGGTCGACGCCGTCGGCACCGTGAACCTGTGCATCGACCGGGACGTGGACGACGAGAAGTCCGGGCTGAAGATGACCGAGGGATGCCACGACGTGGGCGGGGAGCAGGCGCTCGCCTTCGTGCGCGCCCGCTACTTCGACCCCACCGCGGATCTGGGCCGCCAGCAGCGCCAGCAGCAGTTCGTGGGAGCCCTCATGGACCGCGTCACCAGCCCCGGGGTGCTCCTGAACCCCGTGACGCAGGCCCGGCTCGCCGGGGCGGGATCCGGATCGCTGCGCACGAGCGAGGGCACGGGCCTCGTGGACGTGGGGCGGATGGGGCTCGCGATGCGGGGCGCGATGAAGGGCGGCCCCTCCCTGCAGATGCCGATCGAGGACCCGGAGTACCACACCAAGCATTCGGGGGTCGCGATCCTCACCGACGAGGAGGACATCGCCGCGTTCTTCGGCGCGATCCAGGACGGCACCGCGGAGCCCCCGGCCGCTTGACCCCTCGGGGGCGCTCTGGGACCGTTGAGCTCCATCGACGCGATCGGGGAGAGCCATGCCGTCCAGCGCACCGTCCGCCGCAGACGCCGGACCCCGCGGTCTCCTCGCCGCGGCCGCGGCCGCGCTGCTGCTCCTCGGCGCCTCCTGCACGCCCGATGCCGACGAGCCCGTCGAGACCACCCTGCCCGCCTCGGCCGAGGACACGGCCGCCTCCGACGGCGGCCTCAGCGCCCCCGAGGCCTCGGACGGCGGCGGGGAACCCGGGGACGGCGTCGAGGAGGGCACACCGGCGATGCGACACGCCGTGCTGATCACCGCCGAGGTCCCGGACACCCGGATCGACGACGCCGCGCTCGCGGCGATCCTGCGGGAGCAGGTGGGCGTCGAGGAGGACGCGCCGGTCGAATGCGACGGACCGCTGGACCTGGAGCAGGGCGATCCGCAGACCTGCGGCGGGCCCGTCGGCCCCGAGGACGCGACGCAGGTGGTCTGGATCGGGCAGGGCGTGCGCGTCCCCGCCCCGGACGGAGCCGGGTCCGTTCCCGCGCTCCTGTTCAGCCATGACCTCGAGCTCCCCGATGAGGCGGCCCTCGCCCTGGACCGCGACCGGGTGCTCAGCGCCCTGCCGATGGGCTCGATGTATGGGGCCGAACCGATCCCCGCCTCTCAGCTCGGCGAGGACGCGCTGCGGACTCTGACCTCGACCAGCGCGATCACACCGCCGGCCGGCGGCTTCGCCGAGGTGAGCTGCGGCGAGGACCTCGATGCCGCCATGTTCGAGCCGGTCGAGTGCACGGCCGCCCGCACCGACGGGACCGAGGTCGCCGTCCAGGTGCTGCCCGGGCCGTTCGCGGGCATGGACCAGGGGCTGATCGTCTCGGTACCGGGCTGATCGGCTCCGCTCCGGCCGGAGGGAGAGCGAGGCACGAGCGCCGCCGCTGAGGGCCGGGGACCGCCGGTCCTCAGCGGAACAGCATGTCGATGACGATGTTCACCGAGTTGAGGACGGACTGGCCCTTGGCGCGCGAGTAGTCGGTGTACAGGATGTGCACGGGGTGCTCGCGCACGCTCAGCTCGAGCCGGCCGATCTCCTCGACGATCTCCGAGGCGTGGGCCATGCGGTTCTGCTCGATGGTGATCCTCTCGCAGGCCCCGCGGCCCATGACGCGCAGGCCGTTGTGTGCATCGGTCAGGTGCACGCCCGAGGTGAGGTTCGAGTACCAGACCGCGCCGCGCAGGACGATCCGCTTCACGAGCCCGGGCTTGGTGCGACCGTCGAGGAAGCGGGAGCCGAGGACGATGTCGACGTCCTCGCTCTCGCGCAGCCGGATCATCGCGGCGGCGTCGTCGACCTGGTGCTGGCCGTCGGCGTCGAAGGTCACCACCTGGGCCATCTCGGGGTCCCGGAGGGCGTAGTCGATGCCGGTCTTGAGCGCCGCGCCCTGCCCCATGTTGTACGGATGGCGGACGACGGCGGCCCCCGCCTCGCGGGCTCGCGCGCCCGAGTCGTCGCTGCTGCCGTCGTCGACGCACACCACCAGCGGATAGCGCTCGCGGAGCTGCGCGACGACCTCGCCGATCACCGGCCCCTCGTTGAACAGGGGGATCACGAACCACGTGCGGTCCGCGCCGGGTGCGTCGCTCATCTGCGCTCCTGAACTGTCGGTTCCCGCGCTCGGCCAGGCGACGGGTGGGAACGATCACCGGCGGCGCGGCCCCGCCTGGGTGAACCATCCCGGCCGGAAGGATACCCTGTCACTCGCATCGGCCCGCTCAGGGCCCGTCGTCCCCGCGAGAGAGAAGCACCACCGTGAAGACTGCCGTCGTCGCCCTCGGGAAGATCGGCCTGCCCCTTGCCGTCCAGTTCGCAGATGCCGGTCACGAGGTGATCGGCGTCGATGTGAGCGAGCGTCAGGTCCAGCTGATCAACGAGGCGAAGGAGCCCTTCCCCGGGGAGGCCCATCTCGCCGAGAAGCTCGCCGAGCTCGTCCCCGCCGGCCGCCTGCGCGCCACCACCGACTACGCCGAGGCGATCCCCGGCGCGGACGCCGTGGTCATCGTCGTGCCGCTGTTCGTCGACGACGCCACCTGGGAGCCGGACTTCGCCTGGATGGACGGCGCCACCCGCTCGCTCGCGCAGCACCTGACCCCGGGCACCCTCGTCTCCTATGAGACGACGCTTCCGGTCGGCACGCTGCGCGGCCGCTTCGTGCCGATGATCGAGGAGATCTCCGGGCTGAAGGAGTCCGAGGACTTCTTCGCCGTCTTCTCCCCCGAACGCGTCCTGACCGGCCGCGTCTTCGAGGACCTGCGCAAGTACCCCAAGCTGATCGGCGCGATCGGCGAGGAGGGCACCCGCCGGGCCCGCGAGTTCTACGAGTCGGCGCTCACCTTCGACGAGCGGCCTGACCTCCCCCGCCCCAACGGCGTGTGGGACCTGGGCTCCCCCGAGGCCTCCGAGCTCGCGAAGCTCGCCGAGACCACCTACCGCGATGTGAACATCGGCCTGGCGAACGAGTTCGCGCTGTACGCGCAGGACAACGGGATCGACGTGTACAAGGTCATCGAGGCCAGCAACTCGCAGCCCTACAGCCACATCCACCAGCCCGGCATCGCCGTGGGCGGGCACTGCATCCCCGTCTACCCGCGGCTGTACCTGTCCACGGACCCGCACGCGGACACCGTGCGCACCGCCCGCACGCTGAACGCCTCGGTGCCCGCCCGTCTCGTCGAGCGCGCCGCCGGTCTCCTGGGCGACCTCGCCGGGCTCAAGGCCGTCGTGCTCGGCGCCGCCTACCGGGCCGGCGTCAAGGAGACCGCCTTCTCCGGCGTGTTCCCGACCGTCGAGGAGCTGCGGGCGCGCGGCGCGCAGGTCGCGGTCCACGATCCCTTCTACTCCGACGAGGAGCTCGCGGGCCTCGGCTTCGACGCCTACCACGTGGGCGAGGGCGCGGACCTCGTGATCGTGCAGACGAACCACCCCGAGTACCGCGACCTCACGAGCGCGGACCTGCCGGGCGTGCGCCTGATCGTCGACGGCCGCAACATCACCCGCGCCGAGAACTGGACGGGCACTCCCCGGCTCGTGCTGGGCGACGGCAGCGCCTCGACCCACCTCGCGGACCAGGAGGGCTGAGCCGGATGCCCGATGCCGACCTGATCCTCGCGCTCGGCCCGTTCAGCGGGGGTCCCCGGAGCTCGCTCGTGATCCAGGTCCTGCTGATCATCGGGATCCTCGGGATCACGGCGTGGCTGTTCCGCACCCGCGGGGCCAAGCAGCTCGCGGTCCGCCGCCTGCTGATCATCGCCTTCGCGATGTTCGCCGTGGCCGCCGTCGCCTTTCCCTCGATCATGACCCGGGTCGCGAACCTCGTCGGCGTCGGGCGCGGCAGCGACCTCCTGCTGTATGCCACCGTGGTGGTCCTGCTGGGCTTCCTCGCCCTGCAGGAGGCGCGCACCAAGAACACGGAGAAGCGCACCACCTATCTCGCACGCCGGATCGCGCTCGACGAGGCGGAGCAGCCGATCGCCTATCGCTCGCGATCTCTCAGCCAAGGAGGAACCCAGGATCCCGTCTGACGCGCCCCGAACCACACCCTCCGAGGCGGGGTCGACGGCCGCGCACAGCACCGGCACCGCCCGCACCTACCTCCCCTATCTCGACCTCGCCCGGGTCCTCGCGATCCTCGGCGTGGTGGCGATCCACGTCGTCGGCGGCGGCGTCGGGAGCGGCGAGGTGGGGACGGCGGTGATCGCCCTCGACATGGCGTTGGTGGTCGCCGTCCCCGTGTTCTTCATGATCTCCGGTGCGCTGACGCTGGATCCGCGCGCGCATTCCCGAGGTCCTGGCGCCTTCCTCCTGAGACGTGCACGACGCATCATCCCCGCGCTCGTGTTCTGGTCTGCGTTCTACATCATCGCCATCCGCGGCATGGTCTCCGGCAGGGACATCTCGCTCCGCGAGCTCGCGGAGATGATCATCACGGGTCACACGTACACGCATCTCTACTTCCTGTTCGCGATTGCCGGCCTCTATCTGATCGCACCGCTCGTCCAGCCGTTCCTCGCCCCGAACGAGAAGGTCCGCACCTGGGTCCTCGGATCCGCCGCCTGCGTCTGGGCCGTCGGCGTCATGGCGATCGGCCAGGCTCACGAGGCCGGGCTCGGGTCGTCCGAGCCGGTGCAGATCGGGACGTTCACGTTCTTCCTGGTCTATCTCGGGTATTTCGTCCTCGGGAGGGCGCTCGTGATCCGGCCGATCCCGAGGTGGGCGGCGGTCCTCGGACTCGTCTCGGTGCCCGCGTTCATCGCCGTGATCACCTGGATCTTCATCACCGGCGAGCAGATGGCGGAGCACGGGCGACCCGCGGTCTGGGCCTCGGTCCTGGCTCCGAGCCCGGTGGCCCTGCCCGTCATGGCCTACGCCGTGACGCTGATGGCCTCGGTGTCGAGCCTGTGCCGTACCTGGCGGGTCTCGGAGCGGACGGAGAAGGTGCTCCGCACGCTCGGCGAGGCGTCGTTCGGGATCTATCTCGTGCACTTCGCCGTCCTCGTGATCCTCCGCGCGACGGTCCCGGCTCTCGACGCCTACGTCCCCGGGCCGATGGCGGTCACCTGGTGCCTCACAGTCCTGATCTCGGCGGCGATCGCCCTGATCGGGAGGAGGGTTCCCGGTCTGAGGCTCGTCCTGTGAGCCTGCTCGGGCCACCGGCGCGGACGTGTCCGATGGTGATGCCGACGTTTCCCCGCCACCGAGCGGGCTCGGCCGAGGAGGAGTGCACCGCATGACCGACGTCCTGTGGTTCGGCTGGTCGATCATCTGGTCGCTCGTGCTCTGCTATCTGCCGGGCTTCCTCTGTCTGCGTGCGCTCGGGATCTGGCGAGGCGCGGCCTGCGCCGTCGCCCCGGCGGTCTCGGCAGGTCTCCTGGGCGGCGGAGCGGTCGTCGCAGCGCTGATCGGCGTCCGATGGACCCTGTCGTCCGCTGCGCTGGTGACGATCCTGGCGGTCGCGGTCGTGGCCGGCGCACGGCGGCTCCTGGCGGCGCGACGAGCGCGACCGCGTACGCACCCGGGAACGCCTTCATGGCTCCCGCTGGTGCCTCCGCGAGCTCGCGTCCTGGTGCCTCTCGCCGCGACGGTCGCCGTCGTCCCCGTGCTCATCGCGCTGGGTTCGCCGGGCACTCCGCTGCAGCGATGGGACGCGCTGTTCCACCTCAGCGCGCTGCAGCACGTCCGCGAGAGCGGAGACGGGTCCACCCTCACGTTCGCGGCGCTGGCCACGACAGACGGCACCGGCGGCATCTATCCCGCCGCCTTCCATGACCTCATCGGGATCGTGCCGCTCGCTCCGATCCCGATCGTCCTGAACGCTGCGACGCTCGCACTGGCCGTCGTCCCGTGGATCCACGGGACGATGTTCCTCGCCCGCGCCCTGTGGCCGCGTGCCAGCTGGGCTCCGACCGTCGCCGGCACGGCGGCTGCGCTCGCCCCCGCGATCCCGCTGAACGAGTGGATCCATCTGTCCCCCATCCCGAACCTGGTCGGAGCCGCATTCCTTCCGGGGGCCCTCGTCGCGGTGCTCTGCTGCTATCGGGCGCTGCGCGCCTGTCTGACCGGCTCCTCCGATACCGCGCTGGGCCCGTGGGCGATATCGGCCCTCATCGCCTCCGCCGGCCTGGGTCTCCTGCACCCCAATGTGTTCATCGCGCTGTGCCTGATGACGGCGGCCGCCGGCTTCGGCGGAGCCGTCGAGCAGCGCAGACGAGCACGGCCCTCGCGTGCCGCAGCAGTCATCGGCGCGGCGGCGCTCCTCCCGGTAGCGGCCATCATCATGACGCCGGCCTCGAGCACGGCCAGCGGGTTCGTCGGCGGGCTCGAGGTGGGCCCGGTCCAGGCGGTCGGCGAGGTCGTCTCGGGTCTTCTCACCGTATGGCCCATGGCGACCGGACCGCTTCTCTGGGCCGTTGCGTACGTCGGGCTGTGGGCGCTGCTCCGGCGGGGGTCCTATCTCCTGCCCGCGGTGACCGCTGTCATGGTGGTCCTGTATCTGGATGCCGCGGTCGACTCGCCGCTGCGCCTGTCCGCGCTCTGGTACAGCGGCCAGGACCGCATCTCGATGTTCCTCACCCTCGTCGTCTGCCTCCTGACGGTGCCGGGTACGGCGCATCTCGCACGGTGGCTGCGCCGGTCAGGGAAGCGCTCTGCGCTGATCTGGCGCTCCTCCGCAGCCGTACTGGGCGTTCTCGTGGTGCTCTCGAGCGTCGCCCCCCGTCTCGACTACGCCCGGCTCAATCTGGATCTCGACATGGTCCAGAGGCCTCGGTACATGGATTCCGAGGAGCTCGCCATGCTCGAACAGGTCGGAACGACCATGGACACTGACAAGGTGCTGCTGGCCAACCCGTTCTCCGGAGGGGCGCATCTGTCCGCGATGACAGGTCAGCGTGTCCGCTTCCCCGTCGCCGGGATGAATCCGACGCCCGAGGACGGCCAGCTGATGGACGACCTCCTGCGCGCCGGCACGGACCCGGAGGCGTGCACGCGGCTCATGGATGCCGGGATCGGATACGTCTATGTGGATCGGCGCCCGTACTACTACGGGGGCAGCTTCACCCGCATCGACCAGGCCACGCCCGAGCTCGGGCGCGTGATCGGCCAGACGGATCATTCGATGATGATCGAGATCTCCTGCGCTGCGGCCTGAGCCCGGGCGCCGCAGACCTTCCGACCGTCCCCGCGATCAGAACATCCGCGCCATGGCGCGGACGGCCTGGTCCCCGCACGCGTCCAGGCTCGCGTGCTCCTCGGTCCAGCGACGGAGCGCGGAGGGCTCGGGTCGCCCGGTCCCGTCGAGAGCAGCCCTCATGGCAGCGGCGAGCTCGTCCCGGTCGTAGGGGACCGACCAGCCCAGGCCGTTCTCTGCGACCAGCTCGTTGCCGGCTCCGTCGCCCGTGTGGATCACAGGGACGCCGCAGGCGGTCGCCGCGTAGATCTTGGTCGGCAGGGCGAAGTCGTACCCCTGACCGGGGGCGACGGAGGACAGGGCGGCCACGGCCCCGCGCACGTAGGCGGCGACATCCGCCGCCGGGAGCCGACGGCGGAACTCGACACCGCCGAGCCCGCGATCCCGGGCCAGCTCCTCCAGCGACTCCTTCTCCGCCCCTTCGGAGAAGAACAGCATGCGTGCCGTCGGGTGCGTGCGCACGACCTCGGCGTACGCCTCGAGGAACAAGCGCGCACCATGCCACTCCGACACCGTGCCGGTGTAGACGAAGTAGGGTCCCTGCTCCGCGGCGACAGGGCCCTCGACCGTGAACTCCTCGACGTTGATGCCGTTGCCGACCATGGCGATGGATTCCCGCGGACCGATGAGCTCGACGACCCGGTCGCGCACGCCCGGGGAGATCGTGAGGATGACCGCGGCCCTCCGCCACACGAGGAGCTCCATCATCCGCACTCCCGCGCGCACAGCCCAGGGGACGTTCTCGACGGTCGCCGTCGCGTCCGCCCAGACATCCGCGGCGTAGAAGGCGTACGGGACCCGGCGGACCGCACAGGCCAGCATGACCGAGACCCCCGTGGTGGGAGGCGGCTCGGACACGACCCCGGCGAGGTCTCGCTGCGCCAGCAGCCGGAAGAAGAGAGGGATGTCGAAGCTGAGGTAGGAGACATAGCCGCGGACATGCCCCTGGCGATCTCGCTTGACCGGCCATCGGGAGACGTCGCGCACGGCATCCCGATATCCCGCCGATGCGGGATCACGCGTCGTGAGCACCCGGACGCGGTGCCCCGCCCGCTCCAGAGCCCGTGCCAGCGCCTCGTTGCGGAAGGCGGCCGGGGTCGGTTCGGGTGCGAAGAGCCGCGTTGCCACGGCATAGACGCCGGATGCACGACGGGAGGACTTCGAGACCACGTGGGGACCTTCCGGTTGCCGAGCTCGGGACCGATTCACAGTAGCATCGGGCGGCTGTGCCACCTCGCCCACGTACCATGTCGCTATGGACTCCCCCTCCCCGAGCTCCCGCGCCCGCGTGCTGATCCTCTGCTTCTCGCCGCTGGAACGAGATGCCCGGGTCCTGCGCCAGATCGACACCCTGTCCGCCGATTTCGCGGTCACGACGTGCGGATACGGCCCCCCTCCGCGCGCGGGGATCGAGCACGTCCGGCTTCCCGACGGGCTGACGGCCTGGAAGCTCGACCGTCCCCTGGTCATCGCCCGGCGGTTCCGTCGGGCCTACTGGAAGCAGGAGTCCGTCGTCGCAGCCTGGAAGGCCCTCCAGGGACGCGAGTTCGACGTCATCCTCGCCGACGACGTGGAGACGGTCCCGCTCGCGCTCGCGCTGCGCCCGAAGGCCGGGGTCCATGCCGATCTCCACGAGTACTCCCCGCGGCTCAAGGAGGATCTGCTCCCGTGGAGGCTCTTCGTCGCCCCGTACATCCGGTGGATCTGCCGGACGGCGGTGGCCGCCGCCACGAGCGTCACGACGGTCTCGGAGGGGCTGGCGCGCGAGTACGAGAGGGAGTTCGGATTCCGTACCGACGTCCTCACCAACGCCGCGCCCTACCAGGACCGCCGACCGGCTCCCGTGCAGAGCCCTGTCCGCATGGTCCATTCGGGCGCTGCCATGCCGAAACGGCAGCTCGAGGTGATGATCGAGGCGGCTATGGCGGTCGAACGGGACGCGCCGGGCTCCGTGGTCTTCGACCTCTACCTGACTCCGAACCACCCCGCGTACGTGCAGGAGCTCCGGGAGCTCGCGGCGGGATCCGCCGGAGCGGTCCGTGTGCTGGATCCCGTCCCTCATGCGGATCTGCCGGCGGCTCTCGCGGCCTACGATGTCGGGCTCTTCGCGTGCCCGGACACGACGTTCTCGCTCGAGCACGCGCTGCCCAACAAGTTCTTCGACTACGTCCAGGCCCGCCTGGCCATCGCCATCTCCCCCTCGCCGGAGATGGTGGCGCTCCTCGAACGGCATGATCTCGGCGTCCGATCCGCGCAGATGAGCGCTTCGTCGTTCGCGGACGCGCTGCGCTCCCTGACCCCGGAGCGGATCGCGCATTTCAAGCAGAGCGCCGACCGTGCGGCCCGGGCGCTCTCCTCGGAGGAGGAGATGCCGAAGCTGACGGCGATCGTGCGTCGCATCCTCGAGGGAGCCGCATGATGGCCGCCCGATCGGCGATGCCACGGGACCTTCGGGCGCGGTTCTCGGCTCTGCCCCCGCTGCGGCGCTGGCCCTCCCTCGCCGTCCAGACGATCCTGCGCCGGGCCCCTCTGGGCGCTGCACCGGTCCGTCGGGCCGTATCGATGCTCGCCCGCGTGCCCGGCAGGACGGGCGCTCTGGCCCAGTTCTCTCTCGTGCATCATGTCCTCGGCGACGGAGCGGTCGACCGGGCGGCGCTCGATCGGGCCGTCGCCGCGCTGCTCGCGGTCGCGGACCGGGCGAGACGTCGCGGGCGTCCGGCCGATGCGGGAGGGATGCTCGATCTCGCGCTGCAGCTCAGCTACCACCCGAGCGTCCACTTCTCGGAGCGTCTGTCCCCTCTCGCCACGGATCCGGACTCGTTCCTGGCCGCGTACGAGGCCTCTCCCTTCGCCCGCGAGCTCATCGCGTCGCCGGATGCCCTGGTCTCCGGCGCAGCGCATCGGCAGCCCGAGGGTCGAGCGCGGCGCGTCCTCATCCTCGCGCATGATTCCTGGACGTTCATCGACCGGGTGCGCGCCGATCTCGCATCGCATGCGGACGTCGAGTTCCGCTCCCTCCGCGTCGGAGATCTGCCCGCCGCAGATCGCCCCTCGCATCGCTCGATCGTCGGGATGCGAGTGGGCTACTCCCTCGACGGACGGCTCGCACCGGTGCCGGCGGCCCTCGTCCCCCACCTGGAATGGGCCGATGCGGTGATGGTGGAGTGGGGGACCTATCCCCTCGCCTGGTTCTCGCTGCTGGACACGGAGCGGTTCGGCATCGAGGTTGTGGCCCGGCTCCACCGGTTCGAGGCCTACACCCCCTATCCGATGCTCACGCGCTTCGCCCGTATCGGGACGATGGCCTTCGTCTCCGACGCGGTCCGCGCCCTCGTCGCCCGGCAGGCTCCGCGACTGCCCCAGGCGGGCCTCGTCGTCGTCGTCCGCAACGTGCACAGCTACGAGGGCTTCGCTCCGGCGAAGGACGAGGACGCGCCGTGGACCCTGGTCCAGGTGGGGTGGGCCCCGCCGGTGAAGGACGTCCTGTTCAGCCTTCGGGTCCTGCGACGGCTGCGGGAGGAGGACGATCGGTACCGCCTCCTCCTGCTCGGTGCGGGGCTCCCCGAGCATCCGGCCCCGCATGAGGCGAGCTGGGTGGCCGCGGTCCGGGAGGCGCTGCAGCAGTCCCCGGACGGCGTCGAGATCCTGGGCTACCGCGACGACGTGCCCGCGATCCTGTCCCGTGCCGGCTTCCTGCTGTCGTCCTCCCTCCACGAGGGAACGCACGAATCCGTCGCCGAGGCGGGGATGGCCGGATGCGTGCCCGTCGTCCGCGACTGGCCGGAGGCCGCGCCCTACGGAGGCGCCGAGGTGATCTACCCTGCGGACTGGGTGGTCCCCGACGTCGATGCGGCCGCGGCGCGGGTCCTCGCCCACCAGGACCTCGCGATGCTCACGTCCGCGGGAGCCCGGGCGCGGGAATGGGTCCAGGAGAACCGAGATGCGGACGACGTCCGGCTCGAGTACCTCGATCTGCTCGGGCTGCACCCGCGGGGCTGACCTCGCCCCTCCGGCGAGCTGTCCGATCTCCGAGCTCAGACGGCGTCGCCGATGCAGGCCGTGAGGACGACGGAGACCTCGACGCCGCCGATCTCGCTCCCGAACAGCGCGGCGCCCTCGCTCGTCGTCTCGATGCGGATCGAATCCGAGACCGGGCTGTACCAGAGGGCCGCGTCCGCCCTACCCGTCTCGATGGCATCCGTGGTCTCGTCGAGGGCGGCTTCGGGCTCCCCGGGATGCACGGAGATCCACAGAGCCTGCGTCACGTCGTCTTTCTCGACCCCGTACGCGTCGATGCTGGCGTCGCCGTTGCGGATGCTCATGCCGAAGATGCTCTCCGCCCGCGACGTTCCCATGACGACGTCGGAGGGGGCGGCGGGATCGGCCGATGCCGTCACGCTCCCCGAGAGGATCAGGGCGCCGACCGCGCCCATGACCGCAGATCCCACCATGCCGCGTCTCCCTGGCCGTCCCATGGTCCCTCCTCGGTCGTCGGTGCGCGCCGTCGTCCTCCGGCGCGGCGTCCCCCGCAAGGCTCCGAGTCCTCTCGGTCCTCTCGTCAGCCGGGTCCTTGGTCGCGGATCGGACTGCGCCGTGCCAGCGCGAGCGTGCGCAGCTGCTGGCGGATCGGGCCCTCGGACGCGAGGCTCTCGAGCGGACGCCGGGCGATGATCTTCGCGAGCCGGGGGCGGGAGAGGAGGGAGAGCAGCTCCCGCAGAGAGCGGGCGTCGCCGGAGCTCGCGACGGAGAGGATCCGCGCCTCCGCGATCGACAGGCCGCGGGGCATGCGGCCGCGCACCCGCTCGATCCGGGCGAGCTCGCCGCGCAGGAACGCGGCGTCGGCCTCGCTGAACGCGTCCACGTGGACCGGCGGCAGCCCTGCGCGTCGTCGGATCGCGGCGATCGCCTGCCGACGGAGCACCTTGACGAGCACCGCGTCGAGATGGGCCGAGGGCAGTGCCCGCACCCAGCTCTGCTCGAGCAGCAGGGGGAGGAAGGCGAGCTCGCGCGCGAGCGGACCGATGACGGCGGTCTGGCGCGCGCTGCCCATCGCATCGGTCACCCGATACGCCGGCGCCCCGTAGGGATACTCGATGCGTCTGCCGAGGAACCAGAGGCGCAGGGCGGGTTCGATGTCCTCCCCGTTGCCCAGCCCGCCCTCGGTGTAGCGGTAGCCGATGCGGTCGAGCGTGCGGGTCCGCAGCAGCCCCAGCGGCGCCGTCCGCTCGACGAGGCGGTCGTGCAGCGGATCCAGCGGCGAGGGCCCGCGAGGGCGCAGCAGCGGGGTCTGCACGAGCCCGTCATCGGTGCGGATCGGGGCGAGCACCGCATCGGCCCCGGTCCGCGAGGCGACGGCCCACCACGCATCGAGCGCCCCCGGCTCGAGCAGATCATCGGATCCCACGGTCGAGACGTACTCGGCATCGGCGGCATCGATCCCTGCGTTGAACGGTCCCGCGGGCGAGCGGATCCCGTCGCGCAGCTCCAGGAATCGCACACGTTCCGGCACCGGTCCCGAGAACACGGCACGGATCTCCTCCACGTCGATGTTGTGGCACACCACGCTGATGCGCAGGCGTACGGAGGACGAGGTCCCCTCATCGATCGATCGCACGCATCGTTCCACGGGACGCGCAGGATCGTGGACAGCGACGATGGCGTCGACGTCGTAGCTCTTCACCCTGAGACCCTATCGCTCCTGGCCTCGCCGGGCCGCGCGTGCGCAGGCCGCGGATTGCTAGAGTCCTGCTATGCCCAAGCCCTCTGTGCTGATCCTGTCCCTGTCGCCCATCGCCGCAGATGCACGGGTCCTCAAGCAGGTGGCTCTGTTCGCCTCGGACTTCGAGGTGACCACTCTCGGCTACGGCCCGCATCCGCCCGGCGCCGCCGAGCACATCCGGCTCCCCGACGACGTCATCAGCTGGAAGTGGGAGCCCAAGCTCGTCATCCTCCATGCCCATCCCGCGACGTACTGGAACAATCCCGCGATGCGCTGGGTCCGCCGGAACGTCCCGAAGGGCCGGTTCGATGTCATCCTCGCCAACGATGTCGAGGGATCGGGCCTCGCCCACATGCTCCGTCCCCGTTTCGGCTTCCACGCCGACCTCCATGAGTTCTCGTCGCGCCTGAACGAGAACGACACGGGCTGGAACACCCATATCCGACCGCTGTACGAGTGGATGGTGCGCGCCCACGTACGGCGTGCGGCGAGCGTGAGCACGATCGGCGACCACATCGCCCGGGAGTACGAGCGACAGTTCTCCCTGCGCGATGTGGCGGTGATCCCGAACGCGACACCCTACGAGCCCACGCTGGCTCCACGGGGTGTGCAGGAGCCGATCGCCCTCGTGCATTCCGGAGCCGCCCGGCGCGAACGCGCCCTCGAGATGCACATCGACGCAGCGGCCGCCGCCGGGCCGTCGGTGCGCCTGGACCTGTACCTGACCCAGGACACCACCGACTACTACCGATCGCTGGTCGCGCGGGCCGATGCCACTCCGAACGTGCGGGTCCTCCCGCCCGTCCCCTACGCCGACCTGGTCCGGACCTTGAACGGCTATGACATGGGGCTCTTCTCGCTCCCGCCGATCACCTTCAACACCGAATGGGTCCTGCCGAACAAGTTCTTCGATTTCGTCCAGGCCCGGCTCGGCCAGATCATCGGCCCCTCCCCGGAGATGGTGTCGATCCTCCGCGAGCACGATCTGGGTCTGGTCGCCTCCGACTTCTCGACCGAGGCGCTCACGGCCCGGATCCGCGAGCTGACCCCGGAGTCGGTGCGCGCGTTCAAGGCGAACGCCCATGCCGCGTCCCGCGAGCTGAGCGCGGAGAGCTACACGAGCGCCTGGCGCACGGCGGTCGACCGCATCCTGCAGCGGGGCTGACCGCGGCGGGGTCGCGCGCCCGGCGCGGTCCCGCTGATCCGGTTCAGCTCAGGGCATCGCGGGAGACCAGCCCCGACAGGGTCGCCTGGAGCGCGAAGTCCTCGTTGCCGCGGACGACCTCGTCGAAGGTTCCGACCATCTCCACCGTGCCGTCCTTCATGAAGCAGATCTGGTCGCTGTCCCGGATCGTCGAGAGGCGATGGGCGACCGAGATCACGGTGACGTCGCCGGCGAGCTCGTGCAGCGCCCGTGCGACAGCCGCCTCGGTCGTCGAGTCCAGAGCGCTGGTCGCCTCGTCCATGACGAGCACGAGGGGATCCGCGTAGAGGGCTCGGGCGATGCCGAGTCTCTGCCGCTGCCCCCCGGAGAGGGCCATGCCCCGCTCCCCCACCTTCTCGTGGATGCCGTCGGTGCGCTCCAGGACGGTGTCGAGCAGCTGCGCACGGCGCAGGGAGCGGAGCACCCGCTCCTCGTCGATCTGCTCGTCGCTCCAGGAGAGCGCGACGTTCTGGGCGAAGCTGCCGTCGAAGATGGTCACCTCCTGGGGGACGTATCCCACCCTCTGCCGCCATGAGGCGAGCACGTCCTCGAGGTTCTTCCCGTCCAGGGCGATCCGACCCTCCGACGGCACGAGAAGCCCGAGCAGGAGGTCGATCAGCGTCGATTTCCCGGCTCCGGACGCGCCCACGATCCCGAGCGTCGATCCGATCGGGATCCTGAGGTTCACGCCGCGGACCGCGGGAGTGCTGCTGCCCGGATAGGTGAAGGCGACGTCGTCGATCGTCAGCATCCGCGGGTTCTCGTCGAGCGGCTCCCGACCGATCGCCTCCGAGCGCTCGATGTAGCCCCTCGCATCGTAGATGTCCCGCACGATCGCCTCCGCGTGGGTGAGCGCCGCGTTCATCTGGTTCGAGATGTTCTGGAGCGCCGTGATCGCCGGGACCATGCGGAATCCGCCGATGCCGAAGACGGCGACCGCCACCAGCGCGTCCTGGATCCCGCCGCCGAACAGAAGCGTCACGCCGCCGATCAGCAGGACTCCGCCGATGAGCGCGATGTCCACCATGAAGCGGGGGACGGCCTGGAAGAACCGGATGTCGGCGCGGGTCGTCGCAGCGGCGGACTGATAGGTGTAGACGGTCTTGGCGACCTCGCCCGCCTTGTCGCGCAGCGTGATCTCCTTCAAGGCGGAGATCATCTCCTGGACGATGCTCACCATGCCCACCCCTGCGAGGCGGTTCTCGTATCCGGCCCGGTACGAGTGGCGCGAGACCACGACGTACATGACGCCGGCGATGGCGCCGAGGTAGACGAAGGCCGCCAGCGCGGTCATCGGCTGGGCGACGACGAGGATCGCGAGCGCACCCGCGAAGGAGATCAGGTTCATGGGAACCTGCGTGTAGGGGATGATCACGCCGGTGATCGTGTTCGCCATCCCGACGTCGACCATGCGGACGACCTGGGCGGAGGTCCGGGACAGGCGGTCCGTCCAGGGAGCACGGATGTAGGCCTCGAAGAGCTGGGAGCCGATGATCTGCTCGAACTGCGCGAACCGGCGCGTCGCCCAGCGCTGGAGCAGGATGTTGAGCACCGCCTTGAGCACCATCAGGCCCGCGGCGCCGAGGACCAGGGGGAGGGACCAGGAGGAGGGCAGCGAGCCGATCACGGGAAGCTGCATCGAGCCGCCCGAGAGCACCTGCGTCAGGACGAGGGTCAGCACGGCGAGCGAGAAGGTGTCGAGCAGCGAGAGCACCGCGCTCGCCACCGCGAAGAAGCGGATGAAGCGCCGAGCGCTCGCAGGCAGCAGCGGCAGCAGCTCCTTCATGGTCTTGCTGACCTTGCCCAATACGACCTCCAGGGATTGTGACCCCACCGCGAATACAATGGGGGCGAACGCGGGTCATGCTACCTTCGCACGTCCACCCCACCCTGAGGGCCGCGCCGGATCGGCCAGAGGAGACACATGCTCGTCACAGTCGTCACGACCTGGTTCCCTACGGACCGCCATCCGGCTCACGCCCCGTTCGTGGTCCGTGACGCACAGGCGATCCAGGAGGTCGCGGACGTCACCCTCCGCCTCGTCCATCTGATCCCCCCGCGGGACCTGGACGGGCCGCGGCGCATCGTCCATGACGGGCTCGAGGTCCTCCGCATCCCCTTCGACCCGCAGGATCCTCGGACCTGGCGGGCTGTCCGAGCACCGCTCAGCGCGGCGCTGCGCGGCAGCGATCTCGTGCACTCCATGGCGATCTCGAGCCTCATCGCCCTGCGGTTCGTCCGGGTCCCGGTGCCCTGGGTGCACACGGAGCACTGGTCCGCCCTGACCACGCCGTCGAGCGCACCGGGTGCGCTGCGCCGGGCGATCCCGCTCTTCCGACGATTGCTGCGCCGTCCGGATCTCGTCACCGCTGTGGTGGAGTTCCTGGCGCGCCCCATCCGGGAGGAACGGGGAGCGCGCCCCGTGGCCGTCGTGCCGTGCATCGTCGATCCGATCGCGCTGTCGCCCCGCCGGCCGCGCGAGGATGGTCGGCTCAATCTCTTCTCGACAGGGAGCCTCATCGCGCGCAAGGACCCCCATGTCGCGGTTCGAACGGTCGCGGAGCTCCGCAGTCGTGGGGTCGACGCCCATCTGCACTGGCTGGGAGACGGCCCGGAGCGCGAATCGACGCAGGTGCTCGCCCGTGATCTCGGGGTGGAGGACGGTGTGCATCTCCACGGATTCATTCCCCCGGACCAGGTGATGGAGATGATCTCCCGGGAGGCCGACATCTTCTTCGGGCCCACCCGGGCCGACAACTTCTTCGTCGGGGCGGCGGAGGCGATCCTCGCGGGTCGGCCGGTCGTGCTCGGGGCGACCGGCGGGCAGGGCGAGTACGTCGACGCGCGGATCGGCGAGCTCATCGAGGAGCAGGACCCCACGCGGTACGCCGATGCCCTCCTGCGGGTCGACGAGCGCACCCGCGAGCTGAGCAGCGAGGAGATCGCTGCGACCATCGGGACGCGCTTCTCCTCCGCGACGGTCGGGGAGCTGTATCGCGCCGCCTACGGAACCGTTCTCTGACTCGCATCCGCCCCCGCATCCCTCAGGAGCCCCATGTCCGCCTCGCTGCCCGCCGCAGAGATCGTCATCGCCTGCCACACCCCGGAGCGCAATGTCCAGGATGCCGTGGCCAGCGTGCTCGACCACAACGAGAACGTGGCTGCGCGCGTGGTCGCCCACAACGTGGACCCCGGAGAGCTGTGGGCGGTGATCGACCCGAGGCACCATGACGGTGTCGTCATGGACGAGCTGCGGGACGGTCTGCGCAGTCCTTCGGGCCCGTTCTCCCACGGCATCGACACCGGGCGCTCCGAGTGGTTCGGGATCCTCGGCTCCGACGACGTCCTCGAGCCGGGGGCGGTCGACAGCTGGCGACGGCTCGCGCTGCGGACGCGCGCCCAGTACGTCATCCCCCGTCTGCGACGCGAGGAGCGCCGGTTCCCGACCCCGACGCCCCCCGTCCGAGCCCACCAGCTCGCACGGATCCTCGCGGGAGCGGCGCCGGATCTCGACCCCATCAGGGACAGGCTGGTGTTCCGCTCCGCCCCGTTGGGGCTCATCGAACGAGAGTTCTTCACCGGGTTCGAGCATCGGCTGGAGCCGGGCCTCAACGTCGGCGGAGACGTCCATCTGACGACTCAGCTGATGCTGCACGCCCGGACCGCCTTCGACGCCACCGGTCCGGCCTACCTGGTCCGGGACAGCGCCTCGGATCGGACGACGCTCGTGATCCGACCGCTCTCGCAGCAGTTCGGCTTCTTCGAGACGACCTTCGCGCACCTGTCCTCCGACACGGAGCGGCACGCCGTCGCCCTGAAGTTCCTCCGCATCCACATCTTCTCCGCGCTCGTCGTCCGCTCGCGCCCCGAGCACTGGTCGACGGCCCAGCGCGAGGAGCTCGCCCGATGGACTCAGTTCCTCCTCGGGCAGTCCCGCCGTGTCCGGGCGGACCTCTCCGTCGCCGAGGAGCGCCTCGTCCAGCAGTGCCTCGCTCCGTACACCCCGCATGAGGACCTCCTGGCCGCGAGCCGGGCCCGGGGACGTCACGCCTCCGTGAGCGCCGTGCTGCCCTCGCATCCCCTGCGGCTGCTCGCACCGCAGGGCTCGCTGCGCACGGTCGCGGGCAGCGCGCTGAACATGCTCGTGCCACGACGCCGGCGGTGAGGCCTCGCTGCGTCCGGACGCCCTGCGTCCGGACGCAGGTCCGCGATGATCCTCACCGACAGGTGAGGTCGAGGGCGTACAGGCGGTAGTGCGAGTCCGGGGACTGCGCGACGAGCTCCATCCCGGCGGTGTCGAGGTCGTCGAGCCCTCCGTAGACCCGCCGCTGCAGATCGGTCATGATGACCTCTGCTCGCTGGTCCGAACGGTCCACGTAGACATAGATGTCGTCGCCGTACCGCTGCACGGCCTCGCAGACCTCGCGATCCGTCCGCATCCGATCCCCCTCTCGCGCGATCAGCAGCTGCTCCGCGGAGGACGGATACCCCGCGTGCGGGAAGATGACTCGCCGGTGACCGATCGCGTAATACATCGGTGTCCCGTCCGACGGCACCCCGAGGATGACCGCATCCTCGGGGATGAGACGGACGCTGCTCTCGATGAAGTCCCTCTCCTCGGGAGTGATGTAGCTCGCGAGATATCCGTCGCGCTGCAGAGAGACCCGGGCCAGGCGAGGGATCCGCTGTGCGCCGACCGCTGCATCGAGCACAGGCACGGCGAGGAGGAGGAGCGCGACGCCCGCAGCCAGGATCCGGGTACGACGGTGCCGACGACGGAGCAGGACGATGAGCGCCGCCGCCCCGTAGACCGCGAGCACCAGGACGGACAGCGTGAACATCGGGATCACCCGCTCCCGCGCCTGGTACCAGGGATTCGCCAGGGAGCTGATGGGCAGGAACGGAATCATGGTCCCCAGAGACACGAGGAAGGTCACGACGGAGAAGACGAGGACGGTGAGGTCCTCCCATCGGCGACGCACGAGCGTCCAGACCACGCCCATGCCTGCCAGCAGATACAGCGGGATCACGGGCAGGGTCTTCAGCGGCACGGCGCCGAGCCGCGGCCGATCCGCGAGGATCGTCAGCAGCACGCTGAGCGGTGTCAGCTCGATCTTCGGGGTCTGCGCCATCCCCCGGAGGTACAGCATGCTCCCGACGTCGAAGGTCACGAACAGGAGCAGGCCCGTGACGATGCCGGCGATCCCGAGGCGACGCCGGGATCGCAGCAGCACGATCGAGCCGGCCATCCAGAGCGAGAAGGCGAACAGCGCGACCGAGAATCCGACCGAGGGGTGGATGTAGAGCGCACCGCCGAAGACCACGATGCACGGAGCCACGGAGAGGACGACGACCGCCACCGTCCCTCGGCGCGTCCGCATGCCGACAGGGAGTCTGACCGCTCGGAGGATCCTGCGAGCGGCCACGATCACGGCCGCGAGCACGGCAGGCAGCACGCTCATCGCGAGGGCATTGGGCCACAGGCCGACCAGCAGCGTCATCACCGGCAGGGAGAAGAACAGGTACAGCGACGGCATCAGCGCCGCGATCACGACCGCCCGGGTCCGATCACGGGCGATGCGCGGCATCAGCACCCACAGCAGGGAGGCCGTGGACGTCGTCATACAGACGAGGCTCACGAAGGCGAGAGCGTTCGCAGATGCGACGGCGTCGCCCGGGATGATCGACGCGATCTGATGGAACAGCACCGGGTAGTAGGTGCTCCGCCCGTCGAACAGCGAGGCGAGCGCCGTGAAGGGGTAGGCGTCCCCGTTGTCCCGCACGGTCTGCACGGCGTTGTAGTGGAACAGGGAGTCGTAGGAGCTGATCAGCGCCCCCAGGCCCTGGGAGTGCTGTATCACCGGGATGAGCACGACCAGGGACGACAGCAGGGAGCCCAGGAGCAGGATCGCCGAGACCTGTGCGCCGTGCCGGGGCCCCGGTCGATGAAGACGCGAGAAGCGCTCATCCCGGTGGACCCATGCCCCCACCGCCGCTCCGGCCAGGGAGAGCAGCAGCACCCCGCAGGTTGCGCTGAGCAGGGTCCATCGGACGCCCAGCAGATGATAGGCGAGGGCGAGTCCGGCGAAGGCGCCCGCTGTCATCGCCGGGGCGAAGCCGATCAGGAAGGGCAGCCGCATCCGGGAGGCGACGATGATCAGCACGCCGGGCACGTACACAACGAGAAGGGTGGCCACCATGGTGACCACCCACCCCGTCTGGGCATCGAGCATCATGCCTCGAGGGGGTTCGACTCAGGCACCCAGCATCACCGTCCTGCTCGTCCGTGCGCTCTCCAGCACCGCCTCGACGGCCCGCACGGTGTTCAGCCCCTCGCGCATCGTGACGATGTTGGAGGCGTCCCCGCGCAGGGCGTTGCGGAAGGCCTGGTGCTCCAGCGCGAGCGGCTCGGTGCGGTGCAGCGCGTAGCGGACCATGTCGCCCTCGCTCACACCCCGGAAGGAGGCCATGTTCTCCCAGATGTTCGTGGGGTTCTCGCCGTTGGCGTGGTACGTGAGGTCGGCGGAGACGGTGTCCGCGATCAGCGCGCCCTTCTCTCCGGTGACGACGGTGACCCGCTCCTTGAACGGGGAGAGCCAGTTCACGAGGTGGTTCGTGATGGTGCCGTCGGCGAGGCGCCCGGTCACCGAGACCATGTCCTCGTCGCTGCGGCCGCTGCGGGCCGTGGACGTCGCGGCGACCTGGGCGAAGTCGCTCTGCGCGACCCAGGCGGTGAGGTCCAGGTCATGGGTCGCGAGGTCCTTGACGACGCCGACGTCCGCGATCCGCGCGGGGAAGCCTCCCTGGCGGCGGGTGACGATCTGGTAGATGTCCCCCAGCTGTCCGTCGGCCAGGCGCTTGCGCATCTCCTGCAGGGCGGGGTTGTAGCGCTCGATGTAGCCGACCGCGCCCACGAGGCCCTTGTCCTCGAAGGCGCCGGCGATCTCCTCGGCCTCGCCGATGTCGAAGGCGAGCGGCTTCTCGACGAGGCAGTGCACTCCGGCCTCGGCGAAGGTGAGGGCGACATCCTTGTGGAAGGCCGTGGGCACGGCGATCACGGCGTAGTCGATGCCGGCCTCGATGAGCGCCTCGGCGCTGGGCAGGACGTCCAGCCCCTGGGCGGCGCCGTGCGGGTCGCCCTGGGCGTCGGCGACGGCGACGAGGTCCACGCCCTCGAGCGCATGGAGGTTGCGGGCATGATGGCGGCCCATCATGCCCAGGCCGATGAGGCCGGCGCGCAGGTTCTTCTCCGCCATGCTCACGCCCCCGCCTTCGCGACGGTGTTCACGGCCGCGACGATGCGGTCGCGGTCCTCGTCGCTCACGCTCGGGTGGACGGGCAGGGAGAGCACCTCGCGGGCGAGGGTCTCGGTGACCGGCAGGTCCAGCTCGAGCCCGAAGGACGGAAGGCGGTGCACGGGCGTCGGGTAGTAGACCCCGCAGCCGACCTGGTGCTCCTCGCGCAGCGCGGTCGCGAAGGCGTCGCGCTCGGCGGCCGTGGCGCCCTCGACGCGGATCGTGTACTGGTGGTAGACGTGCGTGACCTGCGGCGCGACGACGGGGGTGCGGACGCCCTCGAGGTGCGCGTCGAAGTGGGCGGCCAGCTCCTGGCGGCGCGCGGTCCAGGCGGCGAGCTTGGTCAGCTGCACCCGGCCGATGGCGGCGTGGATGTCGGTCATGCGGTTGTTGAAGCCGGCGATCTCGTTCGCGTACTGCTTCTCCATGCCCTGGTTGCGCAGCAGACGCACCTGGCGGGCGATCTCGGGTCCTTCGCAGGAGACCATGCCGCCCTCGCCGCTGGTCATGTTCTTCGTCGGGTAGAGCGAGAACATGCCGAAGGCGCCGAAGGTGCCGACCTGGGCGCCGTCCCAGGTGGCGCCGTGGGCCTGCGCGGCGTCCTCGGCGATCCACAGCCCGTGGCGCACGGCGATGTCGACGAGGGCGCCCATCGGCGCCGGGTGCCCGTACAGGTGCACCGGCTGGATGCCGACGGTGCGCTCCGTGATCGCGGCCTCGACGGCCGCAGGGTCCAGGGTGAAGGTCTCCAGGTCCACGTCCACGAAGACGGGCGTCGCCCCGCACACGGCGACGGCGTTGGCGGTGGCGGCGAAGGTGAAGGAGGGGACGATGACCTCGTCCCCGGCCTTCAGCCCCAGGGCCAGCAGACCCAGGTGCTGGCCGGAGGTGCCGGAGTTGACGGCCACGCATTCGCGTCCGCCGGCCAGCTGCGCGCCGAACTCCGTCTCGAAGGCGGCGACCTCGGGGCCCTGGGCGACCATGCCGGAGGCGAGCACGCGGTCGACCGCGTCGCGCTCCTCCTGTCCGATGAGGGGCCGGGCGGCGGGGATCATGGCGGGGGTCGTCATCAGCGGGCTTCCTCGGGGTCGGGGGTGTCGGTGGGCTCGTCGGCGCCGGGGCTCGGCGCGACGATGGTGGCATGCTGGGCGAGGGCGAGGCCCCCGGTGGTCTCATCGGGCACGTACCAGTCCCCGGTGACCGGGCAGACCCAGGAGTCGGTGCCGTCGGAGGCGGGCTCGAGCGGCTCCCCGGCCCGGCCCACCCAGGCGATCCGCTTGGCGGGGACGCCCGCGACGAGCGCATGGGGCGGCACGTCCTTGGTGACGGTCGCTCCCGCGGCCACGAGGGCCCAGGCGCCGATGGTGACGGGGGCGATGCACACGGCGCGCGCCCCGATCGAGGCGCCCTGCTCGATGGTCACGCCCACCGGCTCCCAGTCGTGCGCTGACTTGGGGGTGAGGTCCGGGTTGACCGCGCGCGGGAAGTGGTCGTTGGTGAGCACGACCGCAGGGCCGATGAACACGCCCGGCCCGAGCTTCGCGGGCTCGTAGACGAGCGCGTAGTTCTGCACCTTGCAGCCGTCGCCCATCTGCACGCCGGTGCCGATGTAGGCGCCGCGGCCGATCACGCAGTCCGTGCCGATCTGCGCGTCCTCCCGGACCTGGGCCAGATGCCAGACGCTCGAGCCGGCGCCGATGCTCGCGGAGTCCGCGACGTCCGCGCTGTCCACCACGCGGTACGGGGGTGTGTCAGTCATGGGCACGACGATACCGCCCCGCGCCTGCAGATCGTCGCGAACTCACCGCTGCGCGCGCAGCGCCTCGCCCTTGGCCAGGGCGATGTCCCGCAGCTCGCCCTGGAATGCGGTCATCCTCTCGCGCAGCTGCGCGGCGTGCTCGTCGCCGCCCGCGGCGAGGATGCGCGCCGCGAGGAGACCGGCGTTGCGTGCCCCGCCGATGGACACGGTCGCGACCGGGACCCCGGCGGGCATCTGCACGATCGACAGCAGGGAGTCCATCCCGTCGAGATGCTTCAGCGGGACCGGCACCCCGATCACCGGGAGAGGGGTCAGGGAGGCGAGCATTCCGGGCAGGTGCGCGGCACCGCCGGCCCCGGCGATCACCACGCGCAGGCCGCGGTCCGCGGCCGAGCGCCCCCAGGCGACCATGTCCTCGGGCATGCGGTGGGCGGAGACGACCTCCACGCTCGCGGGGATGTCGAACTCGGCGAGGGCCTCCTCGGCGAGCTTCATCACGGGGTAGTCGGAGTCCGATCCCATGACGATGCCGACGAGCGGGGCCTGCGGTGCGGTGGTCATGCGATCTCCTCCGGGGCGGGGCTGTCGATGATGAGGCGCTCGACGCGGTGGGCTCGCGCGAGGAGCTCGTCGGCGCTCTCGCCGCCGGTGCCGACGAGCGTGACATGGCCGATCTTGCGGCCCGGGCGCACGCTCTTGCCGTAGACGTGGACCTTCGCTCCCGCATCGGCCGCGAGGGCCTCGCGCACACCGGCGGCGAGGTCCGCGCGCGAGCCGCCGAGCAGGTTCACCATCACGGTGACGGGGGCGAGCGGGGCGACCGGTCCCAGCGGGAGGTCCGCGACGGCGCGCAGGTGCTGCTCGAACTGGCCGGTGGCCGCGCCGTCCATGGACCAGTGGCCGGTGTTGTGCGGCCGCATGGCGAGCTCGTTGACGAGGACAGAGCCGTCGGCGGTCTCGAACAGCTCGACGGCGAGCATGCCGGTGACGTCGAGGTCCTCCGCGATCGCGAGGGCGAGCTGCTGGATGCGGGACTGGGCGTCCGCATCGAGATCGGGCGCGGGGGCCACCACCTCGTAGCAGACGCCGTCCTTCTGCACGGACTGCACCACGGGGTAGGCGACGGCCTCTCCCCCGGGTCGGCGCGCGACCTGGGCGGACAGCTCGCGACGGTAGTCCACGAGCTCCTCGACCAGCAGCTCCTCGAAGTCCGCGAACCAGTCCGCCGCCTCGTCCCCCGCGGTGACGATGCGGACGCCGTGGCCGTCGTAGCCGCCGCGCGGCGTCTTCACGACGGCACGGCCGCCGGCCGCGGCGATCGCGGCGTCGAGCGCGGAGACGTCGGCGGCGCGCCACCACCTCGGGCAGGGGTGGCCGCCCGTGCTGAGCCGCTCGCGCATGACGAGCTTGTCCTGGGCGTGCAGGAGCGCGCCCGGTCCGGGGCGGACGGCGGCGAGGTCCGCGTCGAGGATCCCCTCGAGGATCGGGGCGGGGACGTGCTCATGGTCGAAGGTGAGGACGTCGGTCTGCTCGGCGAGGCGGCGGACCGCCTGCGCGTCGTCGTGCCGACCGAGCTCCACGGCGGCGCCGACCTGGGCGGCGCTCTCGGCCGGGTCGGTCGCGAGGATCCGCAGCGGCAGGCCCAGCTCGATCGCCGGCCCGATCATCATGCGGGCCAGCTGGCCGGCGCCGATGACGCCGATCCGCGGCGGCCCGCCGGAGACGGCGGAGGAGGACGGGGCGGCGGATGCCGGGGGGATCGGGGAGCGGGAGCTCGAGGGTGACGTCACGCGACCATTCTAGGGGCGAGGCTCGCCCGGGTCCTCGCCGTCCGCGCCGGTGATGCGGCGCCGGCTGATGAACTCGCCGCCGGCCATGTCGGCCGGCCGGCGGTCGCCCAGGCGCGGGGACGCATGCGGGCGGCGGCGGCCCCGGCGGGAGACGACCCCGCCCTGCGGCAGGGTCCCCAGGGAGTCGTGCTCCGGCGCGTCGGACGCGTGGCCGGGGTCCTCGTCGCCGGGGGCGGAGATGAGGAACACGCCGAAGGTGGCCGGGCGCTCGGCGAGCAGCTCGAGGCGTCCGCCGTCGTCCTCGACGAGGGTGCGGGCGAGCGCGAGGCCCACGCCGGTGCCCTGCGAGCTGCGCCCGGAGACGGAGCGCTCGAAGACCCGCTTGCCGAGGGCGGGGTCGATGCCGGCGCCCTCGTCGGACACCTCGATGACGGTCGAGTGGTCGTTGCGGCGCACCTTGACGACGGTGCGCCCGCCGCCATGGGCGAGGGAGTTCTCCACGAGCGTCGCGACCACCTGGGTGAGCGGTCCGGAGGAGCCCCAGACGGCGGCGGATCGGGGCACCTGGATGCGCAGCTCGCGCCCCGCGGCCCGGAAGGCCGGGGACCACTCCTCGCTCTGCTGGGTGAGCAGGGTGCGCAGCTCGACGACCCCGGGGGTGCGGCGCTGCGAGGAGCGCGGGGCGTTGATGAGGTCGTGGACCACCTCGGTGAGGCGGTCGATCTGCTCGAGGGAGATCCGGGCCTCCTCCCGCACCCATTCCTCGGAGCTCGTCGCGAGGATCTCGTCCAGGCGCATGGACAGCGCGGTCAGGGGGGTGCGCAGCTGATGGGAGGCATCGGAGGCCAGGCGGCTCTCCGCCTCGAGACGCTCGGAGAGCTCGGCGCCGGAGCGGGCGAGCTCGTCGGCCACCGTGTCGATCTCCGCGATGCCGCTGGGCTCCCACTGGCTGCGGGCGCGGCCGCTGCCGAGCTCCTCGGCACGGCGGGTCAGCCGGGCCAGCGGTGCGCTCAGTCGCTGCGCCTGCCACAGGGCCACCGAGATGCCGATCGAGATCGCGGACAGGCCCGCGACCGCGATCATCACCCAGGTGCCGGCGGCCTGGGCCCGGATGTCGGAGGAGGGGATCATGACGGTCACCTGCTGTCCTCCGTTGCCCATGATGCCCTTGGTCAGGGGGCTCTCGTCCGCGGGCCGCTGCCCCGCGGTGACGGTGCCGCCGTCCTTGGAGACGGTGATGTACAGCGAGTACCGGGTCTCCTCGTCGACGAAGCCCTGCAGCAGCGCCGCATCGATCGAGTCGCCCTTGCTCAGCCGGTCGTCGGTCGCGGAGGTGACCTGGGTGAGGACGGAGGTGGCGTCGTTGTCGACCTGGATCCGCGTCACCTGCAGCCAGGACGTCGCGAGCGGGATGCCGAGCATCGCCACCGCCAGGAGCACGGTGATGATGGTGGCCTGGAGCACGCGCTGGCGCACGCGTCAGCTCCCGGTGCCGGTCTCGAACCGGAACCCGACCCCTCGCACCGTGGTGATCCGCAGAGGGTTGGTGGCGTCGTCGCCGAGCTTCCGGCGGAGCCACGAGATGTGCATGTCGAGGGTCTTGGTCGAGCCCCACCATTCCGCGCCCCAGACCTCGCGCATGAGGTCGTCGCGGGTGACGACGCTGCCGGCCTCGCGCACGAGCACCGTCAGCAGGTCGTACTCCTTCGCGGACAGGCTCAGCTCCTCGCCGTCGGCGTAGGCGCGGCGGGCGGCGACGTCGAGGGACACGCCGTTGACGTCGAAGGTGTCGCTGGACTCCTCGGCCGCCTGGGTGCGCCGCAGCAGGGCGCGGATGCGCGCCTGCAGCTCCCCCAGCCGGAAGGGCTTGGTGACGTAGTCGTCCGCCCCGGCGTCGAGCCCGACGACGGCGTCGACCTCGTCGGCGCGGGCGGTGAGGATCAGGATCGGCGACTCGAGGCCGCCCTTGCGCAGCCGCCGCGCGACCTCGAGGCCGTCGATGTCCGGCAGCCCGAGGTCCAGGATCACCACGTCGATGCCGTCCCCGGCGGCCGCGATCGCGAGGGCGTCCACGCCGCGGGAGGCCCGCGTGACGGTGTACCCCTCGCGGTCGAGGGCCCTCGAGAGCGGTTCTGCGATTGCCGAGTCATCCTCGACCAGGAGAAGTCGTGTCACGGTGTCCATGGTAGTTCCTGTTCTCCGGGGGTCCCGGGGCGCTGCTCGGTGACCTCAGAATTGCATGTTGAGCCGGGGGGAGGCTCCACGACGCAGCTCGACGGTGCGCACCGGACCGATCCCGTGGAGCTCGATCTCCTCGCGGTCCTCCATCGCGAAGCCGCCCGGGAGCGCCGCGTCGATGGCCGATGCGGTGGTGTGGTCGACCAGCACCCGACCGGGCGAGGCGACCGATTCGAGGCGGGCGGCGAGGTTGACGGTGGGGCCGAAGACGTCCCCGTACCGGGAGAACATCGACCCCCAGGCGAAGCCGACCCGCGCCGGCGGGAGCACGGCGTCCTCCCCGATGGTCTCGGCGAGGCTCACCGCGATCTGGGCGCCGTCCTCGGGCGTGTCGGCGAGGAACATGATCTCGTCGCCGACGGTCTTGACGACCCGCCCGCCGCCCACCGAGATGATGTCGCGGCACGTGACCTCGAAGCGGCTGACGACATCGGCGAGCTCGTCCCCCGCGAGCTGGCGCGACAGCTTCGTGAACTGGACGAGGTCCGCGAAGCCGACGGCGCGATGCAGCGGGAAGAGCTCATCGGTGCCGCCCGTGCCGGTCGTCTGCAGGATCTCGGAGCCGGCGCGCGCGGCATAGGCGGCCAGCTGACGACGGAAGGTGTACATGACCTGCGACTCGAGGGTCTCCAGCAGCTGCGGGAGCTGGTCGAGCATGCCCTGGCGGGCGGAGGCGTCGTCGAGGCCCTTCTCGATCTTCCCCTCCTCCACGATGGCCTCGGTGATCCACATGGCCAGGCGTCCCATGTGGAATCCCAGGCCCCGCGAGACGGTGGCGAAGGCGCGCTCGGAGATGATGCCGCTCTCGACCATCGCGGCGAGATCGCCGATCGCCTGCGCGTCCTCCTCCGTGAACACCGCCGTGTCGTCGTCGACGGAGGAGAAGCCCAGGGAGCGCCAGTACACGGAGGTCAGGCGCGGGTCGACGCCATGGTCGACCGCGAGGTCCTTGCGGCTGTGGGTGCGCGACCCCTGCAGCAGGGCGCGCTCTATCGCGCCGACGCTGCGCCGCACCGCGGCGTAGCGCCGGTTCAGGGTGCTCGCCTCCGCGTCCTCGGCGGGCCGCTCCGCGGGCGGCGTGCGGGACACGTCGGGGCCCAGTCGGTTCAGGCCCGGGTCGTGGTCTGTGCTCACCGATGCTCTCCTGCGCTGGTCTGGCCTGCCGTGCTCACGTCCGCGGCGGTCGGGCCCGTGATGGCCTTGCCCGCGGCGGTCCGGTCGTCCGTGTCGTGTCTCGTGCCGATGCCGGCGTGCAGGACGTCGCCTGCGTCGACGGCGGTCTCCGCGCCGCCCGGGGAGCGCACGACGAGGCGTCCGTCCGGGTCGATGCCGATGGCTGTCCCGTGCAGATCCGCGCCGCCTTCGGCCGGGGCCGCGCCGAGCGGCTGGATCCGCACGTCCCGCCCCAGTGTGACACAGCTCATACGATACGTCTCGTGCAGTCCGGCGGACATCGGATCGACGGCGGCCTCGAGCTGCCCCAGCCGGCGCAGCAGCGCCGTCACGAGCAGCTGCGCGAGCCGTGCGCCGCAGGCGCTCGCCTGCGCGGGCTCCACGGGCCCGCATCCCGCGGGGGCCAGCAGCCCGCCCGGCCCCAGCAGCCAGGCCGCGGCGGGCACCGCGGCCCTGTCCTCCGCAGCGGGTGCGGGGTCCTGCAGATTCGTGCCGATGCCGATGAGGACGGTATCGCGTCCCCGTCCCTCGACGAGGATGCCGCTCAGCTTCCGGTCTCGGCCCCCCGGTCGCGCCGGCGGCACGAGCACGTCGTTGGGCCACTTCAGGCCGAGGCCCGTCGCCTGCCGGAGCCCCGGCGAGAGCTCCTCGAGCGCATCCAGCACCGCCACGCCCGCGAGCAGCGGGATCCAGGTGCGCCGCGGCGGCGGCAGGACGGTGCGCACGGCGAGCGTCAGCGCGAGCCCGGTCCCCGCCGGAGCCGTCCACACGCGGCCCAGGCGGCCGCGGCCGCCGTGCTGGTCGAGGGTCGTCACCGCGAAGGGGAGCGTCTCGCCGCCCGCCGCGCGACGGGCCGCCTCGTCCTGGGTCGAGCTCGCCCGCGGGAGCCGATGGATCGGCGTCCCCGCGCCCCGGGGGCCGATCCGGGAGGGATCGCTGCGGGGGGTGACGGCGGCGGGCACGGAGGCATCGGACACGGGGGCGGCTCCTGGGCAGGGGGCGGGGTATCTCACGGGGCGGCGCGGGCTGCTCGCGGCCCTCGGTAACGTAGTATCCCTCCGAACTCTCAGCCAGCCGGGCAACCGGTCCAAGGAGGCCCCGTGACCGACACTCCGACGCCGCTCAGCACCGCGCAGCGACTCGAGGACCTGCGCGAACGCGAGCAGCGGGCAGTGACCGCCGCCGGGGAGGTCGCCGTCCGCAAGCAGCACGACCGCGGCAAGAAGACGGCCCGGGAGCGGATCGAGGACCTGCTGGACGAGGGGTCGTTCGTGGAGACGGACCGCTTCGTGCGGCACCAGTCCCACTCCTTCGGCATCGAGGCCAAGCGCCCTGAGGGAGACGGCATCGTCACCGGCTACGGCACGATCGACGGCCGCCAGGTCTGCGTGTACTCCCAGGACTTCACCGTCTTCGGCGGCTCTCTCGGCGAGGCGCACGGCCGCAAGATCCAGAAGATCCAGGATCTCGCCCTGTCGACCGGTGTCCCGATCATCGGCATCCTCGACGGCGGCGGTGCCCGCATCCAGGAGGGCGTGGCCTCGCTCGCCATGTTCGCGGGGATCATGCGCCGCAACACCCGCGCCTCCGGGGTCATCCCGCAGATCTCCCTGATCATGGGGCCCGCCGCGGGCGGGGCGGTCTACTCCCCCGCGCTGACGGACTTCATCGTGATGGTCGAGAAGACCTCCCACATGTTCATCACCGGACCCGACGTCATCCGCACCGTGACCGGCGAGGACGTCGGCTTCGAGGAGCTCGGCGGGGCCAGCACGCACTCGACGCGCTCCGGCGTCGCGCACTACATGGCACCCGACGAGTCCGAGGCCATCGAGTACGTCAAGGACCTGCTGTCCTATCTCCCGGCCAACACGCTCTCCAGCGCGCCCGCGTACCCGGTCGCCTACGACCTGGCGGAGAGTCCCGAGGACAGGGCGCTGGATGCCCTGATCCCTGATTCCCCGAACCAGCCCTATGACATGCAGACCGTGATCAGGGCGGTGCTGGACGAGGGCGAGTTCCTCGAGGTCCAGCCGCTGTTCGCGCAGAACGTGATCGTCGGGTTCGGGCGCGTGGAAGGACGCAGCGTCGGCATCATCGCGAACCAGCCGAGCCACTTCGCGGGCACGCTCGACATCGACGCCTCGGAGAAGGCCGCCCGCTTCGTGCGGGTCTGCGACACGAACAACATCCCGGTCCTGACCTTCGTGGACACGCCCGGGTTCCTGCCCGGCATCGACCAGGAGTACAGCGGGATCATCCGCCGCGGCGCGAAGCTGCTGTACGCCTACGCGGAGGCCACGGTCCCGCTGATCACCGTGATCACGCGCAAGGCCTATGGCGGCGCGTACATCGTGATGGGGTCCAAGGACCTCGGGGCCGATGTGAACCTCGCCTGGCCCACCGCCCAGATCGCCGTGATGGGCGCGCAGGGCGCGGTGAACATCCTGCATCGACAGACGCTGCGGTCCGTGCAGTCCGCGGGCGGCGACGTCGCAGCCGAGCGCGCACGGCTGCAGGGCGAGTACGAGGAGCAGTTCGCGACCCCGTATCTCGCGGCGGAGCGCGGCTGGATCGACGGCGTCATCCAGCCCGCCGAGACCCGGGGGCAGATCGCACGGGCGCTGCGCGCTCTGCGCACCAAGCGCGAGTCGCTGCCCACCAAGAAGCACGGGAACATCCCGCTGTGAGCGAGACACCCGGCGCGGGGCCGATCGGCTCGGACGTCCGCCTCGTCTCGGGGCGGCTCTCCGACACCGAGCTCGCAGCGATCGCGGTCGTCGTCTCCGCCATGAGCGTGACCAGCCGCATCGAGGCGCAGGAGCGCGCGCTCGCTGCCCGCTACGCCGGATCGGGCGACGGGTGGACCGATCCGATCCACCGCATCCCGAGCGCACATGCGCTGCGCGGGCAGCCCTCCGACGGCGCCTGGCTGTTCTCCGGCCGCTGAGCCGTGTTGCGCGGACCCCCGGTCCGTGATGTGCTGTCCCCGGAGACGTCGTCCTCCAGCGCGATCTGCCCCTGCCTCCTGAGCGGAAGACATGCACTTTGCGCGTCGGCACGCCGAGCTCCCATCCGCATCAGGATGGTGCTCCGCGTGCCTGCGCCCATGGTCTTCGAGCACAGGAACCCTTGATGTCACGCACCCCGCAGAACGCCCGGTCCCTCCGACGCACCGCGAGGACAGCCCTATCCGACGCTTGGTGTGCGGGTCGGCGGTGGCTCATCACGATCATCACCTTCCAAGCAGTCCTCGCCCTTTTGCCGGCGCTGCAGGTGGTCCTCGTCGAGCGCACCCTCGCCTCCTTGTCACCCGCGTCCCCCGCCGCGCCCCAGTCCTGGGTATCGGTGCTGCTGCTCGCCGCCGTCATCGGGGTCGCATTCCCGCTCGGTCAGTGCGCCACCGCCGCGAACCAGCGGCTCGCGCTGCGCATGCGTTCTCAGTACCAGGCTTCAGCACTCGACTACATCGCCTCGGCAGGTCCCGAGGCGATCGCCAGGCCTGAAGTCGTCCAGAGAGCTCAGACCGCGCACGAAGCGGCCTCGACCGTGGAGACCGTCCCCGGTGACGTCGTCCGGCTCTTCGGCATGATCGGCACAGCCCTCGCGCTGAGCCTGGCCCTGTCCGCGCGTGCTCCCCTCACCGCGCTTCTGATCCTCGCCGCGCTGGTTCCGACCGTCTGGGTCTTCACTCGGATCGCCCGTGCCGAACGGGCAGGATGGCCGCTCATCGGCGCCTCGACCCGCCGCGCCCAGTATGCGTCCGAGCAGCTCCTCCAGCAGCGGACCGGGACCGAGCTGGCGGCGCTGGGCACATCGGGTGCAGTGGCCGCCCTCGCCATGCGACGACGACAGGAGTCCGTCGCGATCCTGGACCGGCTGATCGCGACGGCAATGCGCTGGGAGCTCGTCTCAGGCGTGCTCACCGCGGGCCTGCTCGCATCGGCCCTGCTGGTGCTCTTCCACGAAGTCCCGGAGCCCGCCATCGCCGCAGCCGCGCTCGCCGGTGCCATCTCGGGTCTGCATGCCACCCGGAACGTGGGATACGCCGCCGGCGGCATCGTGACCGCGGCATCGAGGATGGCCGAGATCGATGCCTGCAGGGTCTCGCACGAGCATCGCGGGCACGCGGAAGTGGTGGAGCACGCGCAGACGCTCGAGGCCCGCGGCATCAGCATCCGCTATCCGGGATCGTCCGCCCCGGCCGTGCACGAGGTGGGAATCCACGCCCGGCGCGGAGAGATGATCGCCGTCGTCGGGCCGAACGGCGCAGGCAAGACCTCGCTCGTCCACGCGCTCATCGGTGCAGTGGAGGCGGAGGGACTGGTGCTCGTCGACGGCGTGGATCTGTCTGCCCAGCCCATCCGCGGGAGGTTGGACCGCTTCGGTCTGCTCACGCAGGAGTTCGGCCGGTATGAGTTCACCGTCCGGGAGTCCGTTGCGCTGGGACGGCCCGGCGAGGTCACGGACGAGGAGATCTGGCAGGCCCTCGTCGCCGCCCGCGCGGACCGCATCGTCGCCCAGCTTCCCGGTCAGCTCGATGCGCAGCTGGGACAGCAGTGGCACGGCAGCGGTCTCTCAGGAGGTCAGTGGCAGCGGCTCGCGCTGGCGCGGATCCATCTGCGCAGGGCCGGCATCTGGGTGCTCGACGAACCGACGTCGGCGATCGACGCCGAGACGGAGGAGGAGATCTTCGAGGATCTGCGGGCCACCGGTGCGGAGCGGATCACGATCGTGATCTCCCACCGGGCATGGACCCTGCGGAGCATGGACCGGATCTACGTGATGGACCGCGGACACGTCGTCCAGGTCGGGACCTACGAGGAGCTTGCGGCCCGACCCGGTCGATTCGCGGAGATGTTCCAGAGCCAGGGGATCGGCCCAGAGGCCCACTAGACTCGCCCCCATGGCCGATTCTGCTCCGCGCACCCCGAGCGCGCTCGACGCCCTCGCCGATGCCTACGTCGACGACGTGGCCCGTCTGGACCCCTTCGCCGCGACGTCGCTGGGCATCAGCGGGTACGACGCCCAGGTCACCGACTACTCCCCCGCCGCGAACGCGGAGCGCACGCAGCTCGCGCGCACGCTCCTCGCACGGATAGCGGAGGTGCCCGATGCCGATGCGACCGACGCGACCACGCGGGCGGCGCTCCGCGAGCGGCTCGGCCTCGAGATCGAGCTCGCCGAGCGCCGCCTGGACGCCTCGGCCGTGAACAACCTCGCCTCGACCCTGCAGCTGCGCGACGTCTTCGACCAGATGCCGACGGAGACCGCGGAGGACTGGGAGATCATCTCCGAACGCCTCGCCGGCGTCCCCCGCTCCCTCGCCTCCTGGGCCGAGTCCCTGCGCGAGGCCGCTGCGCACGGCGTGATCGCCGCCCGGCGGCAGCTCGTCCTGGGCGCCGAGCAGGCTCGTGGCTATGCGGCGGACGGCGGCTTCTTCGACACCTTCGCCGCCGGCGCGGTCGGCACCGAGGCACAGCGGGGACGCGCCTCCGAGGCCGCCGATGCCGCCGCCCGGGGCTACCGGGAGATCGCCGAGGTCCTGGAGACGCTCGTCCCGCAGGCCCCGGAGGCCGACGCGGTCGGCCGGGACGCGTACGCCCTGCAGTCCCGCGTCTTCCTCGGCACCGAGATCGACCTCGAGGAGACCTACGCCTGGGGCATCGAGGAGCTGACGCGGCTCGTCGCGGAGCAGGAACAGGTCGCCGCGCGCATCAACGACCGTGCCGGCAACGGCGCCGGCACCTCCGTCGCGGCCGCCCGTGAGGCCCTGAACCAGGATCCGTCCCGGACCCTCCACGGCACGCAGGCGCTGCGGGAGTGGATGCAGGAGCTGTCGGACACAGCGCTCGCCGAGCTCGCCGGAACCCATTTCGACATCCCCGAGCCGCTGCGCCGCCTCGAATGCATGATCGCGACGACCGGCTCCGGCGGGATCTACTACACCGGCCCCAGCGAGGATCTCAGCCGCCCCGGCCGCATGTGGTGGGACGTGCCCGCCGGCACCACGGAGTTCCGCACCTGGGCGGAGACAACCACCGTCTACCACGAAGGAGTGCCCGGGCACCATCTGCAGGTCGGCACGCAGGTCATGCAGGCCGCGACCCTGAACCGCTGGCGCGGCCTGCTGTGCTGGGTCTCCGGTCACGGCGAGGGCTGGGCGCTGTACGCGGAGCGCCTCATGGAGCAGCTGGGCTATCTCGACGACGACGGCGATCGGATGGGCATGCTCGAGGCCCAGCGGATGCGCGCCGGGCGCGTCGTCCTGGACATCGGCCTGCACCTCGGGCTGCCGATGCCCACGGGCCTCGCCGCCGCCGACGGCAGCGCCTGGACCTACGAGTCGGCCTGGGACTTCATGAGCGCCCACTGGGGCATCGACGAGGCGCAGCAGCGCTTCGAGCTGCACCGCTACCTCGGCTGGCCGGGGCAGGCTCCGTCCTACAAGGTGGGCCAGCGCGAGTGGGAGACCCTGCGGGCGGACCTCGTCGGCGACGGGGATCCGCGCGCCTTCCACCGCCGTGCCCTGGAGCTCGGCAGCCTGCCCCTGTCGGTGCTGCGCTCCGCACTGACCCCCGATTCCCTCTGATCCGGATGGAGACCATGGACGACGCCCTTCCCCTCCTGCTGCTCGGCTCCGCCTCCCCGGGGCGCGCCGCCACCCTCGAGCGCGCCGGCATCGAGTTCGACGTGCTGGCCGCCGACCTCGACGAGGAGGCGATCCTCGCCGCCGCTGGAGAGCTCTCCCCCCAGGAGCAGGTGCTGCTGCTGGCGCGGGAGAAGGCCTCCGCCGTGACCGCCGCGAGCGAGGGCGGCTACGTGGTCCTGGGCTGCGACTCGATGCTCGAGATCGACGGCGAGGTGGTCGGCAAGCCGCATACGGCAGAGGCGGCGACGGCCCGCTGGCGCGCGATGCGCGGCCGCACCGGCGTCCTGCACACGGGGCACTGGATCCTCGACGACCGCGACCCCGAGGACGAGGGCACCGGGGCGACCTTCGGGGCGACCGCGAGCTGCGAGATCAGCTTCGCGCAGCTGACCGACGAGGAGATCGCCGCGTACGTCGCGAGCGAGGAGCCCCTCGAGGTCGCGGGCAGCTTCACGATCGACGGACTGGGCGGTCCCTTCATCGACTCCGTGACCGGTGACCCGCACGCCGTGGTGGGCCTGTCGCTGCCGCTGCTGCGGCGGCTGCTCGCGGAGATCGGCATCGGCGTGCACGAGCTCTGGCGCGACGCCTGAGATCCCGCTCTCCCCCAGATCCGCGCTGTGACCCTTCCCGCCCGACCGCTCGGCGGGAGCCCGCCCGTCCCCGACCTGCCCCGTACTAGACTCGGGGTTCTGTCGACATCCGGAAGGACCGCTTGATGGCCTCTCGTCCTCACCCCCACCGCCCGTTCAGCTCGGTGCTCATCGCCAACCGCGGAGAGATCGCCGTGCGCATCGCCCGGGCGTGCAAGGACGCCGGTCTGCGGTCGATCGCCGTGTATGCGGACCCCGACCGCAGCGCGCTGCACACCACGATCGCGGACGAGGCCTGGGCGCTGGGCGGCACGACCGCCGCGAACTCGTACCTCGTGGTCGACAAGATCCTCGACATCGCCCAGCGCTCCGGCGCGGAGGCGATCCACCCCGGCTACGGCTTCCTGTCCGAGAACGCAGACTTCGCCCAGGCCGTGATCGACGCGGGTCTCGTGTGGATCGGCCCGCCGCCCGCGGCGATCGAGAAGCTGGGCGACAAGGTCTCCGCCCGCCACATCGCCCAGAAGGCCGGCGCCCCGCTCGTCGCGGGCACGAAGGACCCGGTCTCCGGCAGCGACGAGGTCGTCGCCTTCGCCCGCGAGCACGGCCTCCCGATCGCGATCAAGGCGGCGTTCGGCGGCGGCGGCCGCGGGCTCAAGGTCGCCCGCGCCGAGTCCGAGGTCCGCGAGCTGTTCGACTCCGCCGTGCGCGAGGCGGTCTCCGCCTTCGGCCGCGGCGAGTGCTTCGTCGAGCGCTACCTCGACTCCCCCCGTCACGTCGAGACGCAGTGCCTCGCGGATTCCCACGGCAACGTGCAGGTCGTCTCCACCCGCGACTGCTCCCTGCAGCGTCGTCACCAGAAGCTGGTCGAGGAGGCGCCCGCGCCCTTCCTCACCGCTCAGCAGAACGCGCAGCTGGTCTCGTCCTCGAAGGCCATCCTCAAGGAGGCCGGCTACATCGGCGCCGGCACCTGCGAGTTCCTCGTCGGGCTGGACGGCACCATCTCGTTCCTCGAGGTCAACACGCGTCTGCAGGTCGAGCATCCGGTGACCGAGGAGGTCGCCGGCGTGGATCTGGTGCGTGAGCAGTTCCGCATCGCCGCCGGCGAGGAGATCTCCCCGGTGGACCCGTCCGTGCGCGGCCACTCCTTCGAGTTCCGCATCAACGGGGAGGACGCCGGCCGCGGGTTCCTCCCCGCCCCCGGCCCCGTGCAGCGCTTCGAGGCGCCGACCGGCCCGGGCGTGCGCGTGGACTCCGGGGTCCGTTCCGGGGACGAGGTCTCCGGCGCCTTCGACTCGATGCTCGCCAAGCTCGTCGTCACCGGTGCGACTCGTCAGGAGGCCCTCGAGCGCTCCCGGCGGGCGCTCGCCGAGTTCCGGATCGAGGGTCTTCCCACGGTGCTGCCGTTCCATCGGCTCGTCGTCGAGGACCCGGCCTTCGCCCCCGCGGATCCGGAGGAGCCCTTCCGCGTCCACACCCGCTGGATCGAGACCGAGTTCGCCGGTGAGATCGCCCCCGGCTCGCTGCCGGTGCCGGGCCAGGAGCCCGAGGGCCGCGAGGCGGTCGTCGTCGAGGTGGACGGCCGCCGTGTCGAGGTCAGCCTCCCCGCCTCCCTACGTGCTCCTGCCGCCCCGGTCGTGCAGCGTCGCAAGCGCGCCCACCGCGAGGCCTCGGCCAGCGCAGGCGGCACGAGCGTCGCCTCGCCAATGCAGGGCACGATCGTCAAGATCATGGTCGAGGAGGGGCAGAGCGTCGCCGACGGCGATCTCCTGCTGGTCCTCGAGGCGATGAAGATGGAGCAGCCGATCACGGCGCACCGCTCCGGCGTCGTCACGGGTCTGAGCGCGGAGGTCGGCGCGACCGTCTCCGCCGGCGCCGTGCTCTGCTCGATCGAGGACTGACATCCCGGCCCCGGGGCACCGCGCCGTGCCCGGAGGGCCGCAGCGGGGGCGACGGCGAGGTCAGTCGAACAGCGCCATCGAGGCCTGGCGCGCGGCCTCGGCGAGGGAGCCGCTGAGGGACGGATAGACGGTCGAGACGCCCGCCAGCTGCTCCGCGGAGAGCCGATGCTCCACGGCGAGCGCGATCGGATGGATCAGCTCGCTCGCCCGCGGGGCGACGACCACGCCGCCGAGGACCGTGAGGGTCCCCGGATGCACGATCAACTTCACGAAGCCCTCCCGGACGCCCTGCATCTTGGCGCGCGCGTTCGTGGCGAGCGGGAAGGTCCGCACCTCGCCCGCGACGCGGCCGGCGACCACGTCCTCCTCGCTCGCCCCCACCACGGCGATCTCGGGACTCGTGAACACCGCCGAGGCCACGTGCCCGGTGAGCAGCGGCGCGACCGCCTCGCCGAGGGCATGGTGCATGGCGGTACGCCCCTGGACCGCGGCGACGGAGGCGAGGGGGAGCACGCCCGTGCAGTCCCCGGCCGCGTAGATGCCGCGGACGGAGGTCCGCGAGACCCGGTCCGTCTCGATGTGGCCGCTCGGCCGCAGCCGCACCCCTGCCGCCTCGAGCCCCAGCCCCTGCGTGGACGGGACCGCTCCGACCGCGATCAGCACATGGCTGCCCCGCAGCTCTTCGCCGTGCTCGAGGGTGACCACGACGCCCTCCCCCTCGCGCCGGGCCGCGGACGCCCGGGACCGGGAGCGCACAGCGATACCGCGTCGGCGGAAGGCGCTGCCCAGCACCGCCGCGGCGTCCCCGTCCGTGCCCGGCAGGACCTGGTCCCGGGAGGAGACGAGGGTGACCTCGCTCCCGAGCGCGCGGTAGCCGCTCGCGAACTCCGCACCGGTCACCCCCGAGCCCACCACGATGAGGTGCGAGGGCAGCTCCTGCAGGTCGTACAGCTGGGTCCAGGTGAGGATCCGCTCCCCGTCGGGCCGGGCCTCCGGCAGGATGCGGGGCGTCGCGCCCAGGGCCAGCAGGATCGCATCGGCCTCGAGCTCCTCGCCCGCGGCCGAGACCCGGCCGGGCCCGATCAGGCGTCCGCGGCCGCAAAGGATCCGCACGCCCGCCTCCTCGAGACCGGCGCGCACGTCGAGGGACTGGGCCTGCGCGAGCCGTCGCAGGCGGGCGTTGACCGCGGCGAGGTCGACGGTGAGCGCCCCGGTGGCGGGGCTTCCGGCGGTGTCGGCGTCGCGGATGCCGAGGGTCCCGGAGCCGCTGACGAGGTCGAGCACGTCGGCGGTCGCGATGAGCGTCTTGGAGGGGACCACGTCGGTGAGGACGGCCGCCCCGCCCAGCCCGGAATCGGTCACGAGGGTCACCTCGGCGCCGAGGCGAGCCGCCGTGAGGGCCGCCTCGTACCCGCCGGGCCCGCCGCCGATCACCACGATGCGGGGGCGGTCCGCGGAGCGCGGGAGGCGGTCGGAGGCGGCAGGGATCGCGAGGCTCGAGGGGGTCACCGTGCCATTGTGTCCCAGGTGGTGCGCGCCTGCGCTAGGTTCTGATCATGAACCCTGTGGACACCGACCCGTACCAGCTCGCCCGGGACGCCGCGGCCGCGATCAGCGGCGCGAGCGGCCAGGACCGCCATGACATCGCCCTCGTGCTCGGCTCCGGCTGGGGCGGGGCCGCGGATCTGCTCGGCGAGACCGTCTGGAGCGCTCCTGCCGAGGAGATCCCGGGCTTCCACGCCCCGGCGGTCGCGGGCCACGTCGGCACGCTCCGCTCGATCCTCGTCGAGGGGACCGGCACGCGCGTGCTCGTGCTGGGTGCCCGCACCCATTACTACGAGGGCCGCGGCGTGCAGGCGGTCGTGCACGGCGTGCGCACCGCGGCCGCCGCCGGCTGCCGAACGATCGTGCTGACCAACGGATGCGGCGGCATCGACCCCGCGTGGGGTCCCGGCCAGCCCGTCCTCATCTCCGACCAGATCAACTTCACCGGGGACACGCCGCTGACGGGGGCGACCTTCGTCGACCTCACGGACGTGTACACCCCGCGCCTGCGCGAGATCGCGCGGGAGGTCGACGGCTCGCTCCCGGAGGGCGTGTACATGCAGTTCCGCGGCCCGAGCTACGAGACGCCGGCGGAGGTCCGGATGGCGCGCACGATCGGCGCGAGCCTCGTGGGCATGTCCACGGCCCTGGAGGCGATCGCGGCCCGCGAGGCGGGGATGGACGTGCTGGGCATCTCGCTGGTCACCAATCTCGCCGCCGGCATCAGCCCGGAGCCGCTGTCCCATCAGGAGGTCCTCGAGGCGGGGCAGGCGGCGGCGCCGCGCATCTCCGCCCTCCTCGCGGAGGTGGTGCGCCGCATCGGCGCGCAGCCCGATGCGGGAACGGGACCGGCCTCATGAGCGTCCTCGCCCCCGAGCTCGCGCAGCGGGCCCGGGACTGGGCCGCCGATGATCCCGACCCCGCGACCCGGGCCGCGCTCGAGGAGCTCGTAGGGCGCGCGGAGGACGGCGACCACGCGGCCGCCGAGGAGCTCGCCGACGCCTTTCGGGGCCCGCTCGTCTTCGGCACGGCGGGACTGCGCGGGGCCATGGGGCCGGGCGAGCACCGGATGAACCTCGCCGTCGTCTCCCGGGCCGCGCGCGGTATCGCCGATCACCTGCGTGCCGAGCTTCCGACGGCCGAGGGGGCCGACGCCCCGCTCGTGGTGATCGGGCACGATGCGCGCCATGGCTCGCGCGCCTTCGCGGAGCGCTCGGCCGCGATCATCACCGCGGCAGGCTGCCGCGTGCGGCTCCTGGACCGCGCCGGTCCCACCCCGGTGATCGCGTTCGCGGTGCGGGCGCTCGGCGCCGATGCGGGGATCGTGGTGACCGCCTCGCACAACCCTGCGGCCGACAACGGCTACAAGGTCTACCTGGGCGGGCGCCTCACGGATCCGGCAGGCCGGGGCGTGCAGATCGTGCCGCCTGCGGACGAGCAGATCGCCGCCCGGATCGGCGAGGTCGGCCCGGTGCGGGACATCCCGGTCGCGGACTCGGGCTGGAGCACGATGGGCGATGCGCTGCGCGAGCAGTATCTCGCGGCGATCACCGCGCTCCCCCGCCCGGACTCTCCGCGGGAGGTGCGGATCGTGCACACGGCGATGCACGGCGTCGGCACCGAGCTGGCGATCGCCGCACTGCACCGCTGCGGCTTCACCGATGTGCACCCGGTCGCGAAGCAGGCTGATCCGGACCCCGACTTCCCGACCGTCGCCTTCCCGAACCCGGAGGAGCCCGGGGCGATCGATCTCGCGCTCGAGCAGGCGCGCGTCGTCGAGGCCGATGTGGTGATCGCGAACGATCCCGATGCGGACCGCTGCGCGGTCGCCGTGCACGATCCGCATCAGGACTGCTGGCGGATGCTCACGGGCGATGAGCTGGGTGTGCTGCTGGGGGCGCACCTGATCCGCCGTCACGGACGTCACGGGGTGTTCGCCAGCTCGATCGTCTCCAGCCGCTGGCTCGGCGAAGTCGCCCGGGGGACGGGGCAGCGGAGCGCGAGGACGCTGACCGGCTTCAAGTGGATCGCCCGTGCACCCGGCATCGTCTTCGGCTACGAGGAGGCGATCGGGTACTGCCTCCTGCCGGAGGTCGTCCGGGACAAGGACGGTCTCTCGACCGCCCTCGTCGTCGCGGAGATGGCGGCGCTCGCGAAGGCTGAGGGCACCTCCCTGGTGGGTCTGCTCGACGACCTCGCTCGGGAGCACGGCCTCTTCGTGACCGGCCAGCTGGCGATCCGGGTCGAGGACCTCTCGCGCATCGACGCGATGATGCGGCGGCTGCGGGAGCGCCCGCCGCAGGAGCTGGGCGGCACGGCCGTCACGGCGATGCAGGACCTGGCACAGGGCTCCGTGGCCCGGACGGGGCTGCCGCCCACGGAGGGCGTGCTGCTCGAGACGCGGGACGACGCCCGCGTGATCGTGCGCCCCTCCGGCACCGAGCCGAAGCTCAAGTGCTACCTCGAGGTGCGCGAGCAGGTCGAGCCCGGGGCGGGCGAGGCGGACCTGCGGGTGCACCGCGAGCGTGCACAGGACCGGCTGGAGCGTCTGCGCGAGGAGATGGAGGCCGTGCTCGCCCTCCCGTCCTGAGCCTGCCCAGCGCCGCGTCCGGCGCCCCGCCTCAGCGACGCCGGGCGCGGACGGCCGCGGCCGTGGCCCCGACGCCGTACAGGGTCAGCACGACCAGCAGCCCCCCGGCGACCACGAGCAGCCATCCCGCGGGGATGCCCGCGACCTCGACCGGCACGGTGACCGTCCGCGTCGGCACGACCCAGGGGTCCTCCGAGTCGGTCGCGAAGGTCATGTCGCTCGTGAAGCTGCTCGGCTCCCCGCTGATCCGGAACTCGGTGACCATCGCGCCGCCCGGCCTGCCCTCGGCATCCGCGGTGAGCTCGCGCAGCGTGTCATCGGACCAGGTCCAGTCCAGGTGCGCGGGGTTCGCGATCCACGGCCGCTCGACGCTCTGCTGCGCGGCGGACCCGTCGCTGCGGCGCACCGGCTCCTCCCCCAGGACGAACAGGTGGACCTGCTGCTCCTGCGAGGCGGCTTGCGACAGGCGCATCGGGTAGACCAGCTCGGTCGCAGGGAAGTCGAAGCGCAGCGGCGAGACGTCCGCGGAGACGTCGACGTCCTCGGCGTAGCGCACCGCGGTGAAGGTCCAGCCGTCCTCCGCGTACGCCGGCAGCAGGGCCAGGACGCTCTCCTCGAGCACGTAGCCGTTCTGCGCGAGCCATCCGGAGACCGCCTCCGCGGTGCCGTCGAGGACGACGACCTCGAAGGCTCCCAGCCGCTGCTGGCTGTGGATCCGCGCCGCGCCCGTCGGGGCCGCGGCGCCCGGGGCGCCGCCTCCGTCGGCGGAGCCCGCGAGCCAGAACGGCGTCCCCCACCAGTCCAGCTCCTGCTCCTGGCGCGGAGCGGTCGCGACGGCGAGCTCCCGCAGGGTGGAGGGATCGCCCTCGGCGACCGTCGGCACGGAGGGCGTCGGCATGATCAGGGTCGCCCCTCGGGCCTCCGCGTCGAGCTCGAGGCTGAGGATGATCGTCTCGGTGCCGTCCCGCAAGGACAGCACCGCCGTCTCCTCCTGCACGGACGCGTCGCTGCGGTCCCCCTCGGGATCGGCCATCGCCCCGCAGGCGCAGGCACCCGCCGGAGCTGCCGACATGCCCAGCAGCGCTCCGAGCACGAGGAGCAGCGCGAGGAGCCCGTGCCCGGTGCGACGGCGGATCGCCTCCATGGCTCAGTACCCGTCCTGGCCCGGGCCCGCGGACGGCGCGGCGTCGAGGATGGCCCGGGAGCTGGACAGGCCCAGCCGGGATGCGCCCGCGGCGACCATCGCCTCTGCCGCCTCCCGGGTGCGGATCCCGCCGGAGGCCTTCACTCCGAGACGGTCCCCGACCGTCGCGCGCATGAGGGCGACCGCATGGGCGCTCGCGCCGCCTGCCGGGTGGAAGCCCGTCGACGTCTTCACGAAGTCCGCGCCCGCGGCCTCCGCGGCCCGGCAGGCGCCCACGATCTGCTCATCGGACAGGGCGGCGGACTCGATGATGACCTTGAGCACCACGGGGGCGGGGGCGGCCGCACGGACCGCGGCGATGTCCGCGCGCACCGCCTCGTAGTCCCCGTCGCGGGCGCGGCCCACATCGATGACCATGTCGACCTCCTCGGCGCCCGCGGCGACGGCGCCCGCGGCCTCCGCGGCCTTGATCGCGCTGGTGTGCTTGCCGGAGGGGAAGCCGCAGACGGTCGCGACCGTCACGGTGGTCTCCACCGGCAGCATCGACGGGGAGACGCAGATCGACCAGGTGCCCAGCTCCTCCGCCTCGCGGGCGAGGGCCTCGACGTCGGCGCGGGTCGCCTCGGGCTTGAGGAGGGTGTGGTCGATCATCGGGGCGAGCGGGGAGCGGTCCGGGGTGGTCATGTCCCGCATCCTCGCACGCGGCCCGGGCCCGCGGGCCCCGCAGCCGCGCCGCCTCCTCTCTCTGATAGGTTTCCGTGACCTTGAGCGGCGCGGCGGGACCTCCGGGATGACGGTGGACGCCCGGGTCCCCTGGATCGTCGGCAGGGACCCGGCCGCCGCCTCCTGCCTGATCAGCGCGGGGCTCGCGCGGTCCACGACGATCCTCGCGACCATCCCCGGCCGCAGAACGGGGAGATGCTCGCAGAGAGCAGGGACGTCATGTCCATGATCGACATGCTCTCCGACAGCGCGTCCCCTCTCCGCGTCTCTCCCCGTCGCCCGCTCCTCCTCGTCCTATCGCGGTCCTATCGCGGTCCCATCGCATCGCCGTCCGCTCCGCACCGGCGCAGCGGAACCCGGCCCGCTCCCGACCGGACGGCGCGGCGGCGTCCGCGAGGAGGAGCCAGCCGGACCGGCGTCGGCGTCCGCTGCTCGACGTTCCCGGTGAGGGGAGCCGGGCAGGACGTCTAGAATCGTCACCCATGATCGACCCCGCGCCCCGCCCCCGCCCTCCGCGTCGCATCGTCCTGGTCGCCGGGCCCTCCGGGAGCGGCAAGGGCATGATGGCGCGGCGCAGCGGGCTCCCCCTCGTCGCCCTCGACGACTTCTACCGGGACGAGGACGATCCGGGTCTGCCCCGGCGCTTCGGGATCGTCGACTGGGACGATCCCGCCTCCTGGAACGAGGGCGAGGCACTCGCCGCGCTCACGGCCCTCGCCCACGACGGCGCCGCGGACCTCCCCGAGTACTCGATCCCCCGTTCCCGGCGCACCGGCTCGACGCGGCTCGCGCTGGGCGAGGAGCGGTTGATCGTCGCGGAGGGCATCTTCGCCGCCCGGCTCCTCCCGCCCCTCGCGGCCCTCGGACTGCTCGCCGATGCGCTCGTGCTCGACCGTCCGACCCCGCTCGTGTTCGGCCTCCGCCTCGCCCGCGATCTGCGCGATTCCCGGAAGCCGCCGCTCACGCTGCTGCGCCGCGGCTGGGGACTGGCCGGGGACCAGGCCGGGGACATCGCCGCCTGGACCGCTGCGGGCATGCGACCGGTGGGCCTGCACGAGGGGGTCCGTGCGCTGCGCTCCCTCGCGGACCTCGCCGAGGCGGAGCAGCACCATGCCGCGGCCGGAGGTGCCGAGACGGTGCTGCGCATCGCCGCGGTCTGCTTCCTGCGCGAGGGCCCCAGCGGTCCGGAGCTGCTCTCCGTGCGCAAACGAGGGACCGGTTCCTACATGCAGGTCGGCGGGAAGCTCGAGCCCGGGGAGGACGCCGCGGAGGCGGCCGTGCGCGAGGTCCTCGAGGAGCTCGATGTCGCCCTGGACCCGGAGGATCTGGAGCTGCTGGGACGCTTCGACGAGGTCGCGGCCAATGAGCCGGGCACGCGCGTGGAGGCGAGCGTCTTCCTCGCCCCGCCCGATGTCCTGCCCCGGGACGTCGCGGTGCAGGCCGAGCTCGAGGACCTGTTCTGGTGCCCGCTCGACGCGGACGCCGCCGGCCGGCGCCTCGCCCCGCTCATGACACGGCACATCCTGCCGCACCTTCGGTCCCTGCTGTCGGAGCCGTCGGCCTGACCCTGCCGGTCGGGCAGGCCCTGCGGATCAGCTGATCCGATCCAGGACGATGCTCCGCGACGCGGTCCCCGTCCCTTCCGGAGCGATGTCCCAGGCGTCCTCAAGCGCCTCCAGCGCGCGTCCGAAGCGCCCGGGGGTGTCGGTGTGCAGCACGGCGAGGACGTCCCCGGAACGCACCGGCTCGCCGATGTGCCGCCGGATCTCCACCCCGGCCGCGGCCTGCACGGACTCCCCCGGACGCGAGCGTCCCGCGCCGAGCCGCCAGGCGGCGACGCCGATGCCCATCGCATCCAGCCCGCGCACGGTCCCGTCCTGCCGGGCCCGCAGCTCCTGCGTGTGCGCGGCGACCGGCAGCGGTGCCTGCGGGTCGCCGCCCTGGGCGGCGATCATCGCGCGCCAGACGTCCATGGCGCGGCCGTCGGCGAGCGCGGCCTCGACGTCGGCATCGGGCCGGCCCGCGCTCGCCAGCATCTCGCGGGCCAGGGCGAGGGTCAGCTCGACCACGTCGGCGGGTCCGCCGCCGGCGAGCACCTCGAGGCTCTCGCGGACCTCCAGGGCGTTGCCGACCGTGCGCCCCAGCGGCGCGGACATGTCCGTGAGCAGCGCGACGGTGCGCACGCCGGCATCGGTGCCGAGGTCGACCATGGTGCGGGCGAGCTCGCGCGCATCGGCCTCCTCGCGCATGAAGGCGCCGGCCCCGGTCTTCACGTCCAGGACCAGGCTGGCCGTGCCCTCGGCGATCTTCTTGCTCATGATCGAGCTGGCGATCAGGGGGATGGACTCCACCGTGCCGGTGACATCCCGCAGGGCGTACAGCTTCCGGTCGGCCGGGGCGAGGCCGCTGCCGGCCGCGCAGATGACGGCGCCGACGCCCTCGAGCTGCGCCATCATCTCGTCGTTGCTCAGCGCCGCGCGCCAGCCGGGGATCGCCTCGAGCTTGTCGAGGGTGCCGCCGGTGTGTCCGAGGCCGCGGCCCGACAGCTGCGGGACGGCGACGCCGAACGCCGCCACCAGCGGGGCCAGCGGCAGGGTGATCTTGTCGCCCACACCGCCGGTGGAGTGCTTGTCGGCGGTGGGGCGGCTGAGCGCGTCGAAGCTCATCCGCTCGCCCGAGGCGATCATCGCCGCGGTCCAGCGGGAGATCTCCTCGCGCTCCATGCCGTGGAGGAAGATCGCCATGGCCAGGGCGGACATCTGCTCCTCGGCGACCACGCCGCGGGTGTAGGCGTCCACGACCCAGTCGATCTGGGCGGGCTCGAGCTTCCCGCCGTCACGCTTGGCACGGATCACGTCGATGGCGTCGAAGGGCTCGACGATCTCGTCGCCCGCGGTGGAGGTGGGGGTCGTGGTGCTCATCGGTCCCGTCCTGCGTCGATGTCGGCGGCGGCGAAGGACTGCGGCAGCAGGCCCTCGAGGTCCCGCGTCCCCGCGGGGGTGAGGATGGTGAATCCGGGGGCGGCGTGCTCGGCCAGCAGCTGACGGCATCGGCCGCAGGGCATGATGACCTCGCCGGGGCCGTTGACGCACACGACATGGGTGATCCTCCCGCCGCCGCCGGCGACGAGGTCGCTGATCAGCCCGCATTCCGCGCACAGCGTCACGCCGTAGCCGGCGTTCTCGACGTTGCAGCCGGCCACGGTGCGGCCGTCGTCGGCGAGCGCGGCCGCCCCCACCCGGTATCCGGAGTAGGGGGCGTAGGCACGCTCGGCCACGGCGCGGGCGGCGGCGAGCAGAGCGGGGAAGGGCTCGGGGGCGGTCGGTGCCGGGCCGCCGGGCACGGGATCGGAGGGAGTCTCGTTCGAGGTCACGGAGTCCTCACTGCTTGACGTAGGGGATGCCGTCGGCGGCGGGGACGCGCACGCGTCCCACGACGCCGGCGACCGCGAAGAGGGTCACGATGTACGGGAGCATGAGCAGGAACTGGCTGGGGATGCCGGCGCCCGTCCCCGCGGGCAGGGTTCCCAGCCGCAGCTGGAGGGCGTCGGCGAAGGCGAACAGGAGCGCCGCGGCGAGCGCGCCCACCGGATGGTATCGGCCCAGGATCATCGCGGCGAGGGCGATGTACCCCTTGCCTGCGCTCATCTCCTCGCCGAAGGCGACGCCGGTGCCGATGGTGAGGGTCGCCCCGCCGAGGCCCGCGACGGCCGAGCCCAGCAGGACGTTGGACCAGCGGGTGCGGTTGACGTCGATGCCGACCGTGTCCGCGGCGCGGGGGTGCTCGCCCACGGCCCGCACGCGCAGGCCCCAGCGGGTGCGGAACAGCGCGATCGTGAGGAGGACGACGATGATCCACATGAGGTAGACCAGGACCGTCTGCTCGAACAGCACCCGGCCGATGATCGGGAGGTCCGCGAGCACGGGGATGCGGATCGTGGGCAGGCGCAGCGGTGCGTTGAACGTCCCGGGGTTCTGCTTCATCACGGTGCCGAAGAAGAAGCTCGTGAGGCCGATCGCGAAGACGTTCAGCACCACGCCGACGATGATCTGCTGGACCTGGTAGCCGACGGCGAACAGGGCGAGCGCCGCCCCGATCACGAGCGCCATGACCGGCGCGGCGAGCAGGCCGATCCACGCGCTGCCGGTCATGGAGCCCAGCAGCACCGCCCCGAACGCCCCGAACAGGAGCTGCCCCTCGATGGCGATGTTGATGACGCCTGCGCGCTCGGACAGGACGCCGGACAGGGCGCCGAAGGCGAGGGGGACGGCCAGCACCATCATGGTCTGCAGCATCGCGCCGAGGGCGACGGTCGAGCCGTGGAAGGCCCAGGCGAGGAAGGCGGTCACCCACAGCAGCGCGAAGGCGATCGTGAGGCCCGGGCGCAGCCGGCCGGGCAGGGGGCGCGCCGTCGCGGCGGTCGCCCCGAGGACGGCGGCGATCAGCAGCGCGAGCATGGCGCAGACGATCGCCGTCGGGCCGGTGGGCAGGATCACGTCGTGCGGGAGGATCCCGCCGGGGTTGAGATCGCCGTCCTCCGCGATCCGGAAGGCGGTGCGGCTCCCGCGGGGCGCGCCGACCCCGAAGACCAGCAGCGCGAGGAGGCTCAGCACGGCGAGGGAGGCGGGCAGATGCCACCAGCCGGGTCGGCGCTGCGGAGCCGAGGGCGCCTCCGGGCGGCTGTCGAGGGTCGCGGTGCTCATGCGCTCTCTCCCGTCGTGGTCGCGGTCTGCGCCGGGGTCTCCTGCGAGGTCTTCCTCCCGCGCCGCGGCCGTCCGGGACGGTCGACGGAGCCGAGGCCGATGAGGTACCGCACCAGGGGCGGGGCGGCGATGAACAGCACCACGAGCGCCTGAATCACCTGCACCAGGTCGATGGGGGTGCCCTGCGAGGACTCCATGAAGCGCCCGCCGGTGGACAGGCCCGCGAACAGGACGCCGGCCAGCAGGATGCCGACGGGCCCCGAGCGTCCCAGCAGCGCGACGGTGATCGCGTCGAAGCCGATGGTCCCTGCGATCGAGCCGGTCAGCCGCTGCTCGGTGCCGAGGACGTGCACGCCGCCGGCGAGGCCCACGAGAGCGCCGGCGACGAGCATGATGCCGATGGCGCTGCGGCCCACGTCGATGCCGGCGACCTCCGCCGCCCGCGGGTTGGACCCCACGGCACGGAAGCGGAAGCCGAGCGTGGAGCGGTTCATGAGCCACCACAGGAAGACGACGGAGGCGATCGCGACGAGCAGGCCGGCGTGGAGGCGATGGTCGTCCCCGGCGATGAGGGGCAGGCGGGCGTCCGCGCCGACGGCGGGCGAGGTGGGCTGCGCCTGGTTCGCGCCGGTGAAGGCGGCGGTCGTCAGGGCGAAGGCGAGGCCGTAGGTCGCGATCCAGTTCAGCATGATGGTGCTGATGACCTCGCTGGCCCCGAAGCGGGCCTTGAGCCAGCCCGCGATCCCGCCGTAGAGGCCGCCCGCGATGATCGCGGCGAGCAGGCAGGCGAGCAGGTGGAGGACGGGCGGCAGATCGACGGAGAAGCCGACGTACCCGGCGGCGGTGGCGCCGATGATGAGCTGGCCGGTGCCGCCGATGTTGAACAGGCCCGAGCGGAAGGACACCGCCATGCCGACGGAGGCGATGATCAGCGGGGTGGCGACGGTGAGGGTCTCCAGCAGCGGCTTGATGCCGCGGGCGAGGGCGGGGACCAGGACGTAGGTGCCGGACCCTCCGCGCTCGCGGAGCTCGTCCGCGACCTTGCTGAAGCCGTTGCTGTCGAAGACGGCGCCGCGGAACATCGCGGCGTACGCCTCGGTGATCGCGGTCCAGGCGGCGCGGACGGTGTCCTGGGGCCGGGCGAAGAAGTACCCGGCCGCGGTGCGGACCTCGACGTTGGAGACCAGGATCAGCGCCGAGCCGATGAGGAAGGCGAAGACGAAGGCCATCACGACGACCAGCAGGTCCCCGCGGGCGATGCGCTGGGCGAGGCCCTGCTCCGGGGCGGGCTTCGCGCTCATGCGATCTCTCCTTCGTCCACGAGCTGGGAGTCCTCGGTGCGGGCTCCGGCGGCCACCGCCTCGCGCGCGGCCTCGACCGTGTAGCCGGCCATCATCAGGCCCAGCACGTCGCGGTCCTCGTCGGCCGGGACGATCCCGAGGATGCTGCCGCGGTACATGACGGCGATCCGGTCGGAGAGCTGGATGACCTCGTCGAGCTCGGTCGACACGATGATCACCGGTGTGCCCTTGTCCCGCTCGGCGATGATCCGCCGATGGAGGAACTCGATCGAGCCGACGTCGACGCCCCGGGTGGGCTGGCTCGCGATGAGCAGCGAGAGGTCCCGGCCCAGCGCCCGGGCCATGACGACCTTCTGCTGGTTGCCGCCCGAGAGCGTCGAGACGTGGTCGTCGATCGATCCGGTGCGCACGTCGTACTCGGCGACGTCGGCGGCGGCGCGTGCACGGATGGCCGCGGGGCGCAGCGACAGGAGGGAGCCGTAGGGGGCTCGGTCGTGCTGGTCCAGGACGAGGTTCTCGGCGACGGTGAAGTCGGGCACGAGCGCATCGTGGGTCCGGTCCTCGGGGACGAAGCCGACGCCCCGGTCGATGATCTGGGCCGTGCTGCGTCCCACGAGCTCCGTGCCGTGCAGCCGGATCGAGCCGTGCGCGGTCCTCTCGAGGCCCAGCAGGGCCTCGGTCAGCTCCGTCTGGCCGTTGCCCTGGACGCCGGCGATCCCGAGGATCTCCCCGCGGCGGACGTCGAGGTCGATCCCGTCGAGGGTGGGCAGCCCGTCCGCGTCGACGGCGCCGAGCCCGCGGATCTCGAGGGCGACGTCCCCGGGCGTCCCGGGCTCCTTGGCGAGGCTCAGCTCGACGGCGCGGCCGACCATGAGCGAGGCGAGCTCGGTCTGGTCGGCGGAGGGGTCCGCGACGGCGACGACCTTCCCTCGACGGATCACGGTGATGCGGTCCGCGACGGCCTTGACCTCGCGCAGCTTATGGGTGATGAAGACGATCGAGGTGCCGTCGTCGCGCAGCTGCCGCATGATCTCCATGAGCTCGTCGGTCTCGTGCGGGGTCAGCACGGCCGTCGGCTCGTCCAGGACGAGGATCTCGGCGCGGCGGGACAGCGCCTTGATGATCTCGACGCGCTGCTGCGCGCCGACCGGCAGGTCCTCGACGACGGCGTCGGGGTCGAGCTCGAAGCCGAAGCGCGCGGAGATCTCGCGGACGGTGCGCCGCGCGCTGGCGAGGTCGAGGAGGCCGCCGGAGGTGGGCTCGTGGCCCAGCACGACGTTCTCCGCGACGGTGAACGGAGGGACGAGCATGAAGTGCTGGTGGACCATCCCGATGCCGGCGCGCATCGCGTCGCCCGGGCCCGAGAAGTGCACGGGACGATCGTCCAGCAGGATCTGCCCGCCGTCGGGGCGGTACAGGCCGTAGAGGACGTTCATCAGCGTGGACTTGCCGGCGCCGTTCTCGCCCAGCAGGCTGTGGATCTCCCCCGGCTGGACGACCAGGTCGATCGAATCGTTGGCCACGAAGGTCCCGAAGACCTTGGTGATGCCCTGGAGCTCGAGCTTCACGCGTGCTCTCTTCCTCGCGGGACGGGTGTGCCTGCGGCGCGATGGTATCTCGCCGGGCGGGACCCGACGGCCCCCGGTGGGTGTCCGGGGGCCGTCGATCTGCCGTGCGGGCCGGTCGGGCCCGATGGCTCAGGAGAGGTTCTGCGGGGAGGCCGCGGACTCCACGACGATCGTGCCGTCGACGATGTCCTTCTGCAGCTGCTCGACCTCGCCCTTGAGCTCGTCGCTGACCATGGCGTCGAGGTCGTGGTAGGGGGCGAGGCCCACTCCGCCGTTCTCGAGGGTGCCGATGTAGGGCTCGTTCTCGAAGCTCCCGCCCTCGGCGTCGCGGGTCACGTCCTCGACGGAGGTGGTGATGCCCTTCTGGACGGAGGTGAGGATCAGCGGCTTCGCGGACTCGTCGGTGATCGACTCGTAGCCGTCGGTGTCGACCCAGATCACGTACCGGCCCTCGCCCTCCTTGGCGGAGGCCAGGGTCCCGGAGCCGACGGGGCCGGCGACCGGCATGACGATGTCGGCGCCCTGCGAGTAGAAGGTGTCGGACAGGGCCTTGCCCTTGGACTGGTCCTCGAAGTCCCCGGAGAAAGAGCCCTTCTGGCTGGCCTTGTCCCAGCCCAGCAGCTGGACGTCGGTGCCGTGGACCTCGTTGTACTTCGCGACGCCGTCGGCGAAGCCGTCCATGAAGATGGTGACGGTCGGGATCTGGATGCCGCCGTAGGTGGCGACCTTGCCGGTCTTCGAGGTGCCCGCCGCGAGATAGCCGGCGAGATAGGCGGCCTGCGCCGTGTCGAAGGACAGGGGCTTGACGTTCGGGAGCTCGATCGCCTCGCCGTTCTCGTCCTGCGCGGTCGAGTCGATGATCGCGAACTCGACGTCCTCGTTGGCCGCGGCCTGCGAGCCGGTCGCGGGCGCCAGCAGGAAGCCGACCGTGAAGATCAGGTTGCAGTCCTGGGCGATGAGGTTGTCGATGTTGGTGGTGAACTGCGCCGGATCCGTCGACTCCGCGGTCGCGGTCGCGATGCCCAGCTCCTCCTTCGCGTTCTGCAGCCCGGTGTAGCCGGACTCGTTGAACGACTTGTCGTCGAAGCCGCCCGAGTCCGAGACCATGCAGGCCTTGAAATCGGAGGCGGCCTGGTCGCCGCCTCCGTCGCTGCCGCCCTCGGCGACCGGCTCCGGTGCCGATCCGCAGGACGAGAGGGCGAGGACACCGATGCCGGCGACGGCGGCGATGCGGGCGAAGTTCTTCACGGGACCTCCAGGGTGTGAGGCAGGCGCCGATGATCCCGGTCCTCAGGAGTGGGAGGGATGGGATGCGCGCCGCCGAGGATGCACCGGAACAATAGCCCGCGCGGGCACGTCCGCGGAGTGCTTCGGGGCGGCCGGGTCGAACCGTTATGCAATCGTCGCTGGGGCGGGCTCGGGCCCGGCTCCCCCGCTCACAGCAGCGGGAGGTCCCGCTGCACGCAGGTCGCGGCGAGGACCCCGGCGCCGATCCCGATCGCCCGCTCGTCGATCATCAGATCGCCCATGTGGAGGTCGAAGGTGCGTCCGCCGGGCGTGCGGGTGCCGAGCCGTGCGAGGGCCCCGGGGACCTTCTCCAGGTACCAGGCGAAGTCCTCCCCGCCGAGCGACTGCGCGGTCGGGTCCACGTTCGCGGGACCGAGCACGCTGCTCGCCGCCGCCTGCAGGACCTGCACGCTGAACCGGTCGTTCTCCACCGGGGGGACCCCGCGGTCGTGCTCGACCAGCGCCTCGACGCCGTAGGGGCGCACCAGGTCCGCGGCGAGCTCCTCGAGGAGCTCCTCGGCGAGGTCCCAGGCATCGTGGTCCAGGCAGCGCAGCGTCCCCTCGAGCGAGCCCGAGGACGGGATCGCGTTGAAGGCGCTGCCGGCGTGGACGGAGCCCCAGGTGAGGTTCACGCCGCTGCGCGGGTCCATCCGGCGGGTGAGCGCGGCGGGGAGCTGTGTGATGACGCAGCCCAGCGCGTACACGAGGTCCTGGGTCAGGTGGGGGCGCGAGGTGTGTCCTCCGGCGCCGCGCAGCTGCACCCGCACCGGGTCGGTCGCCGAGGTGATCGGGCCTGCCTTGAGACCCACGTGCCCGACGTCGACGCCCGGGTCGCAGTGCAGCGCGAAGATCGACTCGACGCCCTCGAGGACGCCCTCTCCCAGCAGCTCGAGCGCACCGCAGGGATGCTTCTCCTCCGAGGGCTGGAAGACCAGGCGGACGGTGCGGCGCAGCTGTCCGGCCTCGGCGACGCGGACCAGCGCCATGGCAGCGCCGAGGACGGCGCTCATGTGCACGTCGTGGCCGCAGGCATGGGAGACGCCCTCGACCTGCGAGCGGTAGGAGGCGGTGCTGAGCTCGGGGATGCCGAGGGCGTCCATGTCCGCGCGCAGGGCGACCGCGCCGAGGCTCGGATCCGAGCCGGGGATGTCGCAGATCGCGCCGGTGCGCGGCATGCGGACGGGGGCCAGGCCCATCGACTCCAGCTGGGCGACGACATAGTCCGTCGTCTCGAACTCCTCGTGGCTGAGCTCGGGGTGACGGTGCAGATGCCGGCGGATCGCCCGCAGCTCCTCCCGCCGCTCCTCGAGCGCACGGGCGATGATCCCGTCCCCGCCGAGCACGTCCGTGAGCACCGCCGTGCCGATCTGCTCCACCTGGCTCACCTGGGTCCGCCTCCTGCGCCGTCCGTCCGTTCCCGCCCCGGCAGACTAGCCCAGATGGCCGAGGCCGGCCGCGGGCAGTCCACGCACCAGCGCCCCGAGGTCCTGGGCCCGCTCATCGGCGAGGACGAGCAGGACGTCCTCCGTCTCCACCACGCTGACGCCCTGGACGCCCAGGAGCGCGACGGGGCGCGCGGATCCGCTGTAGACGGTGGCCCGGGAGTCCTCCGCGAGGACCGCGGCATCGCCGAGCACGACGACATCGGGCCCGGCCTCGCCCGCCCGCAGCTGACGGGCGAGCGCCGCGAAGTCGCCCACGTCGTCCCAGTCGAAGTCCGCGGGGACGACCGCGACCCGGCCCTGGGCGGCGAGGGGCTCCGCGAGGGCGTGGTCGATCGCGATGCTCGTCAGGGTGGGCCAGATCCGTGCCATCAGCGCGGGCTCCTCCTCGGTCCCCATGCCCGCCGCGAGCTCGCGCGCGCCCGCGGCGAGCGCGGGGATCTGCTCGGCGAGGGCGTCGAGCAGCATCGCCGCGCGGGCCACGAACATGCCGGCGTTCCAGGAGAAGCGCCCGGTGGCCAGGAACTGCTCGGCCCGCTCCCGGTCGGGCTTCTCCACGAAACGGACCACCGCGCCGGCGCCGCTGCCGGCGAGGTCGGCCCCGGCGGCGCCGTCCGCCGCGCGCTCGATGTACCCGAAGCCGGTCGCCGGGCCGGTCGGGGTGATGCCCAGGGTGACGAGGTAGCCGCGCTCGGCCGCGGCCCGGGCCTTCTCGACGGCTCCCGCGAAGGCGGCGGCGTCCTCGACCAGGTGGTCCGCGGCGAAGGAGCCGATCACCGCGTCCGCGTCCTCGCGCTCGGCGACGGCGGCGGCCAGCGCGATCGCGGGCATGGAGTTGCGGGGGCTCGGCTCCGCGAGCACGCGCGCATCCGAGCCGACCTGCGTCTCGACCTCGGCCGCATGGGCGCGGCCGGTGATCACCAGCGGCGGCCGGTCCGCGAGCGGGAGGACGCGATCGACGGTCTGCTGCAGCAGGCTGCGACCCGAGTCCGTGAGATCCAGGAGGAACTTGGGGCGATCCCGACGAGACAGCGGCCACAGCCGCGTGCCGGAGCCCCCCGCAGGGATCACCGGCACGAAGGGGCTTTTTCTGACAGAGGCGCCCGAGAGCGGGCCATCGGATGTCTGGCCGGACACATCGAACGCTGCGGAGGACGTCTGGGAGCGTGGCATGTGCGAAGCCTACTGGGCTGTTCCGGGCGTCGACGCACCAGCTCAGCGGGGCTGAGGATGCTGACACGGTGCTAGGCTGAAACCGCCCCTGCCGAAGGCGACGTCGGGGTCGCCTCGATGCTGTCCGCACCGACGTCCTCGACGCTCGAACCACTTCGGCGAAGACTGTCGTAACTGGAGGACTCCGTGGCATCAGCCCAGTCCGGGACGCTCTATCGCGGACGCGAGGGAATGTGGTCCTGGGTCGCTCACCGCATCTCAGGAATGCTCATCTTCCTGTTCCTCCTCGTGCACGTCCTCGACACGGCGCTCGTGCGCGTGTCGCCCGAGGCGTACAACGAGGTGATCGGACACTACAAGACGATCGTGTTCGGGCTCGGGGAGATCGGGCTGGTCGGCGCGATCCTCTTCCATGCCCTGAACGGCCTGCGCATCATCCTGGTGGACTTCTGGTCCCAGGGGACGCAGCGCCAGCGGCTCCTGTTCTGGGTGGTCGTCGGGCTGTGGGTCGTGCTCATGGCCGGATTCGTCCCCCGTCAGCTGATGCACATGTTCGGAGCGTGATCCCCATGCCGACCTCCACCACCTCGATCCCGGATCCGAGCACCCGCTACCGTCGCACGGGCATGCGCGGGCTGAACTCCGAGATGCTCTCGTGGGTCTTCATGCGCGCCTCCGGCGTCCTGCTCGTGATCCTCGTGTTCGGCCACCTGTTCGTGAACCTGTGGCTCGGCGAGGGCGTCAACCGCATCGACTTCGCCTTCGTCGGCGGCAAGTGGTCCTCCCCGTTCTGGCAGACCTGGGACCTGCTCATGCTGTGGCTGGCGATGATCCACGGCGGCAACGGCGTGCGGACCATCATCAACGACTACGCCCACGGCCCGCGGCTGCGGCTGGCGCTCAAGGCGCTGCTGTACGCCGCCGCGATCATCACCATCGTCCTGGGGACCCTCGTGATCTTCACCTTCGACCCCTGCCCGGCCGGGGCGAACCCTGATCTCCTCCCCTCCATCTGCACGGACTGAACGGAGCCAGCTGACTCATGCAGACCCACAAGTATGACGTCGTGATCGTCGGGGCCGGCGGAGCCGGCATGCGCGCGGCCCTCGAGTCCTCCAAGCGCGCCCGCACGGCCGTGCTCACCAAGCTCTACCCGACCCGGTCCCACACCGGCGCCGCGCAGGGCGGCATGTGCGCCGCCCTCGCGAACGTCGAGGAGGACAACTGGGAGTGGCACACCTACGACACGGTCAAGGGCGGGGACTACCTCGTGGACCAGGACGCCGCGGAGGTCATGGCGAAGGAGGCCATCGACGCGGTCCTCGACCTCGAGAAGATGGGCCTGCCCTTCAACCGCACCCCGGAGGGACGGATCGACCAGCGCCGCTTCGGCGGACACACCCGGGAGCACGGGGAGGCCCCCGTGCGCCGCTCCTGCTACGCCGCGGACCGCACCGGCCACATGATCTTGCAGACCCTCTACCAGAACTGCGTCAAGCAGAACGTCGAGTTCTACAACGAGTTCTACGTCCTCGACGTGCTCATGACCGGAGACCCCCGCTCCGACGAGGACGTGCGCGCCAGCGGCGTCGTCGCCTACGAGCTCGCGACCGGCGAGATCCACGTCTTCCGCGCCAAGTCCGTCGTCTTCGCCTCCGGCGGATTCGGCAAGATGTTCAAGACCACCTCCAACGCGCACACGCTGACCGGCGACGGGCCCGCGATGGCGCTGCGGCGCGGGATCCCGCTCGAGGACATGGAGTTCTTCCAGTTCCATCCGACGGGCCTCGCGGGGCTGGGCATCCTGCTGTCGGAGGCCGCCCGCGGCGAGGGCGGCATCCTGCGCAACAGCGAGATGGAGCGCTTCATGGAGCGCTACGCGCCCACGCTGAAGGACCTCGCCCCCCGTGACGTCGTCGCCCGTGCCATGGCCAACGAGGTGCGCGAGGGCCGCGGCTGCGGGCCCAAGAAGGACTACGTCCTGCTGGACCTCACGCACCTCGAGCCCGCCCACATCGACGCGAAGCTCCCGGACATCACCGAGTTCGCCCGCACCTACCTGGGCGTGGAGCCGTACACGGAGCCCGTGCCCGTGTTCCCCACCGCGCACTACGGCATGGGCGGGATGCCCACCAACATCAAGGGCGAGGTCCTCCGCAACGAGACCGATGTGATCCCGGGCCTGTACGCGGCCGGCGAGGTCGCCTGCGTCTCCGTGCACGGCGGCAACCGTCTGGGCACGAACTCGCTGCTGGACATCAACGTGTTCGGCCGCCGCGCCGGCATCTACGCGGCGGAGCATGCCGCGGAGGTGGAGCTCGCCGAGCTCGAGGACGGCGTCGAGGCCCCCACCGTCGAGCTGCTCGAGCGCCTGCGCGATCGTCCCGCGACCACCGATCGCATCGCCGACATCCGCAGCGAGCTGCAGGAGACGATGGACGCGAACGTCCAGGTGTTCCGCACCGAGGAGACCTGCCGCGTGGCGCTCGCGAAGATCGCCGAGCTGCAGGAGCGCTACCTGACCGTGTCCGTGCAGGACAAGGGCAAGCGGTACAACCTCGACCTGCTCGAGGCCGTCGAGCTCGGCTTCCTGCTCGACCTCGCGGAGGTCGTGACCATCGGCGCGCTGAACCGCAAGGAGTCCCGCGGCGGTCACTTCCGCGAGGACTTCGACAAGCGCGACGACGCCGACTACCTCTGGCACACCATGGCCTACCGCACCCTGCCGGGTGAGGAGGGCTTCGAGGGCACGGGCATCCGCCTGGGCACGAAGCCCGTCGTCATCACCCGCTACGAGCCGAAGGAGCGCACGTTCTGATGACCGCCGTCGCTGAGAAGCCCCAGGCCCAGGGCGCCGGGGAGATCCCGTCGTTCCAGGTGACCCTGCGCATCGCGCGCTTCAACCCGGAGAACGAGGCCGGCACCGTCTGGCAGGACTTCACCGTCACGATGCACGGGACCGACCGCGTCCTCGATGCGCTGCACGAGATCAAGTGGCACCATGACGGGTCGCTCTCCTTCCGCCGCTCCTGCGCCCATGGCGTCTGCGGCTCCGATGCCATGCGCATCAACGGCCGCAACCGCCTGGCCTGCAAGACCCTGCTCAAGGATCTCGACATCGCGAAGCCCATCACGGTCGAGCCGATCAAGGGCCTGCCGGTCGAGAAGGACCTGATCGTCGACATGGAGCCGTTCTTCGACTCCTACCGCGAGGTCATGCCGTTCCTCGTGTCCCACGGGCACGAGCCCAGCAAGGAGCGCCTCCAGTCGGCGGAGCAGCGCGAACGCTTCGACGACACCACGAAGTGCATCCTGTGCGCGGCCTGCACCTCGTCCTGCCCCGTGTTCTGGACCGACGGCCAGTACTTCGGTCCGGCCGCGATCGTCAACGCGCATCGCTTCATCTTCGATTCGCGCGATGACGCCGGGGAGCAGCGCCTGGAGATCCTGAACTCGAAGCAGGGCGTGTGGCGCTGCCGCACGACCTTCAACTGCTCCGAGGCCTGCCCGCGCGGCATTCAGGTCACCAAGGCGATCGCCGAGGTCAAGCAGGCCGTCATCCGCGGCCGCATCTGACGCTCGCGCCTGCTGCGGCTCAGTCCGCAGCAGGCGCGGCGTCCCGGCGCCGCTCAGCTGTAGGAGATCACCAGCGGCGCGTGGTCGGACCAGCGCGTGTCGTAGCTGGGGGCGCGGTCGACCTGCGCCGTCGTCGCCCGGGCGGCGAGGTCGGGGGTGGCGACCTCGTAGTCGATCCGCCAGCCGGAGTCGTTGTCGAAGGCCTTGCCCCGCTGCGACCACCAGGTGTACGGGCCGGGGCCGTCGCCGTGCAGGGTCCGGTGCACGTCGACCCAGTCGAGCTCGCTCATGAGGCGGGTGAGGTAGGCCCGCTCCTCCGGCAGGAAGCCGGCCACCTTCAGGTTGCCCTTCCAGTTCTTGATGTCCCATTCGCTGTGGGCGATGTTGAGGTCACCGGTGAGGAGGACGTGGCGGCCGTCGGAGCGCAGGGTGGCCAGGTGCTCCATCATGACGTCGAGGAAGGCGTACTTGTCGATCATGGTCTGCGGCTTCTCGACGTTGCCGGAGTGCATGTAGCAGGAGATGACGGTGAGGGTGCGGCCGTCGCCCAGCGGGTCTGCGATGTCGAGCTCGAGCCAGCGACCCGTGTGCGCGTCCTCCTCGAGGCCGGGGAGCCCGTGGCGGACCCCGGCGAGGTCCGCCTTCTCCTGCAGCTCATCCCGCACGGCGATGGCGACGCCGGCGCGTCCCTTCAGCTTCGAGGCCTCGGAGACCACCTGCCAGCCGTCCCCGATCAGCGGCCCGACCAGCTCGTCGGGCGCCCGGACCTCCTGCATGGTGATCACGTCCGCGCTGGTCGCGGCGATCCATTCGGGCATTCCCTTGCGAGCGGCGGCCCGCAGTCCGTTCACGTTCACTGTGGCGATGGTGATGCTCATGCCGCCCAGTATCCCAGGCGCACCGACGATCGAGCGGAGAACCCGCGGTTCTCCTCGGCGCCGGAGCACCGTGCCCGTGCCGCGACCGCCCCGGGGATCGCGGTCAGTAGGTCCCGTCCGCGCGACTCACGCCGACGTCCACGGTGTCGATGACCTGTGCGCCGTCGCCGAGCACGTTCTGCATCGACTCCGAGTCCTGATAGGCGGCGATCGTGTCCGCCGCCCCTCCCTGGGCCCCCTCGATGCTATCGCTGTAGTGCTGGATCCCATGGTTGACGAACGGGTCCCCGTCCCACGCCCCCGGGGCGTCGAAAGTGACCTCGTGACGGTTCGGCGAGGACGGCATCGCCGGGTCCGCGTAGGGGTTCCCGTCGAGCGCCGGCACGATGTCCCCGGGGTGGAAGCCGTCCGTGAAGAGCATGCCGTTGCCCACGTGGGCAAAGTTGATCGTGCTCGTGCTCGAGGGGACCGCGGCGTTCTCGACCGGCGAGCCGACGGTGATGACATCGGTGATGTTCCAGCCCTGATCACCGCCGTTGTAGTGCGGGTCCGCGGCGAGGTTCGAGGCCACGATCCCGCCCTGGGAGTGCCCGGCGAGGACGACATCGGCCCCCTGCGGGATGCCGGCGGCCTCCATCGCGGCGATGAGCGCCTGGCGGGAGTCGGTGTCCTGCCCCAGGAGCGCGCCGGGGTTCTGGTTCCAGTCGTTGGGATTGGCCCCGGTGTCCGACGGATTGAGCAGATTCCCGGCGTCCCCGTACGAGCCGGGGACGTAGACGACGTAGCACGTCTGCCCGTCCTCCCCCACGATCGCCTGGACCCGGATGGAGGTCGCCTCCGGCGTCTGCTGCTCGTTGGCGATGTTCAGGTTGTCGATGAGCTGGTCGATCGAATGCGGGATGACGAAGTCCTCGGGGCGGGTCATGTCCTCCGCACCGATGGGGGCGATGTCGTCGCCGGGATCGTCGTACGGCCCGCTGGCGAGCCCCCGGAAGAACGCGCTGGTGCCGCCGTCGGCTCCCCCGTCCCCCGCTCCCCCGCCCTCCGCGGCCGATGCGCTGTCCTGCGCAGCGGCCTGGTCACGGATCGCCGAGGCGTCGGACCGCAGCGTCCCGGCGGTCGCGGACATGCGCGCCCGGGCTGCCTCGACCCCGGCCCGGAACGCGTCCGCATCGGGCCCGGTCCAGCGGACCCCTCCCGCGCACGCACGCAGCCGGTCCCCCAGATCCATGATCCGTCCTGCTCGCACCTCGAGCAGGTCGCCGTGCGCCGACGCCTGCTCGACGTCCATTCCCAGGAACGCCTCCATGGGTCCACCTCCTCGCTTCCGCTCGGCCTGCCTCGACGTCGTCAGCGTAGGCCGATGCGCCAGCGGCGTCGATGGGGAGCAGTCCCCATCGACGCCGCTGGTCAGGAGCTGGTCTCAGGCGCCGGACGGCTCGATCCCGGCGGCCCGCTCCGCGGCCTCGACCACGTTGGTCATGAGCAGCGCGACCGTCATCGGCCCCACGCCTCCGGGGTTCGGGGAGAGCCAGCCGGCGACCTCGGCGACCGTGGGGTCGACGTCGCCGTGCACCGCGTACTTCCCGGTCTCCGGATGCTTCTCCCCGCGGGTGACGCCCACGTCGAGCACGGCCGCGCCGGGCTTGACGTCCTCGGCGCGGACGAGGTGCTTCACGCCGGCCGCGGCGATGATGACGTCAGCCCGACGCAGGTGCGCGGAGAGATCCTGCGTCCCGGTGTGGGTGAGGGTCACGGTCGCGTTCACGGAGCGGCGGGTCAGCAGCAGGCCCACGGAGCGGCCGATGGTCACGCCGCGGCCCACGACCACGACGTGCTTCCCCTTCAGGTCGATGTCGTGGCGCAGCAGCAGCTCGATGGCGGCGCGCGGAGTGCACGGCAGCGGCGAGGCGATGGGGGCGTTGACGTTCAGCACGAGCCGGCCCAGGTTCGTGGGGTGCAGGCCGTCGGCGTCCTTGTCGGGGTCGATGCGCTCGAGGATCGCATCGGTGTCCAGATGCCCCGGCAGCGGGAGCTGGACGATGTAGCCGTGGCAGGCCGGATCGGCGTTGAGACGGTCGATGACCTCCTCGACATCGGCCTGCGCGGCGTCGCCCGGCAGCTCGACCTGGATCGAGTTCATGCCGATCGACTCCGAACGGCGGTGCTTCATCCCCACGTAGAGCGCGGAGCCCGGGTCGTCGCCCACCAGCACGGTCGCGATGCCGGGGACGACGCCCCTCTCGCGCAGGGCGGCGACGCGCTCGGAGAGCTCCTGGGTGATGGTCTTCGCGGTGGCGCGGCCGTCGAGGATCTGCGCGGTCATGGGGGTCCTTTCCAGGGCGGCCGGTCCCGGCCGGTCGATGAGGAGGAGACGGGGCGGGGCCCGGCCGGGACGGCCGGGCCCCGCGGGCCGATCAGTACTGCTGCAGGTCTGCGTACAGCGGCTTCGCATCGGCGAGGGCCGCGGTGCGCCGGCGCAGGGACTCGAGGTCCGCGCCGCCGGTCAGGGCGAGGGCGATGACGTCGGCGATCTCGGAGAACTCCTCGGCGCCGAAGCCGCGGGTCGCGAGTGCCGGCGTGCCGATGCGCAGCCCGGACGTGACCCGCGGGGGACGCGGGTCGTTGGGGACCGCGTTGCGGTTCACGGTGATGCCGACCTCGTGGAGGATGTCCTCGGCCTGCTGGCCGTCGAGCTTCGAGGAGACCAGGTCCACGAGGACGAGGTGCACGTCGGTGCCGCCGGAGGCGACCTTGACCCCGGACTCGCGCGCGTCGGTGTGCTGGAGACGCTCGGCGAGGATCTTCGCGCCGTCGAGGGTGCGCTGCTGGCGCTCGGCGAAGTCCGCGGAGCCGGCGACCTTGAGAGCCACGGCCTTCGCCGCGATCACGTGCATGAGCGGGCCGCCCTGCTGCCCCGGGAACACGGCGGAGTCGATCTTCCGGGCCCACTCCTCCTTCGCGAGGATCAGGCCCGAGCGGGGCCCGGCGAGGGTCTTGTGCACGGTCGTGGAGACGACGTCGGAGTGCGGGACGGGGCTCGGGTGCAGGCCTGCGGCGACGAGCCCCGCGAAGTGCGCCATATCGGTCCACAGGAGCGCGCCGACCTCGTCCGCGATGGCGCGGAAGGCGGCGAAGTCGAGGTGACGAGGGTAGGCGGACCAGCCGGCGACGATCACCTTCGGACGGGCCTCGAGGGCGAGCTCGCGGACCTTGTCCATGTCGACGCGGCCGGTGGCCGGATCGACCTCGTAGGCGGCGATGTCGTAGAGGCGGCCGGAGAAGTTGATCTTCATGCCGTGGGTGAGGTGACCGCCGTGGGCGAGCGAGAGGCCCATGAGGGTGTCGCCGGGGCGGGCGAGGGCGTGCATGACCGCGGCGTTCGCGGTCGCGCCCGAATGCGGCTGCACGTTGGCGTGCTCGGCGCCGAACAGCTCCGTGGCGCGGTCGATCGCGATCTGCTCGGCGACGTCGACCTCCTCGCAGCCGCCGTAGTAGCGCTTGCCCGGGTAGCCCTCGGCGTACTTGTTGGTGAGCACCGATCCCTGCGCCTGCAGCACGGCCCGCGGCACGAAGTTCTCCGACGCGATCATCTCCAGCGTGCGCTGCTGGCGGGCGAGCTCGCGGTCGAGGACGCGCGCGATGTCCGGATCGAGATCGGCGATGGACTGGTCGGTGACGTTCACGGGGCCTCCTGTGAGGGGACGGGGCGGCGGGCCGGGTCGCGGCCGCTGCCATCCTAGATTCCGGGGGCGCGGGTCGCCCCGCGTGGTCAGATGTCGATCCCGAGCCGGACGGGCTCCGGCTCGAGGCGGATGCCGAAGCGCTCCTGCACGCCTGCCCGCACGGCGCGGGCGAGCTCGGCGATGTCCTCGCTGCCGGCGCCGCCGCGGTTGGTCAGCGCGAGGGAGTGCTTGGTCGAGAGCGAGGCGCGGGGGCCCACGCAGAAGCCGCGGTCGAAGCCGGCCTGGCTGATCAGCCACGCCGCGCTGGTCTTGACGTGCCCCTCCCCCGCCGGGAAGCGCGGCGCGCCCTCGGGCAGGGTGCGGGCCTGCTCCTCGGGCAGGATCGGGTTGGTGAAGAAGCTGCCGGCGCTCCAGGTGTCGTGGTCGGCCGGGTCGAGCACCATGCCCTTCCCGGCACGGATGGCGAGCACGGCCTCGCGCACCTGCGTCATCGGTGCCCGGGCCCCCGCCTCGACGCCGAGCCGGCGCGCCAGCTCTCCGTAGCGGATCGGGGCGGAGAGGCTGCCGATCATGTGCTGGAAGGTCACCGACAGCACGACGTAGCGCCCGGTCGCGGAGGGGACGGGCCCCCCGTACGGGGTGCGCTTGAACAGGGAGTCGCGGTAGGCGAAGGCGCAGTCGGCCGCGTAGAAGGTGCGCACCCGGCGGTCGTCGCGGTCATAGGTGCGCACGCGGGCGATGGTCTGGGAGACCTCCTGCCCGTAGGCGCCGACGTTCTGGATCGGCGTGGCGCCGACGGTCCCCGGGATCCCGGACAGAGCCTCGATCCCGATCATGCCGCGGGCCACGGCGTAGGCGACGGCATCGTCCCAGCCGGTCCCGGCGAAGTGCTCGACGAGCGCACCGCCGCAGGTCGCCTCGAGCGGGGTCAGCTCCGCGGGATCAGCAGGGATGCCGTCCGGCTCGCCGGAGGCGGGGATCTCGCAGGTCGCGTTCAGCACGGGCGGGGCCTGCGGGTCCTCGGCGAGGACGACGGTCCCCTCGAAGGGGGCGTCGGAGGCGACGAGATTGGAGCCTCCTCCCAGGACGAGCAGCTGTTCGCCCCTCTCGTCCGCCGACGCGACGGCCGCGATGAGCTCCTCCTGGGTGCGGGCCCGCACCAGGGTGCGGATGCTGCCGCCGATGCGCAGGGTGGTCAGGTCCGCGAGGCGGGGACGCCCGGGGGCCGCCCCGGTCGATGCGCCGGGGTCGAGCGGGCCCGGGGCCTGCTGCGGGGCCGAGCTCATCGGTCCTGCGAGGACGGGTCGGCCTGGACCTGCACGCCGACCCGGGCCCGTCCCAGGACCGCGGTGCCGTCGACGGTCGCGTCCAGCGTCAGCTGCACGGTGCCGGCGTCCGCATCGACCTTCGCGATCTTCGCGGCGACCTCGAGGATCGCGCTGCCGGTCGCGGGAACGGGGATGGGGTTCGAGAAGCGGGTGGAGTAGCTCGTGATCCGCGCTCCGTCGCCGAGCGAGGCGGCGACGGCCTCGATGGCGGTGCCCATGGTGAGCATGCCGTGGGCGATCACGCCGGGCAGGCCGGCGGCGGTCGCAGCGGCGTCGTTGTAGTGGATGGGGTTGAAGTCGCCGGAGGCCCCGGCATAGCGCACGAGGGTGTCGCGGGTGATCTCGTAGCGCGCGCTCGCGAGCTGCATGCCGGCTTCGAGCTGTCCGAGGGTGGCGGTGGTGATGAGGGTCATGACGTGTACGGGGTCCTCTCGCGGGGCGGGGTGGGCGACGTCACTCGCCGCGCACGACGAGCATGCTGCGGACGACGGCGACAGGCTCTCCCGCGGGGTCGGCCATGTCGACCCGGGTGCTGACCATGGTGTGGCCGCCCGCGGACCGGACCCGCTCGACCGTGAGCGTGGGCACGAGCCGGTCGCCGGCGACGACGGGCCGCTCCAGCTCGAAGGACTCCTCGCCGTGGACGACCCGGGTGAAGTCGATCCCGGCGGCCGGGTCCTCGATGTACTGGGCCTCGGTCTGCTGGGCCAGCGAGACGAGGAACGTGGGGGTCGCGACGACATCGGCATGACCCGCGGCACGTGCCGCCTCGGCGTCGGTGTGGATCGGGGCCGAGGCACCGGTGGCGCGCGCGAACTCGATGATCTTCGCGGCGGAGACCACGTGGACGGGGCCGGGCGGGTAGGTGCGGCCGGCGAAGGAGGGATCCGGTGCGGTGGCCATGGGCTGACTCCTCGGGGGTGGGCGGGTTCCGCGGGCGCCGCGGTGTCCGTCCCAGTGTCCTATGTCGGAAGGGTTCCGGTGAAACGCAGGAAGGCCACACGGGATGATTCCCATGTGGCCTTCACAGCATGCGATGCTCCGCGTCAGCGGGTCTCGCGGTGAGCCGTCTGCTTCCCGCAGGTCGGGCAGAACTTCGAGAGCTCGAGCCGATCCGGGGTATTGCGGCGGTTCTTCTTGGTGATGTAGTTGCGCGCCTTGCAATCAACACACGCCATGGTGATCTTGGGACGCACGTCAGAGCTCTTGCTCGCCACGGCTGGCCTCTTTCCTGTGGGGCGCGCCGGCCGACGCACCGCGTGGGTCCCCTTCTCGGGGGTCTGAACATGCACTCCGGCGTTCCACCGGTGTGGTACCGAGGGCGGGGATCGAACCCGCGACCTCACGATTATGAGTCGTGCGCTCTAACCGTCTGAGCTACCCCGGCTTGACGGTGGAAGCGGCCCGATCTCGGGAATGAGACCGGGCCGCCACATCCATCAGAGCCCTGAAAGGGAATCGAACCCTTGACCTTCTCCTTACCATGGAGATGCTCTGCCGACTGAGCTATCAGGGCAAGCCCCGAGAACTTTACCTCGTCCGCGCCATCGGCGCAAACTCGCTTCTGTTCCGGTGCCTGGGATCACATCTCTGCGATCCGCGGCGTGGCAGGTGAGGGATTCGAACCCCCGTAGGCATAGCCAGCTGATTTACAGTCAGCCCCCTTTGGCCACTCGGGTAACCTGCCGGGAAGACCTCCAGCGCCCTCTCCGTTGTCTCTCGGAGCCTTGCTGGCGGACCTGGATCAGCATACGGGGGATTCGCCGCGAGCGCGAACCCGAGAGGGCCCCTGAGCCCATGAGGCTGATCACAGGCGGTCGGGACACCCCCTCCGTCCGGCCCTGTCGCACCCGAGCGCGCCGCATGCTCCCAGGCCAGGACGCCTCTCCCCCGAAGAGCGCCCTGGCGGCGGAGCCCGGATAGGCTGGTGCCGTCGCGCACCCGCGCGGCCCTGCTCCTCGCGGCGCCGCCGGGCGCCGCCTCCAGCGAAAGGTGAGACGGACATGGCCGACTCCTCGTTCGACATCGTCAGCAAGCTCGACCGTCAGGAGGTCGACAACGCCGTGAACCAGGCGGTGAAGGAGGTCGGGCAGCGCTACGACTTCCGCGGCACGGGTGCCTCCCTCACGCTCTCCGGCGACGACATCGTCATGACGGCCAATGCGGAGGAGCGCGTCCTCGCGGTGCTCGACGTGCTGCAGACCAAGCTGCTGCGCCGCGGCATCTCGCTCAAGGCGATCGAGGTGGGCGAGCCCCGGCAGTCCGGCAAGGAGGTCCGCCTGGTGGCCGCGCTGCGGGAGGGCATCGCCTCCGACGAGGCGAAGAAGATCGCGAAGATCATCCGTGACGAGGGCCCCAAGGGCGTCAAGGCCCAGATCCAGGGCGATGAGCTGCGGGTGTCCTCCAAGAGCCGCGACGACCTGCAGGACGTCATCTCCCTGCTCAAGGGCAAGGACCTCGACGTCGCTCTCCAGTTCATCAACTACCGCTGACCGGCCCGGCACCTGCCCCGTCCCCGGGATGCACGACGAGGGCCCTTCCCCGCGACAGCGGGGAAGGGCCCTACGAGGAGGAGGGGGTGGGGTGGGAAGGCCCCGGCGTCAGCCCTGCTGGGACGTGCCCTCCTGCTGGTCCGCCTGCTGGGTGAGCGCATCGCCCTTGGCCTGGAAGGCCTCGGTCAGGCTCGAGACCTGCCCGGAGACGAAGGAGCCCCAGTCCGAGACGTACTGGTCGTAGTCCGGTCCGACCCACTCGACCGAGTTCACGACGCTCGTGACCTGGTCGATGATGTCGAGGATCTCCGAGCCGGTGGTGGTGATGAGAGCGGCGACGTCGCGGCCGGCCTCGATGTCCATTCCCTGGAATGCCATGGTGTTCTCCTGCGGTTCGCTGGTGTGTGCTGCGTGAGGTGGGGGCCGGTTCCGGTCAGGCGCCGGAGGTCTCGATCTGGTTCTGGGCGTTGGAGTTCGCCCGATCCGCGAAGTCCTGCGTGCCCTGGACGACCGCCTGCACGAGCTGGCCGATGGAGTCGGCGAACTCCCCGCGGAAGGTGTCGGCGTCGTCGCCGGTCCAGTCGAGCTCCTCGACGCGGCTCAGCGCGGCGTCGAACTTGGCGCGGATGTCCTCGCCGGCGGCCGAGGTCTGGCTCGCCATCTGCTGGACGGCTCCGGGATTCATACCCTTCTTCATGGTTTCCCCTTCATCGTGGTGGACGTTCCAGGCCCCGCGGCGGTGGTTCCGCCTCGATCGACCCGCACCCCCGGACGCTCTCCCGAGGTGATGCCACAACCCTAGGTCGGGCGTCTCCGCCGAGCCATGGGGAGAAGTCCCCATCGCTCCTCCCCACAGCGTACGAGCAGGTCAGCACGGGTTCTCAGCCCATCGGTTTTCCACATCCGTGGGCCCTCGCAATGCGGGGCGGAAAGGTCCCCATGCACGAGGACGGGCCGCCTCCCGGAGGAGACGGCCCGTCCCTGCACCGCCGCGATGGGCGGGGCACCTGCTTCCGCGTCGGCTTCTCAGTCGGCGACGATGCGGATGGAGTCCTGGATCCCGCGCAGCAGCTCGATCTCCTCATCGGCGGAGTCCGCCCCGCAGCTGCCGACGAGCTCGACCACGTCGACGGCGACCTCCCCGCGCGGGACCACCGTATAGCGAGCCGCCTGCACGACGGTGGGCCTGCCGGGCTGGGTGTAGCCGTACTCGCTCGCGACCCAGGTGCGGCCGTCGACCTCGATCTCCCCGGTGCCGAGCTCCTCGAGCTCCGGGAGCTCGGCCTTGCGCTGGAGAAGACCGGCCCGGGCCTGCTCGATCCCGAACTCCGGCCCGAACCGCTGCACCGTCACCACGACGTTCGCGCGGAATCGTCCGTCGACGCGCGGCTGTGCCAGGGCGATGTGCACGCCGGGCACCGTGAGCGCCTCCCAGTCCTCGGGGGCGTCGACGCCGATGCGAGGCGGCCCCGGGAACTGTGCGCTGGGGTATGTGAACTGCTGGGGCATGGACGGGCTCCGTTCGACCTCACTGGCGACGACAATCTACCAGGCCGACCGAGGCGCGCCGCGGAAAGCGACGGGCCTGAGCCCGCCCTGCACGGCCCGCCTCAGCTCGAGGAGGTCCGGGCCTGTTCGTCCGCGTTGCGGTCCGCGGTCTCGCCGAGGTCCGCGACGGCCTGCATGATCTGCTGGAGAGCGGGGACCATCTCGCCGCTCCACTGCCCGCGGAACTGGTCCGCATCCGGCCCCGTCCAGTCCACGCCTTCGAGTCCGCCGGTGAGCTCCCGCTCGATGGCGCCGATCTCCTCGGCGGCGTCGCGGAGCTGCGCCGCCATCTGGCGGACCTCCTCGACGGCCATGCCCTGGTTGCTGTTCATGCCCTGCCCCTTCTCGCGGTGTTGACCTCACGGACCGTCGACGCGTGCGCCGGTCCCGACAGTGCCACTGTAGGGACCGGCGGGCGCGCGAGCGATGGGGAGGAGTACCCATGTGGACAACTCGCGCCCAGCCGGGCTCAGAGCTGCTCGGTGCGCTGGGCGACCTGCAGCTTGACAGCACGCCCGCCATGGACGAGGAAGCCACGGCCGGGCGGGAAGTCCGCCCGGCGGATCCGACCCAGCGGGGTGCCCAGGAGCATGTCCCCGTCGTTCTCCCCCGGCTGCAGCAGAACGCCGCGACGCCCCGCCTTGAAGGGCTGCGCGAGAACGTACGCCTGGGACCAGGACGCCGACTCGTTCTCGCCGACGACGAACTGCCCCTCCCGGGTGCAGGCGCGGATCAGCTTGTCCAGGTCGTTCTCGATGCCGCTGCCCGTGAAGTCGGCGACGCCGTCGACGAACAGCGCGAGCCGCCCCTCGGCCACGGCCCCGGACTCGACGGTCTGGCGCAGCTGGCCGACCAGATCCCGCACCGCCTCGGGATCGGAGGCCTCCACATCCCACACGGGCAGGCCGGTCAGCGGCGTGCGGCGAGCGGAGAAGCGGACCAGCCGCATCGGCTGCTCCATCGCCTTCAGGGAGCTGGCGATCGTGAGCATCGCCGTGGTGCGTCCCGAGGCCATCGGGCCCGTGACCATGAAGGCGCCGCGCGGTTCGAAGGCGACCTCCGCGAGCGTCTCGTCGCCCACCCCCAGCACGGGCCGCCCGTCGACGACGGGGCGCAGCCGGGAGAGCTCGACCCGCTCGGGGAGCCGCTCGATCGCGGGCGCCTGCGGCAGGCCGGCGCGGCGCATGGCCTTCGCGAGCTCGGTCACCTCCCGGGACTGGATCGCGACGTTCGAGTCGCCGCCGTGCACGGCGATCTGCGCCTCATGCCCGTCGAGGATCGCGCGTCCCGGGGGCGAGGAGCCGTCCAGCACGTCCTTGGGGACGCCGAAGGCGCCGTAGTCGTCGGCGGAGGCCATCCGGTGGATCAGCCGACGCTGGATGGAGGAGCCCAGGGACGCGGGGATGGCGTTGGGCCTGTCGCCGGTCACGATCACATGCACCCCGACCTGCCGGCCGTCGGTCGCGATCTGCACGAAGGTCGTGAACCATCGGCTGAGGGAGGAGTAGTCGTAGGCCTCGCGGAAGGCCGCCATGCCGTCCACGAGCAGGAGGATGCGCGGCGTGTCCGGGGCGCCGGCGAGCTCCCGGTACTCGGCGACGCTCCCCGCCCGCACCTCCGCGAAGGCACGGGAGCGCGAGTCGACCGTCTCCCGCAGCGTGCGCAGCAGGCGGATCACCCGCTCCTCGTCGTCACCGGAGATGATCGAGCCGACGTGCGGGAGCTCCTCGAGCATCGACAGGCCCGAGGCGCCGAAGTCCAGGCCGTACACCTGCACCGGACCGCCTCGGACGGTGGAGGCCGCGGAGATCGCGATCGTGCGCAGCGTCGTGGACTTGCCGGAGCCGCCGGTGCCGTAGATCGCCATGTTCCCGTCGCGGTCGGGCAGGTAGGAGACGGTCGGCTGCGCCTGGTCCTCGGGCACGTCCATCACGCCGATCAGCAGGTCCTCGTCGGTGCGGCGGCTGGGCAGCAGCGACAGGTCGTAGGCGGGGGCGAGCTCCGACAGCCAGGGCTTGCGCGGGGCGGGGACCCCGGCCTCGTGCGCGGCCGCCCGGATGGTGCGGACCATGCGGGAGATGTCGTTGGGACCGGGATCCTTCGGCGCGGCCGTCTTCGGGGCGGGGATGTCCCACTGCTCCCCGGTGCCGAAGTCCTTCTCGACGATGTCGATCCGCGCCTGCTCCGGCTCATGGGTGGTCCACCCGCCCGCATAGCCGGTCTGAAACGTCGCGATGCGGCCGGGCCCCGTCTTCGCCGCGGCACGCCCGGGGATGCCCGGATCGAAGTGGGCCGCCATCACATCGCCCAGGATGTCCTTCGAATCCGCCTCGTCCGCCATGCGCAGGGCGATGCGGAGGTTGGTGTTCGCGCGCAGGTTGTCCTTGATGACGCCCGCGGGACGCTGGGTGGCGAGGATCAGGTGCAGGCCCAGGGAGCGGCCGCGGGCGGCGACGTCGACGACGCCGTCCACGAACTCGGGGATCTCCTTGGCGAGCGCCGCGAACTCGTCGACGATGATGATCAGGCTCGGCGGGGCCTCCGGGTCCCCGGTCCGCTCGAGGGAGACGAGGTCCTTGGCCTTCTTCCGGTTCAGCAGATGCTCCCGGTGGTGCAGCTCGGCGCGCAGGGAGGTGAGCGCACGGCGCACCAGGTGCGGGGACAGATCGGTGACCAGGCCCACCGCGTGCGGGAGCGTGATCGCATCGGCGAAGGCGGCGCCGCCCTTGTAGTCCACGAACAGGAAGGTGACCCGGTCAGGGCTGTGAGCGGTGGCCATGCCCATCACCCAGGCCTGCAGGAACTCCGACTTCCCGGCACCGGTGGTGCCGCCGACGAGGGCATGCGGCCCCTGCGTACGCAGGTCCAGGTGGAAGGCATCCTGGCCGTTGTGACCGATCAGCCCGCGCAGGTCCGCGTCGTGCTTGCGACGCACCGGCTCGGAGCCGTCGCGCGGGGTCAGCGAGTGGTTCTCCTTCCACCGCTCGATCACGGCGGCGGGCTGCTCGGCCATGGGCATGCCGGCCAGCTTGAGATAGGAGATGGCGCGCGGGAGGTCGGAGTCGTCGTCGATGGGGACGCCCGCGTCCACCACCGGGGACAGGTGGCGGGCCACGCCCGCGGCGACCTCCACCGACACCGTCTCCACGGAGACGGGATAGAACTGGTCGCCCAGGCGCACATGACCCGCGCTGCCGCCCTCGACCGCCTCGTCCACGGAGATGTAGGTGCGGCAGGCGGCCGGGAGCGCGAGCACGTTCGCGGCGCACCAGATGATGTGGACGCCCACGTCGGGGCCCCGTTCCGCCAGGCGCACCAGCCGCGCCCGGTCCACGGGAGCATCGTCCTCGATGATCACCACGAGCGCCGGGGTCACCGGCTCCGGGGGGATCGGAGCCTCCGCCGTCACGTCGACGGTCATGGGGGTGCGCAGCGCGGCAGGTGCTCCCCCGCTGCGCTGCTCGATGAGCTCCTCGATCCTCGACAGCAGCGCGGCGCCGCGGCCGGGCGTGTCGGCGAGGTGGTCCCCGGCCAGCGGCGAGTGGGGGCTCGAGGTGTGGGGCAGCCACTTGAGCCACTGCCAGGACTCGCGCGAGGAGCGGGAGGTGATCGCGGCGATCGCGACATCGGCCGGGGAGTGCAGCCCGAAGATCTGGGTGACGAGGCCCCGGGCGACGCCGTCGGCCTCCTCGCCGTGCCCGGCCACCCCGATGCTCCCGGCGTAGCGCAGCTCCGCGACGATCGGGACGCCTGCCAGCAGCCGGTACTCCTCGTACATGTCCTCGAGCTGGTCCCAGTACCGCGGGATCGCGTCGTTCTCCCCCGGCATCGAGATCCCGACCCGGGACTCGGCGACCCCGAGCCCCAGGCGCAGGGTTCCGAACTGGTTGTGCTCGGGCCGATGGGTCCACAGCAGGCGTCCCAGACGGAAGGCCGCGTCGACCGTCGCCGCGGCCGCGGGGTTCTCCGCCAGGCGGACCGAGCGCTCGACGTCCTGCGCCTCGGTGACCCGGCGCCGCAGGGAGGCGAGCCCGTCCTCGAAGTTCTTGATCTGCCGCTCGAGCTGCCGTCTGTTCTGCAGGCGCCGGTTCAGGTAGGCGGCCGTCGCCATCATCGGCATCATGAACACGAACATGAGCGAGAAGGGGCTGCGGGTCATCGCGAACATGAAGCCGCCCATGATCATGGGCGCGAACATCATGAAGATCGGGAAGAACTGCGGCTGCGGCTCCTTCGGCGGGGTGGGCGCCTTGAGCGGCCGGTAGGGGAAGCGCGGGACCACCCGGGGCGCCCGGTTGAACTCGACCACGGGCGAGTTCGGGGCGGTGCCCCCCATCCGCTGCAGGGAGACGATCGCGAAGGTGGTGTCGCCGATGAGCACGGTGTCCGCCGGCCCGATGCCGGCGCGCTGCACCCGCTGGCCGCCGATGAGCACGCCGTTGGAGGACTGCAGGTCCACGATCTCGACGGATTCGGAGACGTTGATGCGGGCGTGCCGCTTGGAGAGCATCGGATCGGCGATGCGGATGTCGACGTCGCCCTCGCGTCCGATCACGCTCGAGCCGCTGGGCAGCGGGAACTCCCGTCCGGACTCGGGCCCGGAGAGCACGCGCAGCAGGGCGACCGCGGCACCCCGGGACTCGGCGCGGGTCGCGTACTCGCTGCTGGAGCGGGCGATCGAGACCACGCTCCCCGAGCGCAGCCCCGCCTGGATGAGGTCGACCTCGCGGTCCAGGGAGCGCACCCCGCTCGCTCCGGGACCGGCCCCGGGGTCCTGGACCTGGAGGGTCAGGCCGCCGGGAGCCTCGGCGCCGGCCCGCATCGGGTCGGCGCGGTAGAGCGCCTCGGCGACGTCGGCGACGGTCGCGGTGGCGTCGGCCGTGACCTCGAGGTCGGTCATCCGGTCCTCGGGCCGTCGCAGGGTCAGCTTGATGCGCATGGGGGAAGCTCAGCTCTCGTCCGGTCTCGGGTCTCGTCCGGTCTCAGGTCCGGTCCGCTCTCAATCCTCGTCGACGGCCTCGTGGGCCCGGTCCAGCAGCGGCAGGTCCTCCGCGGTGACCAGGCGCGAGAACACCGCATGCTCGACGAGGCGGGCGCGGCGGTTGCTCGCGAGCTTCCCCGGTCCGCCCCGCAGGCCGCGCACGCCGAGGCGGTCGAGCTTGTCGCACACGTTGTCGAGCTTGCGGTTGAACTTGGTGCGAGGCCAGCCCAGGCGGTCCGCCGCCTGCGCCGAGGTGGGGACCGCGCTCATGCCGGTCCCGTCGCGGGTGAGCATCGGCTCGCACAGGGCGAGGATCAGCAGCTTCTGGCTCTCGGTGAGCGCGACCGAGCCGACGGTCGTCTCCCCCACCGGGTCGTTCGCGCTCAGGGTCCGCTCGAACTCCGGGGACTCGGCGTGGACGGAGAGCTCATAGGTGGTGGGGCCCGCGGTGAACACGACCTTCGTCTCGTCGAAGACCAGAGGGATGCGGGCGCCGGGTGCGAGCCAGGCCTGCATCGAACCGGTGCCGTCGGTGATCGTCGCCGACAGCCGCGAGCCGATGTTCACGAGCCACCACAGGGCGTCGACCTGCACGATCGTGAGGAACTTGCGGTGGAGGAAGGGGTTGTCGTCGTCGACGTTGAGATCGGCCTCGCGTCCGATGGTCAGCTCGTCCCCTTCCGCGACCCGGAACCATTCGCCGCAGAACTCGACGGAGATCGTCGATGCCATGCTCCTGCCCTCCTTCATCGCGCCCTGCGGCGCACTCTTCCTCCGGCCCGCCGCGGCGGGCTGCTGTCCTCATGGATCCTCGGTCGCTCAGCCGCCCTGCAGGCAGGTCTCCTCGGTCCAGGGGCTCGCGCTGCCGTCGTCGCGGACCGCCCGCACCTGGATGCAGGCCCCGGGCTGGTTGGGCGGGACGTCCACGATGTGCGAGTCGTGGACCTTCTCGTCCTGCAGGGCCTCGTAGCTCTCGTACCCGGGCCCGAGGTTGACCCATTGGATCTGGTAGGTGTCCCCTTCCCACGCGCCCTCGCCCGGGGCCCAGGAGACGCGGGCCTTCTCGATGCCGTCCACGGTGCCGGGCACCAGCTGGATCTCGACCTTCTCCGGTGGGGACAGGGTCGAGCTGCCGCCGTCGGCGTCCTGGACCTTCGCGGTCGGCACGGGCTCCTGCTCCTGCGGGAACCAGGTGCGGGCCGCGACCGTGGCGCCGAGCCCCAGGCCCAGCACGAGGACGACGGCGACGAGCACGAAGGGCCAGGCAGGCGTCCGCCGCGGTGCTGCGGGACGGGCGTCCGTCCCCGGCTCGCCCGGGGATCCCGTGGGGACGCCGGGGGGCGCGGCGGGGCGCAGCATCGTCGAGTCGCCGGTCTGCTCGACGGATGCCGGGCTCGGGCGCGCGCCGGTGACGACAGCGGGGGCGACCCCGGCATAGGGGTCGAATCCCGGCGGACCGGAGGGAGTCGGCGCGGCGGGAGGCGCGGTCTGCGGACTCGGCGGCGCCTCGGGGTCGATCGTGGAGACCTTGCGGATCCGGGTGTGCGCGTCGAGCTCGTCATCGTCCCCGTCCGGATGCGCGGGAGCGCCGCGCTCGTCCAGGACGTCCATCTGCGTGATCGGCAGGGACATGGCCATCTCGATCTGCTGCAGAGCCCGGCCCAGCGACAGCGCGGAGTCGTAGCGGCCGGCCGGATCCTTCGCCATCGCGATCGACAGCACCCGGTCGAGCGCCTCGGGGGCGTCGGGACGCATGAGGGGGGCCAGGGGCTGCGAGGAGATCCGCCCGATGAGATCCGTCGCGGTGTTCCGCTGACCGGCCGTCTCGAACGGGGTGCGCCCGGCGAGCAGCGAGTACACGGTCGCCGCGAGGGAGAAGACGTCGGACCGCACATCGGCGCGGGGCGGGTCCCGGAAGAACTCGGGCGGGGACCACGGGATCGACATGCCCTGCGAGTCCTCGAGGCCGTCCCCGCCGCCGTCGACGATCGAGATCCCGAAATCCGTGAGCGCCGGCCGGTTGTACTCGGTGACCAGGATGTTGGCCGGCTTGATGTCGCGATGCAGGATCCCTGCGCGATGCGCGGTCTCGACGGCCCCCGCGATCTGCACGCCGACCCGCAGCGCCTCCGCCACGGTGATCCGCTCCCGCCGGAAGCGGACCCCGTAGTTGGGGCGCGGGCAGTACTCCATCACCAGGAAGGGACGCTGGGTGGTGGAGACGTCCGCGGTGTGGATCGTGACGATCGACGGATGCGTCGACATCGTCGCCATGACGTTGGCCTCGGCGTCGAACTGTCGGCGCACCGACTCATCGGCGACGCTCGCCAGCAGCACCTTGATGGCGACGAGCCGCTGGGGCCGGGCCTGGCGGTAGAGGAACACGTCGGCGAAGCCGCCCGACCCCAGGAGCTTCTCGTACTGGTAGCCGGGCAGCGCGGGCGGCTGCGAGGGCGGTCTGCGACTCATGCGCCCTCCCTCAGCCGCAGGCGGATCCCGTCCCCGAGATCGAGGATGTCCAGGTCCCGCAGCACGGTGCCCTGCTGCGGCGCGAGCCGCCGCGGATCCATGCCCTCGCGCAGCAGCGCGGTGCCGTTGGTGGTCCCGAGGTCCACGGCGATCACGTGCCAGCCCTCGAGCCGCAGCTCGACATGGGAGCGGGAGATGTCCTGCTGCGGGCTCGGCACGGTGATCAGCTGAGGCACCTCGTGCCCGCTGAAGCGGGAGGCCCGCGGCCGCCGGCCGATGATCGCCGAGCGGTCCAGCGGGAAGCTCTCCCCCGTGCTCAGCTCGACCCGGCCCAGCAGGGGGCGGGGCACCGTCCGCGAGGGGCCCACGAGCGTGCGTCCGCAGACGCGGCAGCCCATGAGCTCCGGGGGGTTCGCATGCCCGGCCCCGCAGAGACGGCCCGACAGCAGGACCTGCTGGGTGCCGGAGGGCGGCGTCCCGCTCGGAGCGAGCGGCGAGGGCGTGACGGGAGCCGAGGGCGCCGCAGGCACGGGCGGCGTCCCGGGTCCGGCCTGCACCGCGGGCTCGGACGGCACCGCGGGAGCACGCGGCACGGCGGGAGCGGGGGCGCTGCGGG
>NZ_JBHLSV010000019.1:0-76696 GCF_042434575.1 Brachybacterium hainanense
CCTGGACCAGCTCGCCTCCCGGCTCCGGGACGGCGAGGCCGCCGCCGGTCAGGCGCGGATGCGCCTGGACGCCGACAGCGCCGCGCAGCCCGTCGCCACGGCGATCGCCCGTCGCGACCGCGCCCTCGCTGCGGCCGACGAGGCGGCGCGGACCCTCGCACAGCTGCGTGAGAAGCACGCCGACGCGCCGGACCTGCTGGCGCTGGAGGGGCGCGGGGACGCGCTCGACGCCCTCCAGGACCGCATCCGGGAGGAGGCCGTGCGTGCGGGAGAGCTGGGGGCCCTCGTCGAGCTCGAGACAGGCCTCACGGGGCGCCGGGACGCTCTCTCCCGGACGGCCGAGGAGCTCGATCGGCGGCAGGCGGATCTCACCCGCCTCACCGCCGAGATCGACGCGCGACCCGCCGAGCGCGAGGTCCTGCAGGTGCAGCGGCAAGAGGCCCAGACCGCCGCCGCCGGCCTCGCCGATGCGCGCCTCGCCCTCGAGGCGGCGCAGCAGAAGCTCGCGCACGCCCGCAGCGCGCAGAAGCTCGCCGCCGTGGCCCAGACCGCCCGCGAGCAGGTCGCCGCGGCGCTGTCCGCCTCCCAGAACGCGATCGACGCCGAACAGGACCTGAGGCGCCGCCGCAACCAGGGCCTCGCAGCGGAGCTCGCCCTCTCGCTGAGCCGCGGGGAGGAATGCCCCGTCTGCGGTGCGACCGAGCACCCGCACCCCGCCGAACCCGGCGCCGGCCACGTCGACGCCGACGCCGTGGATGCCGCCGAGCGGGCCCGTCAGGACAAGGACGCGGCCCTCGGCAGCGCGCGCGAGGCGCTCAGCGTCGCGACCAGCCGATACGAGGCCGCCGCGGAACAGGCCGGGGGTCTCGACCCGGAGGCCGCGCTCGCGGCGCAGAGGACGGCGAAGGCCCGTGTCGCCGCCCTGCAGGAGCAGCTGGCCCGCGCTGCCGCCCTCGAGACGCAGATCGAGGAGCACGATGAGCGCAGCCGGGCCCTCGCCTCCCGGAAGGAGGAGCTCGCCCTCGCCCTGGGCACCGCCCAGACCGCGCTCGCGGAGCAGACCACCGCCCTCGACGCCGACGCCGCCCGTGTCGACGAGGCCCGCGGCCCGGCCGGCTCCGTCGCCGAGCGGCGACGTGCGCATCAGCGCGCGGGCCGCGCCGCCCAGCAGCTCCGGGAGGCGCACCTGGCCGCGGACCAGGCCGCCGCGCGTGCCCGCGAGCTCGCCGCCGAGGTCGCGCTCGGTGACTTCTCGGGCGATGACGCCGTCCGCGCGGCCCTCCTGCCCCCGCAGGCCAGGGGTGAGCTCGAGGCTCTCCTGCAGACCCGCCGCACCGAGCAGGCACGGCTCGAGGACGGTCTCGCCGAGGACGGCATCCGCGAGACCGACCCGGGCGATCAGGCGCGTGCCGCGGCGGAGGTCGCAGGCACGACCGCGCGGGAGCAGCTCGCCCGCGCGGAGGACGCCGCCGCGGCGGCCGAGCGCACCGCCGGGCATCTCTCCTCCGTCGCCTCCGCGAGCGAGCGCGCCCTCACCCGCCTGCGCGAGGCCGTCGCCCGGGTCCGTGCCGTCAGCGAGGAGGCCGCGACCGTCGTGCGCGTCGCGGACCTCGCCACCGGCCGCTCCGCCGACGGCCGCCGCATCCAGCTGTCCACCTACGTGCTCATGCGCCGCTTCGAGGACGTGATCGCCGCCGCCAACACGCGGCTCGCCCTGTTCTCGAGCTCCGACCTCGAGCTGATGCGGGACGACTCGGCCCGCGGAGCCCGCAAGACCGGTCTGGACCTGATGGTCATCGACCGTCGCACCGACCAGGCCCGCGTGCCGGAGACCCTCTCCGGCGGGGAGACGTTCATCGTCTCCCTCGCCCTCGCCCTCGGGCTCGCCGACATCGTCACCGCGGAGGCCGGGGGAGTGGCGATGGAGACCCTGTTCATCGACGAGGGATTCGGCAGCCTCGACCCCGAGTCCCTGGACCGCGTCGTCGCGGAGATCGGGCAGCTCGCCGCCCACGGACGGACCATCGGCCTGGTCAGCCACGTCGGCGAGATGAAGCAGCAGATCCGCGAGCAGATCCACGTCCGCCGCAGGGAGGACGGCAGCTCCACGGCGACCTGCACCGCCTGAGAGGACGGGCTCCGACCGCCGGCGCCGGGGAGGCGCGGGGCCGGCGGGCCGGTGCGCGGCCGATCCCGCAGACCCGCCCGCATCATCAGGCGCGCCGCCTACGCTGTGCGGCGTGAGCCAGTGGCTGGAGCCCGCTCGTGCGGGGATCGTGACGGGCAGCGGGGTGTTCCTCCTGCTGCTGCCGGTGATCGTCGTCGTCCAGCGCCGGTCCTTCGGCCGCATCCATCTCACCCGGATGCTGCTCATCGCGGCGCTGTGCATCTACGCCAGCGCCCTGCTCGCCTACACGGTCGTGCCGTCCCCGGACATGGCCGAGCTGTGCCGCACCCGCATCGGCGGCAAGCTGCGGCTCCGCCCGCTCCACTCGATCACCGAGATCATCGTGCAGCACGAGGGCATGAGCACGTGGAGGGCCCTCGTCTCCTGGGGCGCCTGGCAGCTGGCCATGAACGTCGCCCTGTTCATCCCGTTCGGGGTCTTCGCCCGGGGACTGTTCGGCCGCGGGGTCCTCGGCACGACTCTGCTCGGCATGCTCATCTCGCTCCTGTTCGAGGCCACCCAGTACACGGGCTTCTGGGGCCTGTACTCCTGTGGGATCCGCGTCGCCGACATCGACGACGTCCTGTCCAACACGCTCGGCACCCTGATCGGCGCCCTGCTGGGACCGCTGCTGCTGGGCGACTGGCTGCCGCGGGCCCACGACCTCAAGCAGCGGATGCGCGCGAACATCGGCCTGGACCGCCCGGGAGGGCGGGGCTGACACGCCTGAGGCAGGCGCTGAGCTCGACCGGGCGAGGCCGATAGGGCAAGGCCGGAGCACGGCCCGGTCGCGGAGGGCACGACCGGGTCACGGATGGGCGGAGATCCGGTCACGCGTCTGGTGCCGGGCGCCGCCACCGGGGAGCATGGGAGTGCTCATGCAGGGAAGGGGCGAGGGGAGAGGCGGCGGCGGGTCCACGGCCCGGGCAGAGGCCTCCCTGGACGGAGGCACGGCGATGGCGCGGCAGCGGATCCGATGCGACAGACGCGTCCTGCTCCGCTGCGCGCCGCTGCTCGCAATCCCCTCGTTCCTGCTCATGACGGGATGCGGGCGGTCCCCCGTCACGGCGGAGGGCGCATCGCGGGCCCGCCTGTACCGGAGCCTCGAGGAGATGCGGGAGGACAGCGATCTCGTCGCCCTCGTGGACGAGGGCGACCGGGTGTGGATCTCCCAGCACGGCGGACCGGGGACGTCCTCGAGCGAGGTCGAGATCCTGCGAGCGGGCCAGACCTACATCCTGTTCCTCTGCCTCCTGGACCCCGCGGCGCAGACGATCGTCCTCAGCCCGACGGGCATCTGGGCGGGCCTCTACCGGCGTGATCCCGACAGCCCGGACGGCGCGTACCTCCATCCTGCGCACGAGCACCCCACCGGCGGCGGGGACGACCTGCCGCAGGTCGCGACCCGTGAGGAGCTGCTCGGGCTCACCTGACGGTGACGGCCGGGCAGTCCGGGGACCTCCGGCCGTCGAGGGTCGGCGCATCGCGGCGATGTGGTGTGTGAGGCCCGTCCGCATGCGCATGCTCGGCAGCCGACCTGCGGGGTGTCGATGCGAGGATTGCGGTGTGGAACCATCGCCCGCCCCGTCCGCCTGCGCGCCGGCCGGCGCGCCCGCGTCCGAGCCGCCTCTCCCGCCGGAACCGCCGTCGCCGCGCGCCGAGCTCCTCGCCGGCCTGCGCCTCTCCCTCGCCGCGGGTCTCGGCATGTTCCCGATCGGCGTCGCCTTCGGCCTGCTGGTCGTCCAGACGGGCCTGCCCTGGTGGATCGCCCCGGCGCTGTCGACCGCGGTGCTCGCCGGGTCCGCGGAGCTGCTGCTGGTGGGGCTCATGGCCGCCTCGATGCCGCTCGCGACGATCGCGCTGACCACCCTGCTGGTGAACTTCCGCCACGCCTTCTATGCCTTCTCGTTCCCGCTGCGCGTGGTCCGCCACCCGCTGGCCCGCCTCTACTCCGTGTACGCCCTGATCGACGAGGCGTATGCCGTCACCGCCTCCCGCCCCGGCACCTGGACCGGGCCTCGCCTGATCGCCCTGCAGATCGCCTTCCAGACCTACTGGGTGGGCGGGGGACTGGTGGGCGTCGCGATCGGCGCCGTGATCCCCACCCGGATCGAGGGCCTCGACTTCGCGCTGTGCGCCCTGTTCATCACCCTGACCCTGGACGCCTGCCGCAGCCGCCGCGAGATCCCCTCCCTGCTGCTGGCCGGGCTGTCCTTCGCGCTCGCCCTCGTGATCGTGCCCGAGGACGCCCTCTTCGCGGGCCTGCTGGGCTTCGTCGTGCTGCTCGCCGTGCGCTTCCTCGTGGCGCGTCGGCGCGGGACCCTGCCCGTCGCCGGGACGGCCGCCGGGACGACGATCGAGAGCACCCATGCCTGAGACGGGCTACCTGATCGCCGTCCTCGCGATCGGCTTCGCGATCACGTTCTCCCTGCGGGCGGTGCCGTTCCTGGTGCTGCGACCCCTGCGGGAGTCCCGCTTCGTGGGCGCCATGTCCGTGTGGATGCCGGTCGGGATCCTCGCGATCCTCGCCGCGGCGACCCTGCGCTCCTCGGCAGGCGGCGATCCCGGACGGATCCTCCCGGCCGCGGTCGCCGTGCTCGTCACCGTCCTCGCACATCTGCTGGGAGGGCGCCGCACGCTGCTCAGCGTCGGGCTCGGGACCGCGACCTACATCGTCCTGGTCAACGTCGTCTGATCCGACGGCGCCCCTGACCCCTGCCGCGATCCGGCGGACCCCGGCCCTCCTCGGGCAGCGCCGCCGGCCCCCGATGGACCGCGATGTCCTTCCGTGAACGTTCCCGGATACGATGGACCGGTCCTGGGGAGCGCGGTGGACCTCGCGGCTCCGGGGACTCCCGCCCGCGCTCGACAGGAGGCCCCCATGGCCGTGGACATCATCGTGACCGTGCTCGCCGCCCTCGCGTACATCGTCGCGCTGACGGGCATCATCGTCCCCGTCCTGCCGGGGACCATCACGTATGTCATCGCCACGCTCATCTGGGCGATCGTCATCGGCGGGCCGGAGGCATGGATCGCCTTCGGCCTCGTGCTCCTGTTCGGCGCGGCAGGCATGGCCACGAGCTACGTCCTCACGGGACGGAAGCTGAAGGCGCACGAGGTCCCCACCTGGCCGATCCTCGTCGGCATCGCCGCCGGCATCGTCGGGATCTTCGTGATCCCGTTCCTGGGCCTGCCCATCGGCTTCCTCATCGGCCTGTACGTGAGCGAGTCCCTGCGCCTGAAGGACTGGAGGAACGGCCTGTCCTCGACCTGGGTGGCGGTCAAGGCGCTCGGCATCGGCATCATGATCGAGCTGGGCCTCGCCTTCTGCGCGACCATCGCCTTCGCGGTCGCCGCCACCGTCCACTTCGTCACCCTGTAGCCGCGCGCGACCCGTTCCCGCGCCCGTGCTGCGCCCGCCACGACCCGAGGAGTCCCGACCCTCTCGCCATGACCACGACGTCCCCCAACCCCGGCTCCGGCGACGACGCCCCGGGCATCCTCCCGTCCCCTGACAGATCCGCCCGTCCCGCCACCGCGCCCCCTCCGCAGCATCCGCGCGTCCTGCTCCCGGGGCTGGCCCGCCTGTTCCGCGCCGTCTGGGAGCGGAAGCTGCTGTTCGCGATCGCGATCCTGGGCGGCATCGCCTTCGCACTGCTGCAGATCGGCACGAGCGCCGTGATCGGCTCCGTGACCGAGCAGGTCATCGTCCCCGCCTTCGCGCAGGGGCGGCCGATGCACGGCGCGGTCGCGATCGGGGCGCTCGCGATCGTGGGCATCGCGGTGCTGCGCGCGGTCACCGTCGCGACCCGGCGGGTGCTCACGAACGTCGGCCAGTACGACCTGCAGCGCGAGTACCGCCAGAAGCTGTCGCAGGTCTTCGCGGACGTGCCGCTGCTGTGGCATCGGCGCCAGTCCACCGGCACGCTGCTGAGCTCGGTGTACGCGGACGTGGAGGCGACGTTCTTCTCCCTCATGCCGTTCCCGTTCGCGCTGTCGACGCTGGTCATGCTGGCCTACGCGGCGGTCGTCGCGGCCCAGGTCTCGCCGCTGATCCTGCTGGTCATGGTCGGGATGGTGGTGCTGCTGCTGGCGCTGAACGTGCTGCTCCAGTCGTATGCGGCGCCGATCGCGATGGAGTCCCAGCGTCTGCGCGCCAAGGTCGCGGAGATCGCGCACGAGTCCTTCGACGGCGCAGGCGTGGTCAAGTCGCTGGGCCGCGAGGACGAGGAGGAGGCCCGCTTCACCGAGGCGGCGGAGCAGCTGCGCCGCAACGGCATCCGCTTCGGCTATGTGCGCGCCTGGTTCGACCCGATGATCGACGTGCTGCCCAACATCGGCATCCTGCTGGTGGTCCTCCTGGGTGCCTGGCGGATCACCGCCGGGGACGTCACCACGGGAGAAGTGGTGCAGATGGCGTACCTGTTCAGCCTCATGGCCCTGCCCATCCGCTCCTTCGGCTGGGTGCTCGGGGACCTGTCCCGCACGGTCGTCGGCTGGTCGCGGATCTCGACGGTGCTGAACGTGCGCGGCCGCCAGACCTATGGCACCCAGGTCCTGCCCGCGGACGGCCGGGGCCGCCTCGAGCTCGCGGACGTGTCCTTCGCCTACCGCGACGACGAGATCGCCGTGCTCGCGCCCCGCACCGCGGAGGGTCGGGCCGATGCCGAGCTGATCGAGACGACCGCGCTGCACCACGTGAGCCTCGTGGCCGATCCCGCGGAGGGCTCCCGGGTCCTCGCGATCGTCGGTGCGACCGGTTCCGGGAAGTCGACCCTCGCTCTGCTCGCGGCGCGGCTCGTGGACCCCGGCTCCGGGACCGTCTCCCTCGACGGCGCGGACCTGCGCACCCTCACCGGCGAGGCGCTGACCGGAGACGTGGCCCTCGTCCTGCAGCAGGCCTTCCTCTTCGACGAGTCCGTCCGCTACAACGTCGCCCTCGGGGAGGACTTCGGCGAGGAGGAGATCCGCCGGGCCCTGCGCATCGCGCAGGCGGAGGAGTTCGTCGACGCCCTCCCGGAGGGCCTGGACACGGTCCTCGGAGAGCGGGGCGGCTCGCTCTCCGGCGGCCAGCGGCAGCGGATCGCGCTGGCCCGCGCGCTCGTGCGCCGGCCTCGGCTGCTGATCCTCGACGATGCCACGAGCGCCTGCGACCCCAGCGTCGAGGAGGCGATCCTCGCCGGGATCCGCACCCACATGACGGACTCGACCCTGCTGCTGGTCGCCTACCGAAAGTCGACCATCTCGATCGCCGATCGGGTCGTGTTCCTCGAGGACGGCCGCGTCGCGGGCGCCGCCACGCATGCCGAGCTGCGCAGGACCCACGCCGCATACCGGGCGCTCGTGGACGCGTACGACGAGGCCGCCATCTCGCACAGTCTGCTCGAGGCAGGGGAGGACGCATGAACGCCGCGACCGCGCAGCAGGAGGAGAGGACGCGCGCCTCGGCGAGCCTGCAGAGCGGCGCCGCCGCCGACGAGGGCGCGATCTCGACGATCCGCCGCGGTCTGTCCCTGACCCCCGACGCCCTGCGCGGCATCTGGATCACCCTGCTGCTCGCGGTCATCGCGACGGCCGGGAAGATCGTCGTGCCGATCGCCGTGCAGCGGGTCCTGGACGACGGCATCATCGCGCCCCCGCAGCCGGACATGGGCGTCATCGCCGGGACCACGGCGCTCGCGGCTCTGGTGCTGCTGGTCACCGCGGTCTCCAACGTGATCATGAACCGGCGCCTGTTCCGGACCTCGGAGACGGCGCTCGCGACCCTGCGCGAACGCGCCTTCCGCCACATCCACGACCTGTCCCTGCTGACCCAGGGCACCGAGCAGCGCGGGGCCCTGGTCTCCCGCGTCACCAGCGATGTCGACACGGTCAGCCAGTTCATGAGCTTCGGCGGCATCATGCTCGTGGTCATGTCGCTGCAGCTGGTGCTCGCCACCGGCGTCATGCTCGCCTACTCGTGGCCGCTGGCCCTGGTCGTCTGGATCGCCTACATCCCGATGTTCTGGATGATGGGCCTGCTGCAGAAGCGGATCCGCGCCCGCTACCAGGGCGTCCGCAAGGCTGTCGGCGGGATGCTCGGCTCCGTCTCCGAGTCCCTCGTCGGCGCTGCCACCCTGCGCGCCTACGGCATCACCGACCGCGCCCACGACGGCAACGCGGAGCGGATGCTCGAGGTCCGGGACAACCAGTACTCGGTGCTGAAGCCCATGTCGTGGTCCTTCGTGCTCTCGGAGCTGTTCGACGGGATCTCCACCGCGGTCGTGATCGTGGTCGGCATCTACCTGGGCACGGGATTCTTCGGCATCGGCGAGGACATGATCACCGCCGGCCAGCTGGTCGCCTTCATCTTCCTGGTGTCCCTGTTCAACCAGCCCGTCCGCATGGGCGCGGAGATGCTGTCGGAGGCGCAGAACGCCGTCGCCGGCTGGCGCCGGGTGCTCGGCGTCCTGGACACCCCGGCCGACGTCTCCGATCCCGCGGGCGGCATGGACCCCCGCACCGGTCGTCGGGGCGCCCCTCGTCCGGATGCGCAGGTCCTCCCCGAGGGACCGCTCGCGCTCGAGACGCGAGGACTGCGCTACCGGTACCCGACGGGTCCGGAGGTGCTGCACGGCATCGACGTGCTGCTCCCGGCCGGCTCGCACACCGCGATCGTCGGGGAGACCGGCTCCGGCAAGACCACCTTCGCCAAGCTCCTGACCCGCATGATGGATCCGGCGGACGGCGCAGTCCTCATCGGCGGCGTCGAGGTCGACCGGGTGCCCTTCGCGTCCCTGCGCAGCCGCGTCGTCATGGTGCCGCAGGACGGCTTCCTGTTCGATGCGACCGTCGGCGAGAACCTGCAGTACGGACGCCCCGGGGCGAGCTCCGAGCAGATGCGCGCCGCGATCCACGAGCTGGGCCTGGGCGGATGGCTCGCGGGGCTTCCCCGCGGCCTGGACACGCCGGTCGGCCAGCGCGGCGAGGCCCTGAGCGCAGGGGAGCGGCAGCTGGTGTCCCTCGCCCGCGCGTATCTCGCCGACCCCGACGTGATCGTCCTGGACGAGGCGACCAGCGCCGTCGACCCGGCCGCGGACGTGCGTCTCCAGCACGCGATCGAGGGCCTCGCCCGCGGCCGCACCACCGTGACGATCGCGCACCGCCTCTCGACCGCGGAGCGCGCCGACCAGATCCTCGTCCTGGACCGGGGTGCGCTGGTCGAGCACGGCACGCATGCGCAGCTCGTCGAGATCGGCGGCATCTACGCGGGCCTGCACGGCTCGTGGGTCGCGCACCGTCAGGAGCGGTAGGGCGCGAGCGGCGCCGCGCATCCACGGGACCAATACGGGGACATGAGCTCGATTTCGGGGTTGTGTCCCCGTATTGGTCCCGCGGATCCCGACTCTCGCCGGATCCCGTCCTCACGCGGTGCGCAGGGCCGGGTCGGCGACGGGGCGGCGGTGATCCCCGCGGCGGTAGACCGCCTCGAGCATCCGGGCCGTCTGCGGCCAGCTGAGGAAGACCTGCTCCCCGGTGAGGCGGGTGACGGTGAAGCCGAGGGCGCGCAGGACGAGGTCGCGGCGGCGGTCCTCGGCGTACTGCCCGGGGATCTCGTGAAAACGATGGCTGTCGCACTCGATCACCCAGCTCTCGCCCACCAGCAGATCCACGCGGCCGGCCCCGGGCACCGTCACCTGGGCGCGGACCGGGATGCGGCGCGACTTGAACCACCATCGCACCGTCGTCTCGGTTCCCGAGCCCGCATCGCCGCGGACCCGCGACAGGGCGCGCCGCACGTCGCGGGGGAGGCGTGCGAGCAGCTGCTCGAGCCCGCTCCCGGAGAGCAGACCCTTCTCGAGAGCGGATTCCACGATGCCCGCTGCCTCCGGGATCGGCAGACAGCGGGCACCATGCTCGAGCACCGTCAGCAGGGGCGGCACCGGATCGTCGTCGGGCCGGCGTCGCAGCGCGGGACCCAGGATGGGGAGGAGCAGCGATGCTCCGTCCGATGCGCGCCCCGTCCTCCGGGCACGTGAGGGTCTCGGCGCGAATCGACTCCCGGATGCCGGCTGAAAGATAGGATGTCTGGTGCGACGGATGGTGGCCGGAGGTCGATGCGGACGAGCCGGGTCCCGACGCGGACGCGACGGCGAGCACGGGGGAATCATGGGATCAGCTGCGGGGACGGACGCGCCGCGGACCCGGGGGCGTGTCCGCCGGGGCATCCGGATCGTCATCGGGACCGCGCTGCGCAACCATCCGGGGCTGACGGTGCTGGTCGTCGTGATGGCGCTCGTTCTCGCCCTGATGCCGGCGGTGCAGCTGCGGGTGCTCGGCCTGCTCGTCGACGGCGTCGGGCAGCAGGACCGGATCAGCCTCGTGCCCATCGTCCTGCTGGGGCTCACGCTGGGCCTCTCGACGGTCGTCAACAGCATCCAGATCCCCTTCCGGGAACAGCTGTACACCGACGTCTCCGGGGATCTGCTCGAGAAGGAGCTCGGGATCTTCGTCGACGCCGCCCCCGGGGACCTCTCCGACCCCGAGGTCCAGGACCAGCTGCGGATCCGCCGCGAGAGCGCCGACAGCCGCAGCCGCGGCCTGCTGGACACGCTCCTGAACGTCTTCGTCGCCGCGGCCACCTCGCTCGGCGTCGGGGGCGTGCTGTTCTCGGTCTCCCCGATCGTGGCGCTGCTCATGTGCGCCGGGGCGGTCTCCCCGCTGGTGGTCATGCACCGGATCCGGCGCGCCTGGCAGCGCGCCCAGGAGGACGCCGCCGCGCCGCAGCGCGTGCACGATGACCTGTTCCACCTGGGCGCGCAGCCCCGCGCGTTCGACGCGATCCTCCAGCACGGCGGCGGAGGCCGCGTGCGCGGGGAGTCGATGCGCATGTGGCGGGCCGTGCGCGGGCTCATCCTCGGCGCGCAGCGGACGGAGGCGCTGCTGTGCGTGGTCTGCGCGCTCCTGACCACAGTCTTCGTCACCGCCGCGCTCCTGGTCCTGCTGCGCCGAGGGGATGTCTCCGTCGGCGACATGGCGATCGTCGCCAGCTCCGTCGCAGCCCTCGCGACCCTGAACCAGCTGGTGGTCTGGGCCTCGGGCTGCGCGGAGGTCGCGCAGTTCGTCGGCGACCTCGATGCGCCGCTCGTGCAGCGGGCCCTCGGTGCTCCGTCCCGGGAGGGCGCGGCCCCGTCCCCTCTTCAGGCCGTCGTGCTGGAGGACGCGAGCCTCACCTACCGCGGCCGCGCCGCCGCCGCGATCGGCGGAGCCTCCCTCCGCCTCGCCGCATCGGGCCTGGTGATCCTGACCGGGCCCAACGGCGCGGGCAAGAGCACCCTGGCGAAGCTCGCCTCCGGGGCGCTCCGTCCCGATCGCGGCATCGTCCGCTGGCAACGGGCCGACGGCACCTCCGCTCCGCCGTCCTGGCAGGACGTGAGCGTGCTCCACCAGGACGAGGCGATGCTCCCGCTGAGCGTGCGCGACTTCGTCCGGATGGGGACGGAGGCCTCGGATCCGCAGATCCGCGCGGCTCTGCGGCGCACCGGGCTCGGCTCGCTGCTCGAGGCGGCTCCCCGCCTGCTGGACCAGCGGATGGGAGAGGCCTACGAGGGCGGGGCCGCCTTCTCGGGCGGCCAGTTCCAGCGCCTGTGCCTGGCTCGCCTGCTGCTCCAGGATCGGCCGATGTGGGTGCTCGACGAGCCCACCAGCGCGATCGACGTCGCCGGAGACGCCGACTTCCTGGCGCTGCTGCGCGAGACGGGGGCCGAGCGCTTCGTCGTCGTCATCACCCACAAGGAGATCGGATTCGAGGACGGGGACGAGCTCTGGCGCGTGGAGGACGGGCGGGCGGAGCTGCTGCTGCCCGGTCGCTAGGATCCAGGGCATGCCCTCCTCGCATCCTGCCCGCACCGACGCCCACGCCCCGCAGCATCCGCCGGTGCCGCCGATCTCCGCGAAGGATGCGCCCCGTTTCGGCAGCCAGGCGCGCAAGCAGGCGCTCGCCGCGGCCTTCCGGAGCCAGGGCGAGGACTACGACCGGCTGCGCCCGGGGTATCCGCCGCAGGTCGTGGCGGCGATCCTCGCGCAGCTGCCCGGGGCGGCATCCGCAGGCGCCGATGCGCCCTCCGGGCCGCCGTCCGCGCCGGTCCGCGCCGTGGACCTGGGGGCGGGGACCGGCAAGCTGTCCTGGGCGCTCGCCGCGCAGGGGGTGCAGGTCACCGCGGTCGATCCGAGCGCGGAGATGCTCGAGACCGCGCGGCGGGCCGGGGCGCCGCGCGGCGTCGACGGGCGGGATGCCGCAGCGGGGTCGCCGATCACCACGCGCGTCGCCTCAGCCGAGACGACGGGGCTCCCGGACGGGGCGGCGGATCTGGTCACGGCGGCGCAGGCCTGGCACTGGTTCGACGCACCCGCGGCATCCGCCGAGGCGGCCCGCCTGCTGGGCGGGAGCGGCGTCCTCGCCCTCGTCTGGAACATGCTCGACGTGACGATCCCGTGGGTGCACCGGCTCTCGCGGATCATGCACGCCGGCGACATCCATCGCGAGGACTTCGTGCCGGAGGTCGCCGCCCCGTTCACCCTGCGCGAGCGGTCCGTGCACAGCTGGGAGGACCCGATGCCGACCCAGGACGTCATCGACCTCGCCCGCACCCGCAGCTACGTCATCACGGCGGAGCCGGCGCAGCGCGAGAAGGTCCTCGCCAACCTCGACTGGTATCTGCACGAGCACCTGGGGCATGCCCCGGGCAGCATCATCGGCCTGCCCTACCGGACGGACCTGTTCCTCTTCGCGCCGACCGCGGGGGAGTGAGGGACCGCCGGATCAGCCCTGCCCGGCGTCGGAGGCCCCGCCGCCGTCGGAGGCGACCGCCTCGTCGGGCCGCAGCGTCATGTCCGTGACGCGCCAGACCTTCCCGTCCCAGGCGAGGGAGAGCTCGAGGGTGCCGGTGACGGCGTCCAGCCCCAGAGGCTCCGCGTCGACCTCCTCGATGATCGCGCTCGGGGCCTGCGCGAACTCGGCGACCGCGATGCCGGTGGCCGGCGGGTCGCCGGTGCCGTCGAAGCTCACCTCGCCCACCTCGAACTCTCCGCCCAGCAGGTATCCGCCCTGGGAGTTGAGCTGCTGCGCATTCGACATGAACTGCACGCACACCGAGCAGGCCGGATCCACCAGCTCCGACCAGACCGAGGTGTCGCCCGTGGTCATCATGTACGTGTAGGAGCCCAGCAGCGCGTGGACGGTCTCCGTCGCGCCGGTCGTGGTCTGCTCATGCACGGGCGCGGGCAGCTCCGGCTTCGCGATCTCGGGCCGCGGATGCTCCGCGGAGCTCCAGGTGGTGGGGTCCTGGGGGCCGCCGCCCAGCAGGGAGCCCACCCCGACCGCGCCCAGGGAGGTCAGCATGGCGACGGCGACCACCAGGATCACGATTCTCTGCATCCGCTTGCTCACCCCGACACGGTAGAGCACCGGGCTGGACGGCGCGGCTCCGACTTCCGGCGGAGGGCGGCGTCGACGGAGGTCGATTCCCGGGGCCGGAGCCGATAAGGAGCTGTGCTCCGTCGGCGCCTCTCGGTAGGCTTCGTGGGTCGCGCGCGTCGGAGCCTCGCGGTCGATGCCATCGACCGGGAGTCATCGGCCGAGCCCCGCCGCTTCCGCGCCCGCGATCTACGAGAGGAATCCTGTGACGCTCCTACGGCTCATCCTGTCTTCCCTGAGACGGTACCGGCTCGCCGTCGCGGCGGTGGTCGTCTTCCAGATCATCGGCGTGATCGCCTCGCTGTACCTGCCCACGCTGAACGCCGACATCATCGACGACGGCGTCGCCCAGGGCGACATCGACGCGATCTGGCGCCTGGGCAGCTTCATGCTGCTGGTCGCCTTCGGCAACATCCTCGCGGTGATCGCCGCGAACTACTTCGCCGCCCGCTCCGCGATGGGGGCGGGCCGCGACATGCGCGCGGAGGTCTTCGAGCGCGTGCAGGGCTTCACCACCCAGCGCATGCACGAGTTCGGCGCCCCGTCGCTCATCACCCGCTCCACGAATGACGTGCAGCAGGTGCAGATGCTGATCTTCTTCGGCATGAACTTCCTGGTCCAGGCGCCGATCACGGGCATCGGCGGCATCGTGCTGGCGCTCCGGGTCGAGCCGGGCCTGGCCTGGCTGATCGCCGTCATGGTGCCGATCATGCTGGTCGCGGTCGGCATCCTCGTGGCGCTCGCCTCCCCGCTGTTCCGGAAGATGCAGTCCCGCATCGATGTCATCAACAGGGTGCTGCGCGAGCAGATCACCGGCATCCGCGTGCTGCGCGCCTTCACCCGGGAGGACCTCGAGCGCGAGCGCTACGAGGACATCAACGCCGAGCTGACGGACCTCAACCGCAAGGTCGGCCTGCTGATGATCATCATCCAGCCGCTGATCATGTTCATGCTCAACGTCTCCAGCGTGCTCGTGCTCTGGTTCGCCGCGCCGCGCGTGGACTCCGGCGAGATGGAGGTCGGCTCGATCACCGCCTTCATCGCCTACCTGATCCAGATCCTCATCGCCGTCATGATGGCGTCCTTCATGACGATGATGATCCCGCGCGCCATGGTCTCCGCCGAGCGCATCCGCGAGGTCCTCGACGTCGACGACTCGGGCCGCGACGCGCGCGCCACGATCGCGGAGATCCCCGGCCCCACCCGTCTGGACCTGCGGGGCGTCAGCTTCACCTACCCCGGAGCCGAGCGCCCCGTCCTGCACGGCATCGACCTGAGCGCCCGCGCCGGGCAGACCGTCGCGATCATCGGCGGCACCGGTTCGGGCAAGTCGACCCTGCTGAACCTGGTGCCGCGCCTGCTGGACGCGACCGAGGGCGAGGTCCTCCTGGGCGGCGTCCCCGTCGAGGAGCTGCACCCGCAGCTGCTCGCGCGGAGCACCGGCCTCGTCCCCCAGAAGCCGTACCTGTTCTCCGGCACCATCGCCTCCAACCTGCGCTTCGGCAACCCGGAGGCGACCGATGAGGAGCTCTGGCACGCGCTGACCATCGCCCAGGGCCGGGACTTCGTGGCCGCCATGCCCGACGGCCTCGACTCCGCCATCGCCCAGGGCGGCACGAACGTCTCCGGCGGCCAGCGTCAGCGGCTGTGCATCGCCCGGGCCCTCGTCGCCAAGCCGGAGATCTACCTGTTCGACGACTCCTTCAGCGCGCTCGACCTCACGACCGATGCGAAGCTGCGAGCCGCGCTCGCCCCCGAGACCCGCGATGCACTCGTGCTGATCGTCGCCCAGCGCGTCTCGACCGTCGTCACCGCGGACCTGATCCTGGTCCTGGACCATGGCGAGGTCGTCGCCTCGGGCACCCATGAGGAGCTCCTCGAGAGCTCCGAGACCTACCTGGAGATCATCCGCTCCCAGGGCGCCGAGGAGGAGGTCGCATGACCGAGGAGAAGCATCCCACCCTCGCCGGGGACGAGGCGGGCGAAGCCGCGCAGATCGCGGCGGAGAAGGACGCGGGCCGCGGCCTGCGCCCCGGCCAGCGGTCGAAGAACTTCTGGCCCAGCACGAAGCGGCTGGTCCGCGAGATGGGCCCCGAGGGCAAGTACATGGTCGGCGCGATCCTGCTGGGCGTGATCTCCGTGATCCTGTCCGTCGTGGGGCCGCGCATCCTGGGACGGGCCACGGACCTCATCTTCTCCGGCCTGATCGCGAAGCGTCTGCCCGCGGGGACCAGCCGCGAGGACGTCATCGCCGGTCTGCGCGCACAGGGCCAGGACACCTTCGCGGACATGCTCAGCGGCATGGACTTCACACCGGGTCAGGGCATCGACTTCCCCGCACTGCACCAGGTGCTGCTGCTGGCGCTGGGCCTGTACGTCGGGGCGGCGCTGCTCATGTGGCTGCAGGGTCTGCTGCTGAACCGGATCATCTTCCGCATGGTGTACCGCCTGCGTCGCAAGGTGGAGGAGAAGCTGCATCGCCTGCCGCTGTCCTACTTCGACCGCACCAAGCGCGGCGAGATCCTCTCCCGCGTCACCAACGACATCGACAACATCCAGAACACGCTGATCAACACGATCACAGGACTGGTGAACTCGTTCCTCATGGCGATCGGCGTGATCGTCATGATGCTCATGCTGTCGTGGCAGCTCTCGATCATCGCGCTGCTGGTGATCCCGGTGGTCCTCGTGATCACCGCGGTCGTGGGCTCCCGCTCGCAGAAGCTGTTCGCCCAGCAGTGGGATGCCACCGGCGTGGTCAACGCGGAGGTCGAGGAGGCCTTCAGCGGTCACACGCTGGTGACCGCCTTCGGCCGCCGCGCCGAGGTGGGGCGCCGCTTCGCCCAGAAGAACGACGAGATGTACCGGGCATCCTTCGGTGCCCAGTTCGTGTCCTCGCTGATCATGCCGCTCATGATGTTCGTCGGGAACCTCAGCTACGTCGCGATCGCCATCGTCGGCGGTCTGCGGATCGTCTCGGGACAGATGACCCTCGGCGACGTGCAGGCCTTCATCCAGTACTCGCGCCAGTTCACCCAGCCGCTGTCGGAGATCGCCTCGATGGCCACGATGCTGCAGTCCGGCGTCGCGAGCGCGGAGCGGGTCTTCGAGCTGTTGGACGCCGAGGAGCAGGAGGAGGAGCAGGAGGTCGCCGGCGCCGTCCAGCGCATCCGCGGGGGCCGGGTCGAGTTCGACCACGTCCGCTTCTCCTACTCCCCGGACCGAGAGCTGATCCGGGATCTGTCGCTCGTCGCCGATCCCGGCCACACGGTCGCGATCGTGGGACCCACGGGGGCGGGCAAGACCACCCTCGTCAACCTCGTGATGCGCTTCTACGAGATCGACGGCGGCCGGATCACGATCGACGGCGTCGACATCCGCGACCTCACCCGCCAGCAGCTGCGCGCGCGGACCGGCATGGTCCTCCAGGACACGTGGCTCTTCGAGGGCACGATCATGGAGAACATCCGCTACGGCCGCCTCGACGCGACCGACGAGGAGGTCCGCGCGGCCGCGGTCGCCACGCACGTCGACGACTTCGTGCGACACCTGCCGGAGGGCTACGAGACGGTCCTGGACGATGAGGGCGGCAGCATCTCCGCCGGCGAGAAGCAGCTGCTGACCATCGCCCGCGCCTTCCTCGCCCAGCCGAACCTGCTGATCCTGGACGAGGCGACCTCGAGCGTGGACACCCGCACCGAGGTGCTCGTGCAGGCGGCGATGAACCGGCTGCGCGAGGGGCGCACCTCCTTCGTGATCGCGCATCGCCTCTCGACGATCCGGGACGCGGACCTGATCCTCGTCATGGAGGCGGGCGACATCGTCGAGCAGGGCACGCACGAGGAGCTGCTCGCCGCGGACGGCGCCTACGCCGCCCTGTACCGCTCGCAGTTCGAGGGGGCGGCAGCGGACATCGACGCCGAGGAGGCGGCCGAGGCCGAGGCCGCAGCGGATGCCGCCGTCGCCGGCGGGGGCGGAGGAGGCATGATGCCGGGCATGTGAGCGCTGCCCCGCAGACCACGTCACGAGCGCGGCGGACCGATCCCAGGGATTCCGGTCCGCCGCGCTCACGCTGTTCTGTGCCGGGGCACGGCGTCGCCTCGCGGCGCGGCGGCCGTCCCGCTCCGCCGTCGAGGCGTGCGCACGGAGGCGCGGGCAGGGGCACCGCCGGTCTCCCCGCGGCTGAGGCGGTGGACGCCGATGCAGCCTCATCGGTGGGCAGGGGGCGGACTGCGCCGTTGGGGTGCCCGTGTTCGTGTCAGTGGTTGGGCGTTCCGCCTCGTCGGCGGGCAGTTGTGGGGGTGGTGGTGTGTCCTGCCTCATCGGCGGGCAGGGGTGTGGGGTGCACGGCCGGGGGTGCCCGTGTTCGTGTCAGTGGTTGGGCGTTCTGCCTCATCGGCGGTCAGTCGTCGGGGTGGTCGGGTGTTCTGGCTCATCGGCGGGCAGGTGTGGAACATGGCCGGTTGCGGCTCGTCGGCGAGCCGTCGCAGCTGCAGCACGGAGCGCGACGGTGCTGTGGGGACGGGTGAGGGCGCAGGCGTACCGACGGCGAAGGGTCGCCGGGCAGTCGAAGGGTCGCCGGGCAGTCGAGGGGAGGTGCGCCGGGCAGCGGGTGCCGGCCGGCGGGGCGGGCAGCGGGTGCGGGCCGATAGGGTGAACGGCATGTTCGGAAGCACCGCGCGCCTCGAGTCCCAGATCGCCCAGCTGCAGCGTCGGCTGTCCCAGCAGGAGCAGATGCTGCAGCTCCTCGCGCAGCGGGCCGGCGTGGACCTCGGCCCCCTCGCCGTTCAGGCGGAGGAGGCCTCGATGCCCTCCGCCGTCCGCACCGAGCTCGAGCGGGGCAACCTCATCGCCGCGATCAAGGAGTACCGCACCGCGACCGGGACCGGCCTGGCAGAGGCCAAGCGCGCGGTCGAGGCCTACGCCGACTCCCGCGGCCTGCGCCGCTGACTCGGTCCGTCCTGCCGATCCGGCCTGCGCCGATTCCGACGTCCGGGACCGTTGACCCGGCCCGCCCGGCCGAGCCGTCCGAGACCGGGCGTGGGTGGCGCTTCTCTCCCTGTTCCGATTTGGGGAGTATGCACTGGTTTGAATACTATTCAGGTGTGATCGTCGACCCCGCCCGGCCCCGAGCAGGCCGCACCTCCGGCCCGCCGCGGCGCACCCTGCTGCGCGCCCTGCCCGCCGCGGTGCTCGGCATCGGCGCGCTCAGCGCCTGCACCCATGCGAGCGAACGCCTGGACGCGGAGTCGAACGCCGTCCCTCAGGTAGATCTGTCCGGCATCGAGAAGGTCCCCGAGATCGCGGCCCTCGTCCCCGAGGACATCCGGGCGCGCGGGGAGCTCGTCAACGGCGCCGCGCTGAACTATGCGCCGGGGGAGTTCATCGGCGACGACGGCACGGCCATCGGCTACGACATCGACATCCTCGCCGCGATCGGCCGTGTGCTGGGTCTCGCGACCCGCACGGAGGCGGCCGTGTTCGCCCAGATCATCCCGGCCATCGGCACGACCTATGACGTGGGCATGTCCAGCTTCACGATCAACGCCGAGCGGCTCGAGGCCGTGACCATGGTGTCCTACTTCCAGGCCGGCATCTCCTACGCCGTGAAGACCGGAAACCCCTATGACATCGATCCCGCGCAGCTGTGCGGGGCGCGGGTGGCGCTGCAGGTCGGCACCTTCCAGGAGGAGCTCGCGATCGAGCGGTCCGCGCAGTGCCGGGAGGACGGTCGGCGCGCCTTCGACATCCTCGCCTACGCCTCGAACTCGGACGCCGCGACGAACGTCGCGGGCGGCAAGGCGGACATCCTCATGGCCGACTCGCCCGTCACCGCCTACGCGATCATCCGCTCGCGCGGGACGCTCGAGGCGATCGGCGAGGTGGAGGAGTCCGCCCTGAACGGCATCGTCGTCGCGAAGGATCAGCCGGAGCTCGCCGAGGCGATCCGCGCTGCCGTCCAGCACCTCATCGACTCGGGCGACATGGAGCGCATCCTCGCCGCCTGGGGCAACGAATCCGGCATGATCCCGACCGCGGAAGTGAACCCCGAACCGTGAGCACCTCGACCTCTCCCGCGGGCCCGACCGCGCACGCCGACGCCTTCACCCCGATCCGCGCCCGCTCCGCCCCGCGCCCGGGGACCTGGATCGCGGCCGTGATCGTGGGGTTGCTCGTCCTCGCCCTGATCAACTTCCTGCTCACCAATCCCGTCCTGGACTGGGGCACGGTCGCGACCTACATCCTCGATGTGAAGGTCGTCCAGGGCGTGGGCTGGACGCTGCTGCTGACCGTGCTGTCGATGGTGGTCGGCACGATCATGGCGCTGCTCGCCGCGATCATGCGCCGCAGCGACAACCCGGTCCTGCGCGGCGTGGCCTGGGCGTACATCTTCGTCTTCCGCGGCACCCCGGTGTACACGCAGCTCGTGTTCTGGGGCCTGTTCACCGTGATCGTCCCGAAGATCGTGATCGGCGTGCCGTTCGGGCCGGAGCTGCTGTCCTTCTCGACCCGCGACCTGTTCACCGCGTTCTGGGCGGCCGTGATCGGTCTGGGCCTGAACGAGGGCGCCTACCTCGCGGAGATCATCCGCTCGGGCCTGAACAGCGTGGACCGCGGGCAGACCGAGGCGAGCCGGGCGCTGGGGATGAGCGATTCGCTGATCCTGCGGCGGATCATCGTCCCGCAGGCGATGCGCGTGATCGTGCCGCCGCTGGGCAACGAGACCATCGGCATGCTGAAGACGACCTCGCTCGTGCTCGCGGTGCCGTTCACGCTGGACCTCACCTTCGCGACCAACGGCATCGCCAACAAGCTGTTCACGCCGATCCCGCTGCTCATCGTCGCCGCCCTGTGGTACCTCGCGATCACGAGCGTGCTCATGGTGGGCCAGCACTACCTGGAGCGCTACTTCGGCCGCGGCTTCGACGACCGGGCGCCGGGCGCCCGCGGCGGCCGCCGCTCCCGTCAGAGCGCAGTGAACAGCGCCGGCACGACCCCGAAGAACCCGCTCCCCGAGGTGGAGCTGTGATGAGCCAGAATCCCGCCGCCCAGAATCCCGACGCCGAGGTCCCCGCGATCCAGATCGAGGGCCTCCACAAGTCCTTCGGCGACCTGCACGTCCTGAAGGGCTGCGATCTGACCGTCCGGCCCGGCGAGGTCGCCGTGCTCGTGGGGCCCTCCGGCTCCGGCAAGTCGACGCTGCTGCGCTGCATCAACCAGCTCGAGGACGCGACCGCCGGTCGGATCCGGGTCGAGGGCGTGACCCAGGGCTATGCGGAGCAGCCCCTGCCCGATGGCCGGTGGCAGCGCCTGTCGCCGAAGCAGATCGCGGCCCAGCGCTCGCGCATCGGCATGGTGTTCCAGCGCTTCCAGCTGTTCCCGCACATGACCGCGCTCGCGAACGTCATGGAGGCGCCGGTGCACGTGCTCGGCGAGCCGAAGGCGCAGGCGGAGGCCACCGCCCGTGAGCTGCTCGCCCGGGTGGGCCTGGCCGATCGCGCGGACCACTATCCGGCGGAGCTGTCGGGCGGTCAGCAGCAGCGGGTCGCGATCGCCCGTGCGCTCGCGATGAAGCCCGAGCTCATGCTGTTCGACGAGCCGACGAGCGCTCTGGATCCGGAGCTCGTGGCCGAGGTCCTCGCGGTGCTGCAGGATCTGGCCCGCGAGGGCATGACGATGGTCGTGGTGACCCATGAGATGGGCTTCGCCCGGGAGGTCGCGGACACGGTCGTGTTCATGGACGAGGGCCGGATCATCGAGCAGGGGCCGCCGGCCGAGGTCATCGAGCGTCCCCGCTCGGAGCGGCTGAAGGGCTTCCTGGCCTCGGTGCTCTGAAGCCGCTCCGCGCACGGCGCGCTGCGGGGCCGATGGGCCACCGGCGATCACCCCCGGATGCCCGCCGGGGCTCGGTGGCGGAGATCGTCGCCCCGCGAACCACGAGGCGACGCTTTCCGGCACCGCGGTCGGGCGGCGGGGTCACTGGCCCGCGAGCTCGCCCCAGACGGTGCGCATGTGGGTGCGGGAGTGCTGCTCGGCGGATTCGGCGTCTCCCTCGCCGATGGCGAGGGCGAGCTGCAGGTGCTCCTCGAGGGTGCCGGGGGCCGGCACGCCGGGGGTCATGCCGAGCCGGGTGCGCCCCTCGAGGACGGCCTGCACGGGACGCGCGAGGGCTGCGAGCTGGGGGTTCCCGGAGGCGGCGAGCAGGAGCGCGTGGAAGCGGACATCGGCTGCGAGATAGGGCTCGGTGTCGCCGAGTCCGCGCTCGCCGAGGTCGACGAGCACGTCCGCGAGGCGGCGCAGCTCGGCGCGCTGGGCAGCGGTGGCGCGGCGGGCGGCGAGGTGGGCGGCCATCGGCTCGGCGGCGACGCGCAGCTCGGCGAGGGCCTCGAGCTGCTGCTGCCGGAAGGGGCCGTGGAGATTCCAGCCGATGAGCTGGGGGGAGAAGGCGTCCCAGTGCTCGCGAGGCTGTACGGTGATGCCCACCCGACGACGGGAGGTCACCATGCCGAGGGACTCGAGGACGCGGACGGCCTCTCGCACGACGGTGCGGGATGCCCCCGTGCGCTGCTCGAGCCCGGACAGGGTCAGCACGCTCCCGGGCGGGGGATCGCCGGCGGCGATGCGGCCGCCCAGGTCGTCGAGCACGTCGCGGTGCATGCCCAGGGTCATCGCTGCGGCCTCCTGCGGGGGCGCCCTCGGCCCCGTCGATGTGTCCTCCGGCGGGTGCCGGACGGTGCGAGCCCGGGCGAGTGACCCACCTCATGGCTCAATAGTGCTACCTTACAGGCCTAAAAAGTAGTACCTTTCGATCAGCTCCGGGAGCCACCGCCCCCGATCCATCCCGCATTCAACGGAGAATCCCATGGAAGACTGGACCCAGACGCTGGGTGCAGGACCGCTCCTCGGCATCGCCGCCGTGGCCGTGGCCCTCATCCTGTTCCTCGTCATCAAGATCAGGCTGCACGCCTTCCTCGTGCTCGTGATCGTCTCGCTCCTCACCGCGATCGCGACCGGCATCCCGATCTCCGCCGTCGTCGAGACTCTCGTCGACGGGTTCGGCGGGACCCTCGGCTCGGTCGCCCTGCTGATCGGCTTCGGCGCCGTGCTGGGTCGCCTCATCGAATCCAGCGGCGGCGCCAAGGTCGTCGCGGAGATGATGGTCAGCACCTTCGGCGAGAAGCGCGCCGCCTTCGCCCTCGGCGTGACCTCGCTGCTGCTGGGCTTCCCGATCTTCTTCGACGCCGGCCTGATCGTCATGCTGCCGATCATCTTCGCCGTCGCCCGGAGGATCGGCGGGAAGAACATGCTGCTGTACGGCATCAGCTCCGCCGCCGCCTTCTCCGTCATGCACGTGTTCGTGCCCCCGCATCCCGGACCCGTCGCCGCCTCCGAGTTCTTCGGCGCGAACCTCGGCGTGGTCATGCTGATCGGCCTGATCATCGCCTTCCCCGTCTGGTACGGGGCCGGCTACCTGTGGTCGAAGGTCGTGAACAGCCGCATCCCGATGCTCGTCCCGAACCTGTTCGGCGAGGACGAGGATCAGCCCGCGAACCCGCCCGCGGCCCGCACCATCCTGCTGATCGTCGCGCTGCCGCTCGTGCTCATCCTCATGAACACCGGGCTGTCCGCCCTCGGCTCCGCCGGCGTCGTCGACGCCGAGCAGACTTGGGTCCAGGCCCTCCAGCTGCTGGGCAACTCCCCGGTCGCCCTGCTGATCACCGTGCTCGTGGCGCTGCTGGTGCTGGGCCGCTTCCGCGGGGAGAACGGCTCCGCCCTGGAGAAGCTCGTCGACGGGACCCTCGGCCAGGTCGCCTCCGTCATCCTCATCACCGGCGCCGGCGGCATGTTCGGCGGCGTCCTGCGCGCCAGCGGCATCGGCGATGCGCTCGCCGAGACCCTCGACGGCTGGGGCCTCCCGGTGATCGTCGCCGCCTATGTCATCGCCCTCGTGCTGCGTGTGGCCCAGGGCTCGGCGACCGTCGCCCTCGTGACCACCGCCGGACTGCTCTCCCCGGCCGTCCTCTCGGGGAGCTTCGGCGTCGTGGACACCGCGGCGATCACCCTGGCCGCGGCTGCGGGCTCCGTCTTCGCGGGCCATGTCAACGACTCGGGCTTCTGGCTCGTGGGCCGCCTGATGGGCATGGACGTGAAGACGACCCTCAAGACCTGGACCGTCCAGCAGGCGCTCGAGTCGGTCCTCGCCTTCGTGCTGGTCCTCGTCGTCTACCTGGTGTTCTGATGACCTCTCCCGCATCCCTCTTCGACGTCGCCGATCGCCTCGCCCTGGTCACCGGCTCCTCCCGCGGCCTGGGGCTCGCCCTCGCCGGCGCCCTCGCCGAGGCCGGAGCACGCGTCCTCCTCCACGGCCGCGACGAGGCCGCCCTCGCCGCCGCGCAGGACCTGCTCGAGGAGCGCACCGGTCGGCGTCCCGCCGCGGTCCGCTTCGACGTGGCCGATGCCGAGGCCGTCGAGGCGGGCTCCCGGCAGCTCCTCGCCGAGCACGGGGCGCCGGACATCCTCGTGAACAACGCCGGCATCCAGCGCCGCGCCCCGATGCCGGAGTTCCCCGTCGAGGACTGGGACGCGGTGATCGCGACGAACCTGTCGAGCGCCTTCTACGTCTCCCGCTTCCTCGTCCCCGAGATGGTCCGCCGCGGCTCCGGGAAGATCGTGAACATCGCCTCGGTCCAGTCGCGCCTCGCCCGGCAGACCATCGCCCCGTACTCCGCCTCCAAGGGCGGGATCGTGCTGCTGACCCAGGGCATGGCCGCGGACCTCGCCCGCCACAACGTGCAGGTCAACGCCCTGTCTCCGGGGTACTTCGCGACGGAGATGAACCAGACCCTCGTGCAGGACGAGGAGTTCAGCACCTGGCTCGCCCAGCGCACCCCGGCAGGGCGCTGGGGAGAGGTGCACGAGCTCACGGGGGCGCTGCTGTTCCTGGCCTCATCCGCCTCCGACTTCGTCTCGGGACAGAACATCGTCGTCGACGGCGGCATCACGGCCGTCGTCTGAGGAAGGAGCACCGCACATGGGGACCTCTCGAGCGGACATCGTGATCGGCGTCGACATGGGCACGACCGCGACCAAGGCCGTCGCCTACGGCACGGACGGCACCCAGCTGGCCTCCGCCTCCCGCGGATACCCGCTGCACGAGCCGTATCCCGGGCACGCCGTGCAGGAACCGGAGGAGATCCTCGAGGCCGTCCTCGCGACGACCGCCGAGGTCGCCGCGAGCATCGGCCCCGAGCGCGTGGCCGGGCTGTGCTTCTCCTCCGCGATGCACAGCCTGCTCGCCCTGGACGAGGAGCTCGTGCCCATGACCCCGGTCGTCACCTGGGCGGACACGCGCGCCGCCGTGCAGGCCGAGCGGGTGCGGGCGAGCGCCGGGGGACTGGCGCTGCACCGCCGCACAGGAACGCCCGTGCACCCCATGTCCCCGCTGCCCAAGCTCATGTGGTTCCGCGAGCAGGAGCCCGAGGTGTTCCGTCGCGCCGCCGTATGGGGCGGTATCAAGGACTGGGTGCTGTGGAGGCTGTGCGGGGCGCTCGTCGTGGACCACTCCATCGCCTCGGCGATGGGCATGATGGACATCCACCAGCTCGCCTGGGACGAGGAGGCGCTGGTTCTCGCCGGGATCCGGGCCGAGCAGCTGCCCGAGCTGGTCCCGACCACGCGCGTGCTCGAGGGCCTCACCCCGGAGGCCGCCGCGCGGCTGGGACTGCCCGGGGGCACGCCCGTCGTCGTCGGCGCGGGCGACGGGCCGCTCGCGAACCTGGGCGTCGGCGCGGTGCGGCCGGGCATGGCGGCCTGCTCGATCGGGACCAGCGGCGCGCTGCGGGTCACCGTGGACGCCCCCGCCGTCGACCCGCGCGGCGGCGTGTTCTGCTATGCCCTGACCGAGGAGCGCTGGGTGATCGGCGGGGCCATCAACAACGGCGGCGTCACCCTGGACTGGGTCCGCTCCGAGATCGCGGCCGATGCGCCGCAGGACGTCGCCGCCCTGCTGGACCTCGCGCAGCAGGTGCCGGCCGGCTCCGGCGGCCTGCTCATGCTCCCCTATCTGCTCTCCGAGCGTGCCCCGCACTGGAGCAGCCTCGCCCGCGGTGCCTACGTGGGGCTGACCCGGGCACACCGACGCGAGCATCTGGTGCGGGCCGCGGTGGAGGGCGTGGGGCTGCAGCTGTCCCTCGTGCTGCAGTCGCTGAGAGCGGCGGGGCTGGAGATCCACCAGATCCGGGCGACCGGCGGCGTCATGCGGCATCCGCTGTGGCGGCAGGTCCTCGCCGACGCCTTCGCCCTGGAGATCGGCCTGCCCGCGCAGCACGAGGGCTCCGGGTTCGGCGCCGCCCTGCTCGGCATGGAGGCGCTGGGCCTCATCGCCTCGATCGACGTGGCGGAGCAGAGGATCCCCCTGGCCACGCGGGTCGCTCCGCATCCGGCCTCCGCGAGCGTGTACGCGACGCTGCTGCCCGTCTTCGACCAGCTCTACGACGCCCTCGCCCCCGCGAACGCGCGCCTGCGGACCCTCGCCCCCTCGCTGCCCCTGGAGAGCTGACGGGGGAGCGCGGGGTCCGTGGCGGGCACGGCCCCCGGCGTCCGGGGCCTCAGCGTCCCGTGCCGTCGACCGCGAAGACCTCGATCGCGGCAAGCTCCTGCTCGCTCAGCGGCGGCGCCTGCAGAGCCTCGACGTTCTGCTCGAGCTGGCGCACGGTCGAGGCGCCCACGAGCACGGTCGTCACCACCGGATGCCGCAGGACCCAGGCGAGGGCGAGCTGGGCGAGGCTCTGCCCGCGCTGCTCCGCGATCGTCGCGAGGCCCCGTGCCCGCTCGAGATAGACCGGGTCCTGGACCTGGGTCTCCGACAGGAAGCGGCTCCTGCCGGCGGCCCGTGAATCCGCGGGCACCCCGCGCAGGTACCGGCTGGTCAGCAGCCCCTGCTGCAGCGGCGAGAAGGCCGCGATCCCGATCCCGAGCTCCTCGACCGTCTCCAGCAGGCCCGTCTCCACATGCCGGTTGAACATCGAGTACGAGGGCTGATGCAGCAGCAGCGGCACGCCGTGGCCCGCGAGGATCTCCGCGGCCTCCCGCGTCGCCTCCGGCGAGTAGTTGGACACCCCCGCGTACAGGGCCTTCCCGGAGCGGACCGCCTGGGCGAGGGCGCCCATCGTCTCCTCGAGCGGGGTCTGCGGATCCTGCCGATGATGGTAGAAGACATCGACATGGTCCAGGCCCAGCCGTGCCAGAGACTGGTCGAGCGAGGACAGCAGATACTTGCGGGATCCGCCGTCGCCGTACGGACCCGGCCACATCTCGTATCCGGCCTTGGTGGAGATGATCAGCTCGTCGCGGTGGCGGGAGAAGTCCCGGGCGAGGATCCGGCCCAGGTGGGTCTCCGCGCTGCCCGGAGGCGGCCCGTAGTTGTTCGCGAGGTCGAAGTGGGTCACGCCCAGATCGAAGGCGCGGCGGACGATCCGCTGCAGCGTCGCCGGGTCGCGGTCCTCGCCGAAGTTCTGCCAGAAGCCCAGCGAGACCGGCGGCAGCAGCACGCCGGAGCGTCCTGCACGGCGGAAGGCCGTGGTGTCGTAGCGATGCGGGTCAGGGGTGTAGGCGTCCTCGCTCATGGCCGAAGCCTAGTGACTGCGCAGATCGCGCACCAGCACGTCGAACCGGGTGGACGGATCGGCGAGCAGCGCCGTGTCCAGGGGGAACGGGGCCGTCTCCCCGGTCGGCGAAAAGCCGCGGCGTTCGTACCAGGCGATCAGCTCGGTGCGCCCCTGCAGCACGTGCAGCTCGAGCTCGACCACGCCTGCCTCCTGCAGCCTGCGCACCTGCTCCTCCACGAGGGCGCGGCCGATGCCTCCCGCCTGCGCGGCAGGGTCGACGGCGAAGAGCCCGAACTCGGCCCGCTCGCCGGCGCGGCGCGTGTAGCAGCAGCCCAGAACGCGTCCCGTCTCGTCCGCGGCGACGAGCAGCAGCACCGCGGGCTCCGCGAGCATGGCCGCGACCTCGTCCGCCGAGGTGCGGTCGCCGCGCACCAGCCCCTCCTCGGTCGTCCAGCCGCCGCGGCCGCGGTAGGCGGCCTCGACGATCTCGACGATGCGGGGCACGTCCGCCGCGCCCGCCTCCCGGATCCGGCGCGGGCTCATGCGAGCACCCCCAGACGGCGCAGCGCCCGGGCCAGGCCGTGCCCGTCGGGGGCGCGGACGGTGCGCTCGGAGTCACCCTCCAGGCGGCCCATCGGATCGGGGAGAGGACGACGGCTGCCGTGGGCGAGGACCTGCTCGGGCTCGGTGAGCTGGCGGATCGCGATCGCCTCGACGCAGCGGGGATGGGCGGCCTCGAAGGACCGGTACGTGTCGGGGTCGTGCTGCCCGTCATCGCCCACCAGGATCCATCGCACCTGCGGCAGCTCCTCGGCGAGACGGGCGAGCGTGCGGATCTTGTGCTGGCGGCCCGAGCGGAAGAAGCCGGTGTTGGTGGGCCCCCAGTCGGTCAGCAGCATCGGCCCGTCGGGGTACCCGTTCTTGAACAGGAACCGCCGCAGCACCGGGAACACGTTCCAGGCGCCCGTGGACAGGTACAGCACCGGCATCCCCGGATGCGCACGCAGGATCTCCTGGTAGAGCGCAGGCATGCCGCGGACCACCCGCCGCGAGGACTGATGGACGACGAAGGCGTTCCAGAAGGCGAGCAGCGGCCGTGGCAGCCAGGTGATCATGACCGTGTCGTCGATGTCGCTGACCAGGCCCACCTGCGGCTCGGGGCCGAAGACGCTGACCTCGGCGGTGACGGCGTTGCCCGGATGCGTGGACAGCACCACCTCGTGCAGGCCCGGGGACAGGTCCACCGCGAGGTCCGCGTCGATGATGCCCGATCGGTCGGCCCGCACGAGGAACTCCTCGTCGCCGGCCCGCACCGTCACGAGGGCGAAGGGAGCCACCTGGGAGGCGAAGCTGCGCCAGCCGCGCACCGCCATCGTGCGCATGTCGTGCACGGGCTGGTCGTGGTAGTCCGCGGGGGACGTCGGGGAGGCGTACAGAACCTTCGCGAGCACGCGGATCCGTCCGGGCGTGCCGTAGCCGTGGAAGGGCTGGAGGCGCACGTCCCACCCCACCTGACGCAGCGCCCTGCCCACCAGGCGGTTCTTTGTGTTCTCGGTGCGTGCCGCCCAGTGGGGGCGGTCGCGCACGATCGGGGACGAGCTCGGCTCAGCGGACATGCTGCGCGGGGAGACCCGAGGTCCGGCTCAGATCGCGCGCGCCATCTTGATCCAGGACGACTCCGGGTCGTCCTCGACGACCTGCCAGCGCTCGCCGGTGTCGGAGAAGCCCAGGGCCTCGTAGAGCTTGCGGGCCGGGGCGTTGTTCGGTCCCACGTACAGGGTCACCGTGTCGGCGCCGTCCTCCTTCGCCCAGGCGAAGACGGCCTCGGCGAGAGCCTGGGCGAGCCCGCCCTTGCGCGAGGAGGGCGAGACCCACATGGCCTGGAGCTCGCGCTCGTTGGCGGGGGAGTCGGATTCGTGACGGGAGGCGACCACGGCGATGGGGGAGTCCCCGTCGAGGGCGAGGAACCAGGCGGCCTCGTCGACGCGGCGCTTCCAGGCGCGATCGTCGTAGGTGGACTCCTTCTCCCAGCTCTGTCCGAAGGCCGACGGGTCCGAGCTCAGGGAGCGCAGACGGATCTCCCGGACAAGGTGCCAGTTCTCGCTGCTCGCGCGGATGATCTCGGCCAAGGCTGTCCTCCTATGCAGGTCGGGTGCCACGGACCCTGCCGCGGATGGCATGGAACGTGTCCCCTGCCATCATACGGGGACGAGGGGCCCCTTCACTGTGCCACAGCCGGGACCCGATCGCCTACCTCGCCCCGGCGATCGCCTCCCCGGTCCGCTCCCGCGGGTCCCCGACCCCTCGCGCGGATCGCTCCCGCAAGGAGCCGACCGATCCCGAAAGGATATGGAAGCGAGACCTCCGCGGAGGCGAAGTGGTCCTCCCCGCTCGGTGGAGCTGTCAGAATGGGCCTGTGCCTGCTCTGCGCGTCCTCACCGTCTGCACGGGAAATGTGTGCCGCTCACCTGCCGCCGCGGTGATGCTGCGAGAAGAGGTGCGCGCGGATGCGCGGCTCGCCGGGCAGGTCGAGGTCCAGTCCGCGGGGCTCAGCTGGGAGGCGGAGGGGGAGCCGATGGACTCCCGCACCGTCCTCGCGCTCGAGCACGCCGGCTACACCCAGCCCTTCGAGCACACCGCCCGCAGCATCCACCAGTCCGAGCTCCCCGGCTGGGATCTGCTGCTGCCGATGACGACCGATCACGAGGCCGCTCTGCGGCGCAAGGCCGACCAGGTCCCCGCAGAACAGGCCGTCCCGCAGATCGCGCTGTGGCTCGCCTTCGATCCCGCCGTTCCCGGCGACGCCTCCGACGAGGAGCGCTCGGTCCCGGATCCGTGGTACGAGGGCCAGGAGGAGTTCGACCGGACCGTCGCCCGGATGCGGGCCGCGCTGCCGGGTCTGCGAGAGCATCTGGTGTCCCTGCTCGCCGGCCGTCCTCGGGACGAGGAGCCGGCTCAGGCCTGAGGCGGGGGCCCGGCGCCGCGGCGGCGGGTCACTGCGGGCCGCGCGCGGCCCGGCGGGCCGCGCGACGCTCCGCGATCGCGGTCTTGCGGCGGCCGTGCCAGGTCGCCCCGACGAACCCGGCAGCGGTGAGGAAGCCGACGCCGAGGGTGATGACCATGATCTGACGCAGTCGCCCGGCCGTCGTGTCGGAGTTGCGGGTGAAGGTGTTCAGCAGGTTCACCAGAGGATCGTCGTCCTCGTTGTCGACGGGGACGACAGGAGCCGTGGAGGTCTCCTCCTGATCGGGCGCTTCCGCGGCGTCCTCCCCGGCGGGAGCGCTCGTCGCCGTGCTCTCCCCGCTGGCCGACGGGTCGGAGGAGCGGCTGGGCAGCGCATCGGGGGAGAAGACGTCCGCGGGCGTGCTGGGTGCCTGCGTCGAGGGCGCCTGGGCCTGCGAGGACGGGCTCGGGGTCGGCGGGACCGGAGCGGTCGAGGGCTCGGCCGGTGTGCTGGGCGCCTCGGTCTGCGCGGCCGTGTCCTCCGCGGCCTCGTCCGAGGCGCTCCCCTCGGAGGAGGGCTCCTCAGGAGGTGTGGACGGCGCGGTGGTCGGCGTCGGCTCCGGGGGCGCGCTCGTGGACGGCTCCGTCGGGGTGGGCGCCGGGGTCGAAGGCGTCCCGCCGGTGGGCGGCGCGGGCTCCGTGGTCTCGGGCGGCTCCGTGGTCTCGGGCGGCGCGGTGGTCTCCGTAGGCGGCGTGCCCGTGCTCGGCGGCGGGGAGAGGGTCGGCTCGCAGCCGTCGCCGACCGGGGGAGCCGAAGGCGTGGGCGCTGTGCTGGGCGCGGGAGATTCGGTGGCCTCGGGAGATTCCGTGGGCGCCGGGGATGTCGTCGCGCAGGTCGACGGCTCCTCGGGGGACGGGGAGGCGGTCGTGGGAGTCTCGCTGGGCGTGGTCGTGGGAGTCCCGCTGGGCGAGGCGGTGGGGGTTGCGCCGGGCGAGGTCGAGGGGCTTGCGGCGGGCGTGCTCGGGGTGCCGGTGCCCGGGGTGGTCGAGGGGGAGGCGCTCGCGGACGTCGGGGGCGGGACGGCGGCGCCCGGCCGTCGCGAGGGCTGCTCCACCGGGGAGGTGGTCGGATCGGTGATAGGAGCCTCGGAGGCGGGGGTGCTCGGGGCGGAGGAGGACGGGCGGTCCGCCGACTCGGATGGTCGGGGCTCGGAGGTCGGCGTCTCCACCGGGGAGGCGACCGGATCTTTCGGGGAGGCGACCGGGGCCTTCGGGGAGGCGGCCGGGTCCTTCGGGGGGCGCGAGGACTGCCGGGCATCGGAAGGCTCGGGATGCTCCGACGACGGCTCCTCGGAGGGGATCTGCGTCGGGGTCTCCTCCGGCTCCTCGGTCCTCGTGCCGGTCGGCGTCGCCGACCCCGGTGCGGAGGGGGCGTCCGGTCGCGGCACCTCGATCTCGAGCAGGGGCTCGTCGTCGTCCGTGCGGTCTGCGCCGTCCTCCTCCGCGTGGCCCTCGTCCTCGGGCGGAGGATCCTCGGCGGGACGGAGCAGGGGCTCGACGATCCCGGAGTCCTCAGGGGCGGGGGAGGGGGACTCGGCGGTCGCGGGGGCGAAGGGGACGATGCTCGCGGCGAGGACCACGGCCACGGCCGCGCGCGCATGCGCAGAGCTCCGCATACGGCCCCCTCTCCTGCTGATCACGTCCGACGGTCTGTCCCGTACGGTCCGGGAGCACGCTCCCGACGGCTGGTCCGCGTCTCAGGGTGGCGTGTCATCGGAGCATACTCAAGCTCCCGTGAACGATCCCACCCTGGGGGTGGGGGATCATCCCCCACCGTGCGAGATCCCGCGGCAGGACGCCCCGGGCCCCCACCACGATAGCGGAGGCCGTATCGCCGTGGGGGCCCGGGTGGGGAAGGCGGGAAGGATCAGCTGGTCAGCGCCGTATCGACGACCTTCTTGGCCTCCTCCTGCACCGCCTGCAGGTGCTCGGGCCCGCGGAAGGACTCCGCATAGATCTTGTACACGTCCTCCGTGCCGGAGGGACGGGCGGCGAACCATGCGGACTCCGTGGAGACCTTGAGCCCTCCGATGGCCTCGCCGTTCGGGGCGACCGTCATCTTCTGGGTGATCGCCTCGCCCGCGAGCTCGGTGGCCGTGACCTCCTCCGCGCTGAGCGCCTTCAGCCGGGCCTTCTGCTCGCGGCCCGCGGGGGCGTCGATGCGGTCGTAGGCGCTCGCCCCGAACTCCGCGACGAGCTCGCCGTGCAGCTGGCTGGGCGTGCGTCCCGTGACCGCGAGGATCTCCGAGGCCAGCAGCGCCAGGATGATCCCGTCCTTGTCGGTCGTCCATACCGAGCCGTCATGGCGCAGGAAGGAGGCGCCTGCGCTCTCCTCGCCGCCGAAGCCGACCGAGGAATCGATCAGCCCCGGCACGAAGTACTTGAAGCCCACCGGCACCTCGTACAGCTCCCGGCCCAGCGACGCCGTGACCTTGTCGATCAGGCTCGAGGACACGACCGTCTTGCCGACCTTCGCGGAGGCGGGCCACTGCGGGCGGTGCGAGAACAGGTACCGGATGGCGACCGCGAGGTAGTGGTTGGGGTTCATGAGGCCGCCGTCGGGGGTGACGATGCCGTGGCGGTCGGAGTCCGCGTCGTTGCCGGTGGCGATGTCGTAGACGTCCTTCTGCTCGAGCAGCGAGGCCATCGCCCACGGGCTCGAGCAGTCCATGCGGATCTTCCCGTCGCGGTCCAGGGTCATGAACGACCACTGCGGGTCGACCGCGGGGTTCACGACCGTGAGGTCCAGATCATGCATCTCGCCGATCATCGCCCAGTAGTCGACGGCCGCGCCGCCCAGCGGATCCGCGCCGATCCGCACGCCGGCCCGTCGGATCGCCGCGATGTCGACGACGTTCGGAAGGTCCTCGACGTAGGTGTGCAGGTAGTCGTAGCGCTGCGCGTGGCCGGCCGCCTTGGCGCGGTCGACGCGGCGGACCTCCCGCAGGCCCGAGGCGAGCAGGGCGTTGGCCCGGTCCGCGATCCAGGTCGTCGCCTCGGAGCCCGCGGGACCGCCGTGGGGCGGGTTGTACTTGAAGCCGCCGTCGCGCGGTGGGTTGTGGCTGGGGGTGACGACGATGCCGTCCGCCCGGGCCGGGTCCTCGGGGCTCCGGCCGCGGTTGTGGGTGAGGATCGCATGGGAGACCGCGGGGGTCGGCGTGTACGAGTCCATCGCGTCCACGAGCACCGTCACGTCGTTGCCCGCCAGGACCTCGAGCGCCGTGTCGAAGGCCGGATGGGACAGGGCGTGGGTGTCCCGGCCGATGAACAGGGGGCCGCGGATCCCCTGCGCCGCGCGGTACTCGACGATCGCCTGCGTCGTCGCGGCGATGTGGTCCTCGTTGAACGCGGTGTCGAGGGAGGAGCCGCGATGCCCCGAGGTGCCGAAGGAGACGGCCTGGTCGGGGATCGCCGGATCCGGGTGGAGGTCGTAATACGCGGACAGGACCTCGTCGACGTCGATGAGGTCCTCGGACTGGGCCTTCTTGCCTGCACGAGGATGCATGCGGGTCGCTCCCTTCCACGGGGGTCGATGATGCCGTCACTCTAGGTGCTCGTCCCGGCGAATCGGACAGCTCGCCGGGAGATGAGACGGCCCCCTTCCCGGGCGAGGGAGGGGGCCGATGCCCGTGCCGGTCGGTCGCGGGGCCTCGTCCTCGGCGCGGGCCGCGCGGGGCTCAGCTGCGGCGGCGTCGCACCAGGATCACGATGCCGATGATCGTCAGGATCAGGCCGATCAGGCCCAGCAGGAGCCCGCCGATGATCCCGGCCGCGAGCGGCCCCATGAAGGCGGCCATGCCGTAGGGGCCGAGGTAGGCCGGCGGCGAGGTCGTGCCCTCGCAGGTGATCGTCATGGTCGTGTCGCCATGCGCCGCCACGCCGAGGACCTGCTGGTAGGTGCTGCCGTCGCCGAAGGTGACCGTGCCGGACTGGGGGACCGGGGTGAGGGCGGCGGAGCCGTCGGACTCGGCGGTGCAGCTCGCGGTCGCGGCATCGGCCTGGGCGACGTACACGATCACCATCGAGTTCGCCGGCGTCTCGAGGGACACGCTCTCCCCCGGGAACGGGGTGGGGCCCTCGGCGGCATCGCCCACGAGCCCGCCCATGCCGAAGACGAAGCCGAGCACGAGGGCCGCCGGGGACAGGACCACGAGCGAGACGAGCCCTAGGACCAGACAGATCACGCCCGGTCTGCGGCTCCGGCGGCCGGGGGCGCCGGTCGGGCCGGGCAGTGGCTGCGAGGGCGCGCCGTGCTGGACGGGGGCGGCGCCGGAGGGCTGCTCCAGAGGCCGCCAGGCCGGCTCCTCGGCAGCGGGGCCGGGCTGCCCGAAGGGGCCCGGACCGCCGGGGGCGGGAGGCGCGGGGGCCTGCTCGGCGGGCAGGCCGTAGACGGGGCGGGAGCGGGGCGGGCGGCCATCCTGCTCGGACATCGGATCTCCTTGACGGCGGCGGGCGCCGGGGGTGAGGCGCGCAGGACGGGCGGCGTGGGAGCCCGTCTGCCTGGCCAGGATATCGAGCGGACCCGGAGGCGGGTCCCAGGCAGGCCCGGGAACGGGCCGGCGGGCCGGTCGCGGCGGAGCTTCCCGGGGCGTGGGCGGCGCGGGGCGGGGAGACGATGCGGGCCGCGACGGCGATGGTTCCCGAGCGGGGCGCGGGCGGCGGGGAGGCTCAGGCCCCGAGCAGGGTCTGGGCGAGGCGCGCGATGGTCATGCCCAGCAGCAGGCAGGCCACCGGCGTCGCGATCCAGGTGACGAGGATGCTCCACACGACCGGGAGCCGCAGGGCGCGCCGCCCCCGTGCGAGACCGGCTCCCATCACCCCGGCCGCGATCGCGTGGGAGGACGAGACCGGCATCCCGAAGCCGAGGGTGACCACGCCCATGAGCGCCGCCGTCGACGCCTCCGCGGCGAAGCCCTGCGGGGAGCTCAGATCCGTCAGCCGAGTCCCCAGGGTCCGGATGATCCGGTGCCCGCCCATGTAGGTGCCGGTCGCGAGCGCGAGGGCGATCACGAACGGAGCGGCCGCGAGCATCGCCGGCGGCACCGGCGCCGTCGCGGAGACGGCGACCACGACCGCCATCGGGATGAGGACGTCCTGCAGGCCGTGCGCCGTCGCGACCGCGCCCGCCGAGACCGTCTGCGCGAACCGCACATGCCCGCTGACCAGGCGGTCCTTCGCCAGAAGTCGGGTGATCCCGTGCATCAGGAGATAGGCGGCCAGTGCTCCCAGGAGCGGGACGAAGGCCGTCGGCATGAGGGCGTCGCCCAGGAAGGCGGACCAGTCCGCGTGCCAGCCCAGCACGAGCGAGGCGCCGCCGATCGCGCCGTACAGCGCATGCCAGCTCGAGGACGGCATGCCCCGCCACCACGTCGCCAGATCCCACAGGACGGTCGTCGCGACGGCGGCCAGCAGGACCCACAGCACGAGGTGCGGCGGGGAGCCGCCGTCGTCGGCGAGTCCGCCCAGCGGGATCTTCGAGAACGCCCACGCCCCGCTCATCGTCACCAGTCCCATGCCCAGCAGGGCGCCCAGCAGGTTCAGGAGCGCGGCCATGCCGAGAGCCGTCCGCTCCCGCAGCGTGCCCGTCGTGATCGTGGTCGAGACGGCGTTGGAGGCGTCATGGAACCCGTTGACGTAGGCGAGCACGACGGTCAGCAGCAGGATCGCTCCGACGAGCGGCTCGGGGACCATCCTCAGGTGTCCTTGATGCGCAGCAGATCCGCCTGCCGTCCCGCCCGATCCAGCAGGGCGAGCGCGTCCAGCATCGCCTGGGCCACATCGCGTCCGCGCAGCAGATCCGCGGCGGCGCCCCCGGTGCTGTACAGCTCCGCGATCGACTGCTCGACCAGGCGCGTCCCGTGCCGGCGCAGACGCCGCAGCTCCCGGTGATACGCGCCGAGCTGCGCGACCGCGGGAAGGCCCCAGCAGGCCTCGACCGTGAGATCGCAGGCGCGCTCGAGGACCTGCGCGGCCTCGAGCATCGACGTGGAGATGCGGCCCAGGCGGAAGGACACGGTGAGCTCGGCGATCCGCTCCATCGCGTCGACCGCGTCCCCCATCGACAGGGCCAGCTCGTACAGCACCTCCGCCTCGAACGGCGTGATCAGCGATTCCGCCAGCCGATTGCCGATGCGGCCGGTCAGCTCGGTGGCACGGGTGGCGTTCTCGTGCAGGGCCGGCAGGGCGCGCGAGCGGTCGCGGGCGGGCTGGCCGAGGGTGCGCGAGACGAGCTCCGCGCTTCCGGTCAGCAGCTGCGCGAGATCGTTCAGCAGGCTGTACAGCGGTCGCTCGAACTGCCGTGGGAAGAGACGCACCAGCCCTCCGAATGCGGGGCCCGGGGACGGCGGCCGCCCGGATGGACGGCGGCGGAGCCGCAGGGCGAGAAGGAAGCGGACGCGCCGGACCGGGATGCGCCTGTCGGCGCGAAGGCCGCTCGAAGCGGCAAATGTTGGAGCCCGGGGCAACCGCGGCCCGGCGCATGGACCATCGTAGAGCACATCGGGCCCGCGCTGGAGATCCGGGCACCGCCGATGTGGGATTCCTCGAACCGAGCGGAGACGATGCCCGCGCCTCGGGATCGACCACGTCGGAGCCGCGGCGGCCCGCGAACAGGTCCGATGCGCCCCCTCGCGTCGGGATCGGCCTCTCAGCACCGCACCGGCCCGGACGGGTGACCGTGCCGGTGTCGGAGCGGGAGAAAGGTGCAGCGGGTGACCGTGACTGTGTCAGAGCCGGGGGAAGGCCGTAGCGGGTGACCGTGTATGTGTCAGAGCGGGGTAAGGCCGTAGCGGGTGACCGTGTCTGTGTCAGATTCGCGGGGAGGGGTGCGGCGGGTGACCGTGTCCGTGTCAGATCCGCGGGGAGGGGTGCAGCGGGTGACCGTGTTTGTGTCAGATCGGGGGAAGGGCGCGGCGGGTGACCGTATCTGTGCCAGATCCGCGGGAAGGGCGCGGCGGGTGACCGTGTCTGTGTCAGAACCGTGGGGAGGTGGCACAGACACGGTCAGCGGTCTTTCCGCTGCGTGGTCTTGTGCCGGATGGGCCCGCCCCTGCTGCGTCCGCCCCCGCGGTGTCCGCCCCTGTTGTGTCCGCCCTTGTTGTGTCCGTTTCAGCTGCGTCCGCCCCCGCTGCGTCCGTCCGTGCTGTGTCCGTCCCCGATGCGCCCTGCCCTGCTTCGCGCCCCGGCCGCCGCTCCACCCCTTTCGCGCGACCCGACGACCTGCATGTCAGTCGAGCCGTCCCTCCCGCGCGGCGCGGCCGGCGGCGGCGAGCTCCTCCCCGGTCGAGAGCAGGCGCTCCGCCTGGACCGTGAGGGCGTGCTGGGCGGCCTCGGTGGTCTCCGCATCGGCCAGGTGAGCGGTGCCGTGCGCCGTGATCACCGCAACGGCTCCCGCCCGTGCGAGCGCGATCGACAGATCCCCTGTGAAGGCTCCGCGCAGGATCTGGTCCATCGTCCGCCGGGTCTGCTCGAGGCTCGGCGGCTCCTCGAACCCCGCCAGATAGCGCAGACCCGGGACCGTCCGCGACCCCTCCCGATACCGCAGGGCGACCTCCTCGGTCTGCCGCTGCACCCAGGTGTGCAGGACGTAGAGGCGCCAGAGCGCCCCGGGCAGCGAGGTCGCCGGCGCCGAGGACCACAGGGTCGCCAGGTCCCCGAGCCCCTCGCGCTCGACGAGGGTCAGGATCCGCTGGACGACCTCCTGATCGGAGCTGTGGAACACCCCGTGCAGCAGCGCCTCGGCGCTGTCATGGGCGAGATCCGCGGTCTGCGCGGGATCGGGGGCGCCCGGGATCGTCTCCGCCGTGGAGGGGAACAGCGATGCGGGGCGGCGGAAGGACGGGGCGGGAGTCATGCAGGAGATGGTACGCGCGCTGACCTCTCGGCCATTACGGTGTGGCCATGAGCATCCCCCGCCGGCTGGAGCCGGAGAGCGGCCCGCGCCGCGTCCTGCCGGACTTCCGCCGCTCGGCCGCGACCATCGAGCGGATGCTGCGCTCCCTGGACGACGGCCCCGCGCTCGAGACGCGCCCGGTCGCCAGCGCCGCCCCGGGCAGCGCCGATGCCGCAGGGGTGCGCGTGATCTCCTCCTCGCGGGCCGCGCGCACGGCGCTGCTGCGCGCGGTCGTCGCCGGGCTCCTGCTGTGGGCCGGGCTCACCCCCGCGGTGCTCGCGACCGCGCTGATCCTGCGCATCCCCGCCGGACGCTCGCCGCGCGTGGAGCTGCTCCTGATCCTGACGGTGCTGATCCTCGGCGCGCTCGCGCTGCTGGCCGCGGGAGCGCGCTGGGCCGTGCTCGCGCTCGCCGCCGTCCGCTCCCGGCTCGAGCGGGATGCGCAGGCTGTGACGGTGTTCGGCCCCTTCGGCTCCCGCCGCGTGCCGTGGACGGAGATCGTCGCCGTGGACAGCCGGGTGCTGCATCCTGTGCACGGGCTGACCTCGGCGCTGCGCCTGCGCGGCGGCGGCCGGGTGATCATGCCGCTGTTCGACCGGCCGCTGTGGACGTACCATCGGCCCTCCGACCGGACGATCCGCGACCTCCGGGCCCGCGCCGCCCGGCACGACCCGACAGGAGACCGCTGATGGAAGCGCTGATGATGACCCTCGGCTCGGGCTGGGTGAGCGGGGTGCGGCCGTATTTCATGATCTTCCTGCTGGGCCTGTCCGGGCGGATCCTCGGACTCGAGGAGGTGCCCGCGGTCCTGCAGCGCACCGACCTGCTCGTCATCACCGGGATCCTGCTGCTGGTGGACCTCGCTGCGGACAAGATCGCCTACCTCGACTCGCTGTGGGACGCGATCCACACCGTGGTGCGCCCCGTCGCGGGCGGCGCGATCGGCTACCTGCTGGGCGGGGAGACGAGCACGACCACCGCGATCGTCATGGCCGTGATCGGAGCGGCCGCCGCGTTCGGGGCGCACGCCGCCAAGACCACCACCCGGGCCGCCGTGAACATGTCGCCCGAGCCGGTCTCCAACACCCTCGTCTCCGCGGGAGAGGACGTCGCCGTCCTCGTGATGGGCGTGCTCGCGATCGCGTTGCCGGCGATCGCGGGGCTGCTCGCCCTGGCCCTGCTCGCCCTGGGCATCCTCCTGATCATCCGGCTGCATCGGGTCTACCGCGGCCTGCGCGGCCGCCGCCGCCCCGCCGGGGCCGCCGCGGGCTCCGACTGACGGGGCCGCCGCGGGCCCGGACAGGCGGCTCAGGAGGCGGGAGCGGCGCTCACCCCGTCCTCCCACAGCCGCGTGACCAGGCCCAGGACCTGCGCGGGCTGGATCTCGGAGACGGTGAGGACGTCCTCGTCCGTCACCGGCTCATGCCCGGCCTGCCAGCGGCCGTCCGCCTCCGCATGCAGCATGAGCGGCACGGTCGTGGCGGGATCGGCGAGGTCGCAGCGACGCATCGACACGGAGGTCCCGGCGCCCTGCGAGAGGAAGGCGCGGGAGATGTCGGCGACCGCGTCCGGGACGTGCTCGCGGGAGGCGAGCGCCGTGATCTGGAAGGTGTCCAGCTCGTCCTGGGTCAGCAGCAGCACCGACTCCTCGGCGGCGACGATGAACGCCATCCGCATCGCCCCGTCCTGCGCGAGCGCCACCCCCAGCCAGCGGTCCGCGCTCGTGAGCGTGCCGGCGATGATCTGTCCCTCCCGGCCCAGCAGCCACTGGCCGTCGGGCGCCTGCTCGACCTTCCCGCGGGCGCGCAGGCCCGCGGCCACGGCGGCGGAGACGTACTCGGCCGCGGCCTCGGGGGCGCTGCGCAGGCTGATCTGCTCGCGGGTGATCCGCGAGGACTCGGTGCTGCGCAGCCCGAGCATGAAATCGATCTCGTAGGCGGTGTAGATCGTCTGCGTGTCCTCGGCGACGGGCGCGGCGGCCTCGGTCATGTCTCACCCCAGGGGGTCGGCGCGCCGGGGCGCGCGATGGTCGGAAGTCCCTCCCGAGCATGGCAGAGATGACGGGGACGCGCATCCGGGACCCATGGGGAGTTCTCCCCATCGGCGCCCCGCCCCGCGCCGGGACGTCAGAGCAGCCCGCGGCGCTCGAGGAGGAAGCGCACGTCGCGGTCCCGGCCCCGGAACTCCCGGTATGCCTCGAGCAGGTCGCGGGAGCCGCCGATGCCGAGCACCCCGGCCCGGAAGGCCTCGCCCGCCTCGCGCAGCGGGACCCCCGCGGCGAGCTGCTCCTCGAACCAGGCGACCGAGTCCGCGTCGAAGGCCTCCGCCCAGAGGTACGAGTAGTAGCCCGCCGCGTACCCGCCGGAGAAGGTGTGGTCGAAGTACCCGGTGCGGTAGCGGGGAGCGACCAGCGGATGCGCGAGCCCTGCGGCCTCCAGCTGCTCTGCCTCGAAGGCACGCGGATCCGTGACCACGACATCGGCCCCCATCCGGTGCCAGCGCCAGTCCAGGACCGCCGCGGCCAGGTACTCGACGGTCGCGAAGCCCTCGCCCCAGCGGGAGGCGGCCTCGACCTTCGCCACGAGCCGCGGGGGCACGCTCTCCCCGGTGACCGCATGACGGGCGCAGTGCTCGAGGATCTCCGGTCGCAGCGCCCACATCTCGTTGACCTGGCTGGGGAACTCGACGACATCGCGCGGCACCGCCGTCCCGGAGACGGAGGGGTGCTCGACGTCGCTGAGCAGGCCGTGCAGCGCGTGCCCGAACTCGTGGAACATGGTGCGCACCTCGTCGAGGCTGACGAGCGCCGGCTCTCCCGGAGCGGGCGCGGACACGTTCATCGTGTTCAGCACGATCGGGGAGGTGCCCTCCCGGCGGGACTGGACCGACAGCGAGGTCATCCAGGCGCCTCCGCGCTTGGTGTCGCGCGTGAAGTAGTCGCCGATGAACAGGCCGATCCCCGTGCCATCGGCCTCGCGGACCTCCCAGATCCGCGCCTGCGGATGCGGGGGTACCAGATCCTCGCGCTCGAGGAAGCGCAGGCCGTACACCTCGCCGGCGGCGCGGAAGACCCCGTCCTCGAGCACGCGGTCCAGCACGAAGTACGGTGCGAGCTCCGCCCGGTCGACCGCGTACTCCTCCTGCCGGATCCGCTCGGCGTAGAAGGGCCAGTCCCAGGGGGCGAGCTCGGTGATGCCGTCGGCGGCGGCGCGGGCGGCGATGCGCTCCCGCTCCTGCTCGAGATTCGCCATCGCCGGGCCGATGGCGTGGCCGAACAGGTCCTCGACCGCGACCGGGAGGGCGGCGGTGCGGTCCGCGACGGCGAGGGCCGCGAAGTCCTCGAAGCCCAGCATCTCGGCGCGGCGGGCCCGCAGCGCCGCGATCTGCGCGGCGAGCTCCCAGGTCCGTCCGCCCCGCTCGACGGAGGCGCGGTGCAGGCGCTCCCGTACGGAGCGGTCCTCGAGGACCGACAGCAGCGGCTGCACGGTCGGGAGGATCAGGGTCAGCAGGAATCCGTCCCGGCCCGCCTCCTGCGCCGCGGCACGGGCGGCGCCCTTCTGCCCCGCGTCGAGCCCGGCGAGCTGCGCCTCGTCCTCCACGTGCACGGCCGCGGCCTTCAGATCGGCCTTCACGGCCTGCGAGAACGCGGTCTGCGCCTGCGAGATCTCCTGGTTCAGCGCCGCGAGCTCCTCCCGTCGCACCGCGTCCAGACGTGCCCCGCGCAGCAGGAATCTCTGGTGGGTGCGCTCGAGGATGTGCCGCTGCTCCGCGGTCAGCTCCGCCGTGCCCGCCACGGCCGCCCGATGCAGCGCGTCCAGCCGCGCGAACAGGGCGGCGTCCAGGTGCTGCAGGTCCTCCAGCGCGGCGAGCTGCGGGGAGATCTCCTTCTCGATCTCGAGCAGCTCAGGGGTGCCGTCGGCGCCGACGAGGTGGAAGAACACGCGCGAGACGCGACGGAGGATCGCGCTGCCGTGCTCGAGGGGCTCGAGCAGGGTCGCGAAGGTCGGCTCCTGCGTGCTCGCGGCGAGGGAGGCGATCAGGGCGCGCTGCTCCGCGATGCCCGCCGCGAAGGCGGGACGGAAGTGCGCGGTGCGGATCGCCGCGAAGTCCGGCATGCCGTAGGGCAGCGTCGAGGCGCGGGCGAAGGGGTTCCCGTCCAGGCCCGCCTCCGCGCCGGAGGGACCTGGGACGGGAGCGGGGGAGCCGACGGTGACCATGGCCCCAGCCTATCCACCGCGCCCCCGCCCATCGGGCGGCCTCGGCTGCGCCGGCGGCTGCGCGCCGGGGACGCACCGCTGCTCCCCTCCGCGCTCTCTCCCGGCCAGCCCTCGCACAGGCGGGCGATCACGGATAATGGCCCGATGGATCCCCGGCCCGCCGTCCCCGCGCAGCCCCCGTCGGCGAGCGCCGGCGAGGTGTACGAGCACCTGGTCCGATGGGGTCCGCACGCTCGCACCGACCTGGCCCGGCGGCTCGGCCTGTCCTCGCCGACGCTGACCCGTCTCACCCGTGAGCTGCTCGAGCTGGGGCTGCTGCGGGAGCTCCCGCCGCAGCCGCAGATCAAGGGCCGTCCCCAGCAGCCCCTCGATGTCGCCGAGGATCACGCCCGCTTCATCGGTGTGAAGATCACCGCGCAGCGGGTCTACGCCGCCGTCGTCACCGTCCGCGGCGTCGCCCTCGAGGAGCTGAGCGCGACGCTCGGCCCCGTCACCCCGGAGGCCGTGCTCGAGCAGACCGTCGCGCTGTGCGCCCCGCTGGTCGCGGCGCATCCACGGGTCGCGGGGGTCGGTGTCGGGATCGGCGCCCAGGTCGACGGGCAGGGCACGATCCGGGCCTCGGCGATGCTCGACTGGCACGAGCCCTTCGCGCTGCGTGCCGTGCTCGAGGAGCGGCTGGGCCTGCCGGTCAGCGTGAGCAACGACTTCCACGCCCTGCTCGAGGGGCTCGCGTGGTTCGGGGTGGGCCGGCGCCACCGCAGCTTCGCGGTCGTCACGATCGGCGCGGGCGTGGGCGTGGGCAGCGTCGAGGGGGAGGCGGTGCACCGCGGCCGGCTCCATCTGGCGGGGCTTACCGGGAGCCTCCCCACGATCACCCGCGACGGGCGCGGCGTGCCGCTGCGCGAGGCCGCGAGCACCGCGCACGTGCTGCGCTCCGCCCGGCGCCGGGGCGCGATCGGGGACGGCGACGGCCTCGAGGTGCTCGTGGACCGGGCGCGGGCGGGGGAGGGGTCGGCGCTCGAGACGGTGCACGACGTGGCCCATGCCGTGGCCGTGGCGAGCGCGGGCCTGGTCGGGGTCCTGGACCCGGAGGCGCTCATCCTGGGCGGCGAGGCGGTGGACCTGCTGCGGATCGACGGGGACTTCCCCGACTTCCTGCGCGCCCGGCTCACCGCCGCCCAGCGCGACGTGGTCATCCGCTTCCTTCCCGCGGACTTCGACGACTGGGCCCGCGGCGCTGCCGTCATCGCGGTGCGCCGCTTCATCACCGGCCGCGAACCCGGCTGAGCAGCTCACCGGCGGGCAGGGGCGTGGGGCGCGCCGCCGGGGGTGCCCGTGTTTGTGTCAGTGGTGGCGTGTTCTGGCTCATTGCCGGGCAGTCGTGAGGGCTGTGGTCTGTTCTGCCTCATTGGCGGGCAGCCGGGGGTATCGTCCGTCGCGGCTCGTCGGCGTGCTGTCGCAGCCGCAGCGGGGACGCGCGCCGGTGCTGAGGGGCGCGCGGGGGCGCAGGCGCTCCGACGGTGGAGAGCCGCCGAGCGGTCGACGCGAGGCACGCCGCGCAGCGGGTGCTGATCGATGGGGAGGACGGGCCGGCGATCCGCCCCCGCCCCACCACGGCCCATGGACCGCCCAGGCCGATGAGCGGGGAGAACCAGAGAGCAGCATTCTCGGTTCGTCCCGCTCATCGTCCCGGGCCGATCGACCGGGGCGGGAAGAGAGGGCCGCGTGGGCTGCCTGGGGCGGGGTCCCGGTCGGGCGGCGCCGGCTCGAGGGGACGGGGCCGGTCAGGCGAAGAGGGCGTTGACGCGGTCGTTGTAGGCGGTGAAGTCGGCGGCCGTGATCTGCCGCATCCACAGCTTGTCGAAGGCGGACTGCATGATCGCGCTGATCGCCGCGGAGTTCTCGACCAGCGGGTAGAGCCCCGTCTCGCCCTCGGCGACGCGGTCCGTGAACGGCGACACGTCCAGCCCGGAGGCCTCGTGCGCGGCGATCGCCGCGTCCGTGCCGACGTCCGTCGCCGGGAAGAACGCGGCGTAGGAGCCGATGATCTCCTGCGCCTCGTCGGAGGCGAGGAAGCCGATCAGCCGGGCCGCCGCCTCCTTGTTCTCCGACTGCGAGGAGATCGAGTCGCCGAGGCCGTTGAACATCGAGATCGGGGTGCCGACCGGGCCCGCGGGCAGCGGGGCGATGCCGAGGTCCACGCCGTCGAGGTTCTTGTAGGTGCCGATCATCCAGGACCCCGCCAGCGCGAGCGCGCTGGCTCCGGACTGGATCTGGACCTGCTCGGGGGTGGAGTCGCCGAAGGTGCCGTGGGGCGGGAAGAAGCCCTTGTCGACGAGGCCGAAGTACCAGTCCATGGTGGCCTGGAAGCGCTCGTCGTCGTAGTTGAAGCGTCGGCCCCAGGTGGCCTTGTCGGTGAAGGTCCAGCCGGTCGACAGGGCGAAGGCGGACCATGCCGACTGCCCGGTGTAGTCGATGCCGGCGCCGGCGGCCATCCCGTAGGTCGCGACGTTCTTCGGGTCGAAGCCGTCCTCGTCGCCGCGCACGCCGTTCTCGTCGACGCTCAGGTGGGCGAGGACCTTCTCGAAGGTGCCGCCGTCCTGCGGGTTCCAGGTCAGCCCGGTGAGGTCCTCCTCGGTCAGCCCGGCCTCGGACAGGCGCGTGCGGTCGTACATGATCGCGATCGTGTCGTAGTCCTTGGGGATGCCGTAGCGCTCCCCGCCGGGGCCGGTCCACAGCTCCTGCAGACCCTCCTGGAAGTGGCTGCCCGGGATCGCGTCGAGGTCGCCGAGCCCGTCCAGCGGGGTGATCACCCCGAGCTTCACGAACTCCGGGTACTTGCCGAGATGGTCGGTGAAGGCGTCGGGCCCGGACTCGGCGACGAAGCTCGCGGTGAGCTTGGTCCAGTAGTCGTCCCACCCCAGCTGCGTGATCCGCACGCGGATGTCGGGGTTCTTCTGCATGAAGAGGTCGATCGCGGCGGAGTAGGCGGGCAGCTGGTTGGCGTCCCACAGCCAGTAGTCGATCTCGGTGGCGCCGTCGGCGGCAGGGCCGCTCGCGCAGCCGGCGAGCGCCGTGCCCGTCGCCCCGGCGGCGAGGACGGCGCCCCCGGCGAGGACGGTGCGGCGGGGGATCCGGGGCCGTCCGATCCGCGACGCCGCGGTCCTGTGCGCTGCATGCGTGCGGTGCTGGGTCATCGTGCGCTCCTCACTTGATCCCGCTGAAGCCGATGGAGTTGACGATCTTCTTCGCGAAGACCGCGAAGATGATGAGCATGGGGGCGGCGGCGACGAGGGTCGCGGCCATGAGACCGGACCAGTCGGGCCCGGTGCCCGGGGACTGGGCGCGGAAGACGCCGAGCGCGACGGTGAGCACGCGGGACTGGTCGGTGTAGGACACCATCAGCGACCAGAAGTACTCGTTCCACGAGCTCATGTATGTCAGCAGCGCGAGGGTCGCGAGGGAGGCCGAGGCCATCGGCAGGATGAGCGTGAAGAACACGCGGATCTTCCCGGCGCCGTCCAGCAGCGCCGCCTCCTCGACCTCGTGCGAGATGTTGTTGAAGAACTGGCGCAGGAAGAAGATGCCGAAGCTCGAGATGAACAGGGCCGGCAGCATGATCCCGGCGAGGGTGTCGACGAGGCCCAGGTTCTTGATGAGGATGAAGTTCGGCAGCAGGGTGAAGATCTGCGGGATCATGAGCGATCCCAGGAAGACCAGGAAGACGGTGTCGCGGCCCTTCCAGCGCAGACGGCTGAAGGCGTAGGCCGCGAGCGCGCAGGAGAAGGTCTGGACGACGGTGATGGTCGTCGCGACGATCACCGAGTTCAGCAGGTAGCGCCAGAAGTTGATGGAGGCGCCGGAGCCGCCCTGCGAGATCGCGGTCTCGACGTCCTGCAGGCCGAACACCCGCTCGAAGCCGCCCAGGTTCCAGCCCACGGGCAGGAGGCTGCCGGGGTCCGTGCCGAGCGCCGTGTTCGAGGACAGGGCGGTCCGCAGGATCCAGTAGAAGGGGAACAGCGTGATGATCAGGACGAGGATCATCACGATCCAGGCGATGAGCCGCCCCCAGCTGACGGGGCGGCGACGGCGGGCGTCGTGGGACGCGGGAGGCGCCGCGGGCGCTGCGGTCGTGGTCGTGGCCGACATGGCTGCTCTCCTCTCAGTTCAGGTCGGACTGGCCGGCGCGGGTGAGCTTGTACTGCGCGAACGTGATGACCATGAGGATGATCAGCAGCGCCACGGACAGGGCGGAGGCGTACCCGAACTCGTACTCCCCGAAGGCGTTCTGGTAGATGTACATCTGCAGCACGCGGGAGGCGTCGGCGGGGCCGCCCTGGGTGGTCACCGAGACGGTGTCGAACACCTGGAACGAGCCGATGATCGTCATGATCAGCACGAGCGCGAGGATCGGGCGCAGCAGCGGCAGGGTGATCCGCCGGAACATCGCGATCTCGCCGGCGCCGTCGGTCCTCGCCGCCTCGTACAGGCCCTGCGGGATCGACTGCAGGCCCGCGAACAGCAGCAGCGCCGTGTAGCCCATGTGGCGCCACACGTTCACGAGCGCGATCGTGGGGATCACCCAGGCCTCCGAGGACCAGAACTGGATCGGCTCCATGCCGATCGCCGCGATCAGGCGGTTGACGATGCCGAGCTGCGTGTCCAGCAGCCAGAGGAAGGTGATGGCCGCGACGACGTTGGAGACGAGGTACGGGGTCAGCACCAGGGAGCGCAGCAGCGTCGACTGGGTCAGGCGCTGCATGAGCACGGCGATCAGGAGGGCCACGATCGTCTGCACGCCGATGTTGATGACGACGTACAGGATCGTCACCTTCAGCGAGTTCCAGAAGATCGGGTCGGCGAGCATCTCGCGGTAGTTCGCGAGACCCACCCACACGGGCGGGGTCAGGGTCGTGTACTCGGTGAAGGAGTAGTAGAGGCCGGTCAGCAGGGGCCAGATCAGGAACGCCAGCATCCCGAGGGTCGCCGGGGCGATGAACAGCAGCGCGAGGGCCGTGTCATCGCGCCTGCGTCGTCGCGTCGTCGTCGTCGCGGTGGACATGCGCACTTCCTTGTCCGGAGGGGTTCGCCCCTCCTCGTGTCAGGAGGCCGAGGCCTCGTGCGGGGTGAGCTCGAGCAGGAACGCCTGCTCGGGGTCGAGGACGGGAGCGTCCAGGCCGGAGCGCAGCAGGGCGGCGCCGGGGAGCACCACCTCCTCGCCGGCCAGGGCGCGCTCCATCCACGCGGGGGCGCGCAGGCCGCTGGGGCGGTCGCCGCCCAGCAGCACCTGCACGCGGTAGCGGCGCTCGGGGTCCAGGCCGGCCAGGCGGAGCCGGGCGGGCTGGGCCTCGCCGGAGCGGGTCATCGACGCCGCCTCGAACAGCGCGCGCTCGCGGTCGGGGGAGACGACGCCGTGGACCCACAGCACGTCCTCGCCCCGGTCCACGCGCACCAGGCGCCCGGTGAACAGCAGCTCGCGCCGCTCCGTGTAGAGCGTGATCCAGCGGCGCAGGGCGGCGGTCTCCTCCGGTGTCGCGGTCGCGAGATCCCATTCGATGCCGAGGTGGCCCAGCAGCGCGGTCGCGGCCCGGAAGTCGAGGCTGTGCAGTCGCCCCGTGGTGTGGGAGCGGCCCGAGGCGATGTGGCTGCCCATCAGCTCGAGCGGGACCAGCTGGCTGGTCCAGCGGTTCATCTGCTGCCGGTCCAGGGGATCGATGCAGTCGGAGACCCAGACGCGGTCGGTGCGCTCGAGGACCTCGAGGTCGATGCGGGCACCGCCCGAGGAGCAGGACTCGATCTCGAGGCCCGGGTTGTCGCGCTTCAGCTCGTCGACGAGGCGGTAGAAGGCCTCCGTCTGGGCGTGCACGGCGGGGATGCCGCTGTCGCGGGTCGCGGCCTCGATGAGGTCGCGGTTGTGGTCCCATTTGAGGTAGGCGATGTCGTAGCGGTCCAGGATCGCCTGCATCTGCCCGCGGACGTGGGCGTAGGCGCCGGGGATGCTCAGGTTCATGACCTGCTGGCTGCGGCTGCGCAGCGGGAGCCGGTCCGGGGACGGCGCCATGATCCACTCGGGGTGGGCGCGGGCGACCTCGGAGTCCTCGCTGATCATCTCCGGCTCGAACCACAGGCCGAACTGCATGCCGAGCCCGGTGACGTGGTCGACGAGCGGGGCGAGGCCCTCGGGCATCGGCCAGACATCGGCCGACTCGACCCAGTCGCCGAGGCCGCTCGTGTCGTCGCGCCGGGAGCCGAACCAGCCGTCGTCGAGCACATAGCGCTCGACGCCGAGGGCGGCGGCCCGGTCGGCGAGATCCCTCAAGCGGTCGAGGTCGTGGTCGAAGTACACGGCCTCCCACACGTTCAGGGTCACGGGACGGCGAGTGTCCACATGGTGCGCGCGCGAGCGCAGGTGCGTGTGGAAGCGGGCGGCGACGGCGTCGAGGCCGTGCCCGTGGGAGGCGTAGAGCCACGGCCCGCGGTAGGACTCCTCGCGCGCGAGCACGGCCTCGCCCGGCAGCAGCAGCTCTCCGCCGCCGAGGATCTGATGCCCGCTGCTGCTGCGCTCGGCGAGGTGGCGGTGGTTGCCGGAGAAGGCGGTGTGGACCGCCCAGATCTCGCCCTCCTGGAAGCCGAAGCCGGGGGTGCCGGCGTGCAGGACGTAGGCGGAGTCGGCGCCGGTGCGGCCGCGGCGGTTCTCCCGCAGATGCGTGCCGACCTCGAAGCCGCGGCGCTGCGGGGTGCGCTCCTTGGCCCAGCGTCCCGCGAAGTCGAGCAGCTCGGCGGCGTCGCCCGGCACGGGCACGCTCACGGTGAGCTCCTGCAGCTGGTAGGGGCTCTCGTCCCGGTTGGTGAGGCTCGCGCGCTGGCGCAGCAGCCCGGAGGGCAGCAGCTCGATCTCGAGGGTCGCGGCGAGGCCCAGCTCGGCATCGGCCAGGTCGACCTCGACGCGGGAGGGGCCGGCCTCGAGCTGTCGCGCCCGAAGGGGCTCCGGCGGACCGGCGAGCTCGGCCCGCTCCGAGGTCCCGGGCCCGGTGACGTCGGCGCGGCGGATCCCGGTCACCGCCAGGCGCGGGGCGAAGCCGGCGCCGTCCAGGCGGGAGCCGATGATGCCGGGCCGGCCGATCCAGCCGTCCGCGGACTGGGGCAGGATCGCGATGCGCACGGGCACGTCGACGGCGTTCAGCGGGGTCGAGGGGATGCCGGCGAGGGCGACCTCGTCGATCTCCGCGGGGGAGAGCGGTCCGAGGTCGCCGCCCCAGTGCACGATCGCGGGGACCCGGCCGTCGGTCACGTCCAGCAGGACGCTGACCCCGGCCGCCCGCAGGTGCAGGCGGTGCGTGAGCCCCGGAGCGGGGGAGGTGACGGCGAGGTGCGCGGCGGCGGTGCGGGAGGGCATGGGGCTCTCTTCCTGAGGCGCGGGCGGAGTGGTGCTGCGAATAAATTACAGCATGAAAGTAAATCCGAGAAGCGACGTGGGTCACAGCACGGACATGTCGGACGGCTCCGCGATAGCGTGGACGCGCCCCCGTTCCGAGGAGTTCCCCATGGAAGATCCCCGCTTCACCGCCGTCCGCTTCGCCCCCGGCTACGACATGGCCGCGGTGGACGACTTCGTCGACCGCGTCCGCGCGGCTCTCGAGGGCCGCGCCCCGATGACGGCCCAGGAGGCCCTCGATGCGCGGTTCCCCACCACGCGCCTGCGCTCCGGCTACTCCGTGGACGAGGTCGACCTCTGGATCGACGAGATCCTCGCCCGCCTCGAGCAGGGCTGACCACGCCGCGGAAGGGCCCGCGGAAGGCCCGGGGGGCGGCGATATGCTGGCCGCTCCCGACCAGGCCAGGAGGCCGCGATGATCCTCAACCAGTCCTCGAAGCTGCGCGACGTCTGCTATGAGATCCGAGGACCGGTCCCCGCCGAGGCAGCCCGCATGGAGGCCGAGGGTCACAAGGTCATCAAGCTGAACATCGGCAACCCGGCGCCCTTCGGCTTCGAGGCGCCCGACGAGATCCTCGTCGACATGATCCGCCAGCTCCCCACCGCGCAGGGCTACTCCGACTCCAAGGGCATCCCCTCCGCGCGCCGCGCGGTCGCGCAGTACTACCAGGTGCGCGGCATGCCGGGCATGGAGCTGGAGGACGTGTACCTCGGCAACGGCGTGTCCGAGCTGATCCAGATGGTCTGCCAGGCGCTCGTGGACAACGGGGACGAGGTCCTCGTCCCGATGCCCGACTACCCGCTGTGGACCGCCTCCGTCTCCCTCGCCGGCGGCACCGCCGTGCACTACCGCTGCGACGAGGAGAACCACTGGTGGCCCGATGTCACGGACATCGCGGACAAGGTCACCGAGCGCACCAAGGCGATCGTCGTCATCAACCCGAACAATCCCACGGGAGCGGTCTACCCGGAGTCGGTGCTGAAGGAGATCATCGAGGTCGCGCGCAAGCATGGCCTGCTGATCCTGTCCGACGAGATCTACGACAAGATCACCTACGACGGCGTGACCCACACGCCCATCGGCTCCCTCGCCCCGGACCTGCTGACCATCACCTTCAACGGCCTGTCCAAGGCCTACCGGGTCGCCGGCTTCCGCGCCGGGTGGATGGCGCTGTACGGGCCCAAGGACCACGCCGAGAACTTCATCGAGGGCCTCGACGTCCTCTCCAACATGCGCCTGTGCCCGAACGTCCCGGCCCAGCACGTGGTCGCGACCGCGCTCGGCGGCTACCAGTCCATCACCGAGCTGCTCCTGCCTGGAGGGCGTCTGCTCGAGCAGCGCGACGCCGCCTACGAGGGCCTCAGCGCCATCCCCGGCGTGAGCGTGCAGAAGGCGGAGGGCGCGCTGTACATGTTCCCGAGGCTGGACCGGGAGATGTACCGGATCGAGGACGACGAGCAGTTCGCCTACGACCTGCTGCGTGCCAAGAAGCTGCTCGTCACGCAGGGGACGGGCTTCAACTATCCGGAACCGGACCACTTCCGCCTGGTGACGCTGCCGAGCGTCGAGGTGCTCGAGGACGCGATCGACCGCATCGCCGACTTCCTCGCCGGCATCCGCCGCTGAGCGGCGCCGCCCAGGCGACGTGAGCCTGGCGAGCCGAGATCTCAGGTGCTCGGCTCACCACGCTCACGTCGCGGGTGCTCGGGGCCGTCGCCGGCCTCGCCGCCCTCAGCCGCGGGACTGGGCCTCCCGGGCCACGCGGACCATCTCCTCGCGGTCGACGACCTTCACGCGAGGGCGGGGTGCGCCCTCGGCATCGACCTCGGCGGCGCCCAGATCGACCTCGTGGGCGTCCAGGCCCATCCAGCCGTCCCAGGTGGTGTACTCGACGCCCCTGGCCGCGAGCAGCGCGAGGATCGAGTCGGCGTCCCGGTCCGGGGCCTCGGGGAGCGCGCCGGCGTCGTAGTCCTCCAGCAGGCAGGCGATGGTCTCGACGGCATCGGACTTGGTCGCGCCGATCAGCCCCACGGGGCCGCGCTTGATCCAGCCGTTCGCGTAGACGCCTGGGATCGGCTCGCCCTCCCGGACCACACGCCCTGCGTCGTTGGTGATGACGCCGCGGCGCTCGTCGTAGGGGAGGCCCGGGACCTCGGAGCCGAAGTACCCGATCGCCCGGTACACGGCCCCGACCTCGTAGTCGAGCATCTCGCCGGTGCCGACCAGGACCCCCTGCGCGTCGAGCTCGGTGCGCTCGAAGCGCATCCCGGCGACGCGGCCGTCCTCGCCGAGGATCTCGACGGGCCGATGCCAGAAGTGCAGGTGGAGCCGCCGGCGCACCGGGCCGCCGTGGGCATCGGTCGGCTCGTCCCCGGCGGCCTCTCGGCGTCGCTGCTCCTCGAGCCAGCCCAGGAAGGTCTGGACGATCTGGTCGGTGCGCTTGTCCGCGCGGATCGCCTCCCACTCCTCCTCGGTGATCTGCTCGAAGTCGCGCGGATCCAGGACGATCTGCACGCCGTGGGGGTGGGCGAGCTCGCGGGTCTCCAGCGGCGAGAACTTCGCCTGGGCCGGTCCGCGCCGTCCGAAGACGTGCACGTCCGTGGTCGCCGCGTCCCGCAGGCCCGCATGCACGTTCGCGGGGATCTCGGTGCGCAGCAGCTCGTCGGCGGACTTCACGAGCATGCGGGCGGCGTCCAGGGCGACGTTGCCGTTGCCGATCATGGCGACGTGCTGCGCGGTCAGCGGCCAGGTGCGCGGGTAGTCCGGGTTGCCGTCGTACCAGGCGACGAAGTCCGCCGCGCCGAAGGAGCCCTCGAGGTCGACGCCCGGCACGTCCAGGTGCGCGTCCTTGAGGGCTCCGGTCGCGACGATGACGGCGTCGTAGCGCTCGCGCAGCTCCTCGAAGCTCAGGTCGGTGCCGATCTCGACATCGCCGATGAAACGGATGTCCCCGCGTCCGAGGATCCGGTGCAGGGCGGTGATGATGCCCTTGATGCGCGGATGATCGGGGGCGACGCCGTAGCGGATCAGGCCGAAGGGCGTCGGCATCGCGTCGAAGATGTCGCACTGGACGGTCAGCTCGCCGGACTTCACGCGCGGGGTGCGGGCGAGGGTCTCGGCGGCGTAGATGCCGGCGGGGCCGGCTCCGACGACGGCTAGGCGCAGCGGCTGGGTGGGGGACATCGGACCTCGAGTCTCTTCTCCGGACATGAATTACGAACCAGCGTATACGCGATAATCGCGGCCGACCGGGTCGCGTGGGGGTCCTCACATCGCCGCAGGCGCCGCCGGGGCCCTGCGACCTGGACCTTCGGTGCAGGGCCCCGGCCGTGCGGGGCGGTCCGTCAGCCTGCGGCGACGACGGGCCGGCCCTCGGAGGGCTGGACCACCACGAAGCCCGGGCCGTGGAAGCCCAGCTGGAAAGACTCGCCGGAGCCGCGGCCGATCAGCGAGCCCATCTTGAAGTCGTTCTTGATCTGCGGCTGCAGGTTCGCCGACCAGCACACCGCCGCCTGCGGGTCCACGAAGGTGGGCTGCTGCGAGCAGTCCAGCAGCATGGGCGGACCGTCGGAGGTCACCGCGACCATGCCGTGACCCTGCAGCAGCAGGTTGAACAGGCCGCCGGCCATGAAGCCCGCGCCGCCCAGCGAGCGGATGTCCCACTGGATCGAGGAGTCGAAGGCGAGCATGTTCTTGGTGTTCAGCGTGATCGCATCGCCCTCGAGCTGCAGCAGGAAGATCTCCTCGGCGGCACGCGCGTAGAAGATCTCGCCGTGGCCCCGGGTGCGCATCATGTTGCCGCCCTCACCGGTCGCCATCTTCTTCAGCAGCTTCATCCCCCCGCCCGAGCCCTGGTAGGAGAAGTCCATCTGGCCCTGGTAGGCGACCATGGCGCCCTGCGCGGAGATGATCTCCGGGGCCTGCGGCTGCAGCGAGCAGCGCAGCATCTTCGAGGACTGGAGCGTCCAGCGGTCGGTGGTCTGGCGCTCGTGGTTGGAGGCGTCGAACAGGTTGCTGCGCATGCGCGTGTCCTCTCGTGATGCGGGGAGGGTCCCCGGGGGAGTCGTCCGCATCATTCCACGGCGGAGGGCGGGGAGCCACGGGGAGAAGTCCCCAGGGCGACGTGTCCGGTGTGGGGAGGTCCGGAGGAGGTCAGCCCGCGAGCGCCGCCGATCGCCAGGTCGACGCCGGGGCGTGGATAGCATGGCGGACATGTCCGATCCAGCAGCCGACCGCGCAGACGGCTCCCGAGGCGCTCCGTTCCAGGACCCGCGCCTGGCAGCGCTCGCCTCCGAGTCCGGGTACACGATCCATGAGCGGATCGGCTCCGGCGGGATGGGCATCGTCTACCGGGCCCACGACGCCGACGGCGCCGCCGTCGCCATCAAGCTGCTGCGCCACGACATCTCCGGCGATCCGCGGGCCCGCGAGCGCCTGGCCCGGGAGGTCGCCGCGCAGCAGCGGGTCCGCAGCGACTCGATCGTGAAGATCTTCGATGCCGAGCTCGACTCGCCCGACGCCTTCGTCGTCACCGAGTACATCCCCGGGCCCACCCTCGAGGAGGCGGCGACCGAGCATGGCGGTCTCCACCCGGAGGCGGTGCGGGAGATCGGGCTGGTGCTCGGCGAGACCCTGCAGGAGATCCACGCGGCCGGGGTCATCCACCGCGACCTCAAGCCCTCCAACGTCATGCTGCGCGGGGCGCAGGCCGAGGATCTGATCGGCTACGACCCCGAGGGACCGGGCCTGGATCCGGTCATCATCGACTTCGGGATCGCGATGGCTGCCGAGGAGTCGCGGCTGACCTCGACGGGCCTGGTGATGGGCACCGCGAGCTATCTCGACCCGCAGGTCGTCCGCACCAACCACTCCGGGAAGGCGGGGGACTGGTGGGCGCTCTCGGCGATGCTGGCCTTCGCCGCGACGGGCAGGCCGCCCTTCGGTACGGGCCGCGCCGACCTCGTGTTCCTGCGCGCCGAGCGCGGGGAGCTCGACGTCGAGGGCGTCCCCACCGAGCTCGCGGCCTGGCTGCGCGCCGCGCTGCAGGCCGAGACCGCCGACCGCCCCGACCCCGCGGAGATGCTGGCCCGGCTCGACGAGCTCGACCTGAGCATCTACGACGACCCGGGGGAGACGGAGCTCCTCGCGGCAGGGACCCAGGCGCTGCCCGCCGAGGCGCCCGGGGAGCGGACCCAGGTGCTGCCCGCCGGGGCGCCCGGGGAGCGGACCGAGCTGCTCGGCGCCGCGCCGGCCCCGACGGAGGCGCTCGGCATCGGCCCCCGTGGATCCGCCGACTCCACCGCGGTGCTGCCGGCCCTCGCCTCGCCCGGTGCGGCGACGCCCGCCCGGACCGAGGACGCGACCGAGCTGATCCCCGTGGTCGCAGAGCCTGCCACGCAGGTGCTGCCTCCCGTCCCGGAGCCCGCTCCCACCCAGGTCATGCCGATCGTGCGGGCGGCCCCGGGACAGCCGGCGCCGCCTCTGACCGGGGCGGTGCCCGCGCCGTCCCCGTACCCGCAGCGCTCCGCGACCCCGCAGCCGTCCCCCTATCCGCAGCCGTCCCCGCAGCCCGCGCCGTACGCCCAGCAGCTGGCCCCGCAGCAGATCGTGCCCCAGCCGTGGCAGCGGCCCCTCGCGCCGCGCCGATCGGTCCTCGTCTGGGCGGGCCACGCGATCCTCATCGGGCTGTCCGCGATCGCGCCCTACATGGCTCTGGCGATGATGCTCCTGCTGGGGGCGTCCGCGCGGACCTGGGAGAGGTCGCATCGGGCCCTCGAGACACGGCGCGCCCGCGGGTCCACGGGGGCCGGGAGCAGCATCGCCGTCGGCACCGCCGGCCCGTTCCGCTTCCTGGCCGGGCTGCTCGAGATCGCACTGCAGGGGATCTTCCCGCTGGTCCTGGGGCTGTTGATCGGGGTCGCGGTCGATGGCGCGGCCGCGCTCGCGGGCACGACCCTGCCCGACGGCGTCCTCTTCGCGACCGCCTTCGCGATCACGCTGCTGCTGGTGTGGGTGGGCCTGGGCTCGCGCACCACCCGCGACGGCGCCCACCGGATGGTCGACGCGGCCGCCCCGGACCGCCTGTGGAGCGCGGTCGTGCTGGGCCTGCTGCTGCTGATCGGGATCGCGGTGGGCGCGACGATCCTCGTGCGCGGCGGCGAGGTCGACTACTTCCCCTTCGGCCAGTGGCGGCTGGGCGACCTCCTGCCCTGGCGGGGCTGAGAGGACTCCGGGGCCCGGGCCCGCGGCCTCCGGGTTCGTGAAGGTTCCGCCGTTACACTCCCAGCGAAAACTGCTTGTTTCGAGACCGCTGCCCCTCGGCGGCCAGGAGGATCCATGGCGACGTCCGGTTCGTCGAAGTCGGCGCAGGAGCGCCGCGAGGCCCAGCGAGAAGCCCTGCGCAAGCAGCGGCAGGCCGAGCTCAAGCGGCAGCGGTCCGTGCGGACCCTGGTCATCACCGTCATCGTGATCATCGCGGTCGCGCTCGCGGGAGGGCTCGGCTACGTGATCTACCGCAGCGTGCAGCCCGACGGACCGGTGGCGACCCCGGAGGGCGTCGCCCAGGACCAGCCCCACCTGCTGCTGGGGGCCCCGGATGACTCGGGCAAGCCGGTGCTCGAGGTGCACCTCGACTTCATGTGCCCGTTCTGCGGCCAGTTCGAGGAGATCAACGGCGAAGACGTCGCGCAGATGGTCGCCGACGACGAGATCACCCTGCACCTGGTGCCGCGCCGGCTGCTGGATGCCCAGTCCACGACCGGCGACTACTCCTCGCGCAGCGCGAACGCGCTCGCCTGCGTGTACGACGAGAACCCGGACAATGCGATCCCCTTCCTGCAGCTCATGTTCGCGAATCAGCCGGCGGAGGGGTCGGCGGGCCTGGACGACGACCAGATCTTCGCCTACGCGCAGGAAGCCGGGGCCTCGGATGCGGTGCGCGAGTGCATGACCGCGAAGACCTACCAGCCGTGGGTCCGCAAGGTCGTGGACCCGTGGGCGGCGGAGAACGGCGGCGGCACCCCCTACGTCGAGATCGACGGCGAGCAGTTCCAGGACTGGAGCGCCCCGGGCGCCCTCAGGGCAGCCCTCGAGGCCGCCGGAGCCGCCGCCCCCGCCTCCGACGGCGGGCAGGGCTGAGCCAGCGGAGGGCTGCGGTATCCTTCCGCCGTGACCTCCGCTGAACCCCCGGTCTCCCACCCGTCCCGCCGCGCCGCGCTTCGCGGCGCCGCATGGGCGGCACCCGTCGTGGGCATCGCGATCTCCGCTCCCGCTCTCGCCGCGAGCGAGGGCGGGCCCGTCCCGAACGAGGAGGCCGACTACTACTGGTCCAGCGAGTCCCAGGGCACCTACACGCGGCTGGATGCGGAGCCCGGCAGGCTGAGCGCGCAGTACTCGACGCAGGTGTCCTTCCGCTCGAATCCTCCCGGCACGCAGCCCCCTGCGGGGGGCGTGCTCGTGCTGCGCGTCGAGTTCGACCAGCCCGTCACCATCGAACGGCTCACGACGACGCAGTGGGACCTCATGGAGCCGGGTTCCCTGGACACCCCGTCCGCGGTCTGGGAGTTCCACCTGAGCCCGTCGGGCCAGGGCGGGTCTCTCGACTTCGCGCTCGTGGGGACCCGGCCGGGGCCCATCTCCGTCGAGACGACGATGGGCCTGCACTTCGGAGGGCCGACGACGTGGTCGGAGACCCGCAACGGGACGAGCGCGGTTCTCGTCGAGTGAGCGCTCGACGATGATGCGCGGTGCCATCCGCCGGTTCGTGGATCCCGCACGGGACGCGGTCCTCCCCTCGGGACGGCGGGGAGCGATACGGGAGACTTCGCGTCCGCGGTAGGCTGTTTTCCGGAGCCGGACGGGGACCTCCCCGAACGGCTCTCCCGCTGGAGTGGCGCAACGGTAGCGCACCTGTCTTGTAAACAGGTGGTTGCGGGTTCGATTCCCGTCTCCAGCTCTCATCTGGTCTCTCGCCCCGTCTTCGGGGCTCCCATCTCGTGTCCGAGCGGGAATCGCGGCCACCGAGCGCCGCTGTTCGGCGGACTTCCTGCACAGGGCAGGTCCTCGGGGCCGCGTCCCGGGCGAGGGTCGCAGCGCTGGTCCGTCCCGTGAGCGGGTTCTCCGCATCTGCGATGCCCCTCCCGGTGGTCATGAGAGGCGGATGCACGATGTGCGGCATGAACATCGGCCGAGGGATCTAGAGTGTCCCGGTGACCCCCTTCCTCGCCGCGGTCGACCCGGAGCTGCTGCTGCGCACCCTGCTCGGCCTCGCGCTCATGGTGGGGACGGTGATGCTCGTGCTGCGGCTCGCCGGAACCTCCTTCGGCGCGCAGCCCGTGATCGCGATCGGTCGGGCCGTGCTGCAGCTGGGAGCGGCCTCCCTCGTGCTGTCGGGTGTGCTGAGCGTGCCTTGGACCGTCGTCCTGGTGCTCCTGTTCATGCTCATGATGGCGTCGACGACCTCGGGAGGTCGGCTCTCCTCCCTCCCCGGCGGCCGCTCCGCGGCCGTCGCCGGCATCTGCGCGGGCGGGCTCGTCGCCGTCGCCGGCGTCTTCGGCCTGGGGATGGTCGACATGAGCGCCCGGAACCTCATCGCGATCGGCGGGATCGTGATCGGCAACGCGATGACGGCGAGCACGCTCGCGGGCCGTTCGTTCCGAGCGCAGTCCGCGCTGCGCGGCCCGGAGATCGAGGCGTGGTGGTCGCTCGGGGCGCCCTCGACCATCGCCTTCGCGCAGGTCGCCCGCGAGGCCGTCCGGGACGCGATGGTCCCGAACCTCGACCAGACCCGCTCCACGGGGGTGGTCACGCTGCCGGGAGCCTTCATCGGCGCCCTGTTCGGCGGTGCGGACCCCCTCGAGGCGGCGCGCTTCCAGCTCGTCGTCCTCGGGGCGATCATGCTCGCCCAGGCCATCGCCGCGGTCGTCGTCACCCGGGCCCTGTCCCGGATGAGGGCTCTTCCCGTCCCGGCGGGGAGCTGAGCCGGCGCGCGGCGAGCACGAGCAGCAGGACGCTGAGGGTGAGCATCGCGCCGTTGGCGAACAGCTTCATCGCCGGGTCCACGACGCCCAGCGGCTCGACCTGGAAGGAGAGCCCCGCCCGCACCAGGAGGGCCGCGCCGGCGACGGCGAGCACGTGCGGCGGACCCCAGCTGCGACGCCTGCTCCACCGGGCCAGCAGCGTCCCGAGCGCGACGAGCGCCGCGGCGACGACGGCCACGCCGATCCAGGCGCCCACGCCCGAGGCCAGCTGCGTCGCCAGCAGGAGGCCGCCTGTCGCCAGGAGCACCGTGAGCGGTGCCGGTCCCTGCCGAGGGTCCGGCGTCGCCGATCTCGAGCGGCGAAGGCTCCGCCGCGCCCACCCGACCGCCGCCGTCCCGAGCCCGATCACCAGCAGCGCGGTCGCCACGAGCTGCGCCGGCGCGGCGCCCTCGGCCTCGCCGTCGTGGACCACGGCGGCCGCGACGAGGTAGGCGGGCACGAGCAGAGCGAGACCTCCCGGTCCCAGCCACGGCTCGGACCGGCGGGGCCCGCTCAGCGCTTCGACGACGGCGATCGGCGCGGCGAAGCTCCAGATCACGTGACCGCCCACGAACGACAGCAGCTGGTCCGCATCCACCCCGGTGCCCGGGATCGGCGTCGCTCCCTGCGCCTGCGCCCACGCCGGGTCCTCTGCGGAGAACGTCAGCGAGAACAGGCTCTGGTCGATCAGCCCTGCCTGGATCAGTCCGGCGGCGCAGGCCAGGAGCAGCACCGTCGGCCAGCCGCCGCCGAGTCGCCGGGCGACCTCTCGCAGCAGGACCGCGGGAGCCCCGTACAAGGGGCCCAGGATCACCAGGCCCGCCAGCAGCGCGACCGGATCTCCGATCGTCGTGTCGTAGCCGATCAGGTACTCGGCGCAGACGGGGGACAGCAGGATCAGGCCCAGCACCGGCAGCCACGCGGTACGGCGACCTGCGCGATGCGGGGCGGTGCTCATGCGGCTGCGCCCGTGTCCGGGCGCGGGCTCCCGCCGGGTCGCCACTGCTGGACGCCGCGGCGGTCCCGCAGCACGACGCCGAGGCGTGCGGCCTCGCCCCGGAGCGCTTCGGCCTGCTTCCGCTCCTCGTCCCCCTGGTCCTTCTTCTCCAGGACGCGCCGACGTTCGCGCAGGACCGCCTGCGCGTGCTCCGACAGGCCCGGCATCCCGTCGACCCAGCGCTGGAAGCGGGCCTCGTGCGGATCCTCCTCCGCCCAGCTGATGCCGTGCGCCGCGAGCCCGTCCCGCACCGCGCCGGCCGCGAGCTCGACCGGACCGCGGAACAGCTCCCCGCCGTCACGGGTCTGGATCACCAGCACCTTCTTCTCGACAGTCTCGAGGAACGCGCAGTCGACCTCGCCGATCGCACTGCGGGCGATCTCGTCGTCCCCCGAGAGGACGAGCAGCGCATCCGGGCCGATGCGCAGGCTGATGGTCTCCGCGGAGTCGAGCAGGGCGAGGATCCCTCCGGCGACGGCCCCGCCGATCATGAGCACGAGGACGCCCGGTGCCCCGATCGCGGCCGCGAGCGTGAGCAGCTGGTCCCTGTCCGGGGTGAAGGGGAGCGCGAAGACCCAGGCGGGAAGCAGCGTCAGCCAGCCCGGCAGCCGCGAGAGCAGCAGTCCGGCGGCCGCGCCGAGCAGCGGCAGCACGATCCATGCCGCGATGCCGATCCCGGCATGGCGGCGGACGACGGTCGTCCCGGCAGCGGACATCTGGGGCCTCCTCGGACAGGGGATCCCACATTAGCAGAGTGGACGCTCTACGAACTAGACTGGGGCCATGGCCCGCCCCGTCGACCCCGCCCTTCGCCGCGCACGGCGTCTGCAGATCATCGACGCGGGGCTGACCGCCTTCGCCGAGCACGGGCCGGGTGCGACGACGGCGCAGATCTGCTCCCTCGCGGGGATCGGCTCGGGGACCTTCTTCCATCACTTCCCGACCAAGGACGCGCTGGTCCTCGCGATCCTGGAGCTGGGCACGCAGGAGCTGCGGGAGTTCTTCGCCGGGCAGCGCGACGCCCCCTCGCCCCGGGCGGCGCTGCACGCCTATGCCGATCGCATCGCGGAGGACCTGGCCGATCCCCGCGCCGCCGGCTTCATCCTCGCCGTCGGGGCGATGACCGCCCGGGCCGCCGTCGTCGCCGCTCTCGACGCGGACCAGGAGACCACTCGGCAGGGACTCCTGATGCTGCTCGGGAGGGCGCAGGCCGCCGCGGAGATCCGCACCGACGTTCCCGCGGACAGGCTCGCCGCCTGGATGATGATGCTCTCCGAGGGTCTCGCGGCCGGCGTCGCCGGCGGCTACGCGCGTGCTGCCGAGGACCTCCCGCTGCTCCACGAGCAGCTCGATGCGCTGCTGGACGGGCCTGGGGGACCGGGCGTGCTCAGAACTCCTCGTACGAGGCGCGACTGAGCGTCACGCCGTGACCGGTGCGGGTGTCCCAGCAGGTCAGGGCGTCGGATGTGCTCTCGCAGGCGATGCTCCCCGCGGCCGTCGTCGAGCCGTACCCGAGCTCCTCGGCGTCCTCGGTCGTGAAGTCCTCGCCGCAGGCCCGCTCGACCGCGCCATCGGCGATGCGGACGGAGAACGGGCCGTCCTCGCAGGCGACATCGTCCGGATAGCGCTGTTCCTGCACCGTGCAGCCCACCGTGCCGCCGTCGATCGTGCAGGCGATGTTGCCGCTCGGGGTGACGAAGGCGGTCAGATCCAGGGCATCCTCGGGGGCGGGGGAGGCCGGGTCCGCGGTCTCCTCGCCACCGTCCGCCGGCTCCGCCGAACCGCTCACGTCCGTCGAGCGCTGGTAGCTGTCGTTCTCGGGGGAGAGGAAGTAGCGCACCCCCAGCCCGATCGCGACCAGCAGCAGCGCGACCATGAACAGGCAGCCGGCCCAGACCCAGATCCGGCGGGAGCCGCCCGCGGGCGCGTGCTGGTCGGGGGCGGGCGGCGGCTGGCTCACACGGGACTCCGGGGATCGGCGACAGGACGACGGCCGTCCGCGACGGACGGCGCATCCCCGAGAATGCCACAGCGCGCCTGACAGGGCGAGGGTGAGGGCTGTGGACCGGCGAGCTCCCGGCTCGACGACGGGCGAGCCGGGCCATGCGACGCGTCACAGAAGTGAGGCTTGCCTTACTTCTTCGCCATGAGGTCTGGACGGGCCCCGGGGAGGTGCCCAGGATGGGGGCACCCGCGCATCGCGGGCCCGTCCCCGGAAGGAATCCTGTGCCTGCTCGTACGATCGCCTGCCACGATGCCGAGGTCCTCCGCATCGAGGACCTCTCCCCGAGCTTCCGCCGCGTCGTCTTCGGCGGCCCGGGCCTCGAACGGTTCGGCATCGACGGGCCTCCCCTGGACCTCCGGATCAAGCTGCTGCTGCCCGCCGCCTCCCTGGCGGACCTCCGCTCCGGCATCGCGCACCGCTATGACCTCCCCGCCCTGCTCGACCGGTCCGAGGACGACGGCGCCTCCTGGTACCGGACCTGGCTGCAGATCGACCCGGCAGAGCGCGGCGCCATGCGCACCTATACCGTCCGCGCCTGGGACGAGGATGCCCGTGAGCTCGTCGTCGACATCGTCCTGCACACCGCGCCGGAGCTCGAGCCCCTCGGCCCCGCGGAGCGCTGGGCCCGAGAGGCCCGGATCGGTGACCGCATCCACATCCTCGGCCCCGACCGCGAGGCGACCGGCCCGAACGGCGGCATCGAGTTCCGTCCCCGCTCCACCGACGACCTGCTGCTGATCGGCGACGAGACCGCCGTCCCCGCCATCGCCTCCATCCTCGAGGCGCTGCCGGCCGACGCCCGGGGACGCGCCCTGCTCGAGGTCCCGCACGCGGCCGATGTCCTCGACCTCACCGCCCCCACCGGCATCGAGGTGCGCTGGCTGGTGCGCGAGGATGCCGCGCAGGGACAGAGGCTCGACGCCGAGGTGCGGGCGCTGCTGCGCCCCGCTGCGGCATCCGCGGAGGTCGCGCTCGAGGAGGTCGACATCGAGCACGGCATCCTGTGGGAGACCCCGGCCGGAGCCGCCGCCGCGGCCGATGCCGTCGCCGGAGAAGGATCAGGGGGTGCGGCGCAGCCGACGCGCACCGCCCTCGCCGAGGCCGGGACGGGCCTCGGCCCGGACTTCTCCGCCTGGATCGCCGGCGAGGCCGGCGCCGTCACCGGGATCCGCCGCTATCTCGTCCAGGAGGTCGGGGTCAACCGCCGCCAGGTCGCCTTCATGGGCTACTGGCGCATCGGCCGCGCGGAGGGCTGAGGCGGGGTCCCCGCCCCCTGACCGGGCCGGACCAGACCCGTCTCGTAGGCGAGCACCACCAGCGCGGGACGGTCCCGCGCTCCGGTGCTCGCCAGGAGCCGGCTCACGTAGGTGCGGGCCGTCGCGGGGCTCAGATGCAGCTGGGCGGCGATCTCGTCGTTCGTCATCCCGAGCCCCACCAGGCGGAGGATCTCCCGCTCCCGCTCGCCCATCCCGTCCAGGGCGGACGGGTCCGCCGCCACGGCTCCGCGAGCCGCGGCCCGCATGACGGTCGCGGTGACGGCGGGGGACAGCAGCGAGTCGCCGTGCGCGACCGTGCGGATCGCCGCCCGCAGGTCCTGCGGCGACACGTCCTTGAGCAGATAGCCGGCCGCCCCCGCCCGCAGCGCGGCATGGACGTGCTCGTCCTCGTCGAACGTGGTGAGGATCAGCACCCGGGAGCCGGCGCATCGGGGATCGGCGAGGATCTCCCGGGTCGCGTCGAGGCCGTCGAGGCCGGGCATCCGCAGATCCATGAGCACCAGGTCCGGCCGCAGCGCCCGCACCTGGGCCGCTCCTGCCCGCCCGTCGGCCGCCTCGCCGACCACCGCGATGTCGCCCTCGTGCTCGGCGAGGGTCCGCAGGCCGGTCCGCACGAGGGCCTGGTCGTCGACGATCACGACCGTGATCGGCCCCGGGACGCGGTATCCCGCGCCGTGCTGCTCCGCGCCGCTCATCGGCCCGCTCCGTCCGCCGGACGCGGGAGCCGCGCCTCGACCACGAAGCCGTCGGGGCCGGGCCGCGCCTCGAGCACGCCGCCGAGCAGTGCGACGCGTTCCCGCATGCCGACGATCCCGGCCCCTGCCCGCCCCTCGTCCGCGCGGGCGGAGGGGCGGCCCGCCCCGTCGTCGCAGATGCGCAGGACCAGGCCCTCGGCGTCGGGGGCCAGCTCGATCAGCACCCGGCTCGCCCGCGCATGGCGCAGCACATTGGTCAGCGACTCCTGCACGAGGCGTCGCACGGTCACGTCCAGCCCTCCGGGAAGCGCCCCGGCCCCCTCGGCGAGCAGCCCGGAGGGTCGGACGGCGATCTGCAGACCCGCTGCCCGGGCATCGTCGACCACCCTCTGGAGCGACGGCGGCTCGGGTCCGGTCTCGGCGGTCCCGCGCAGCACCCGCACGGTGCTGCGCAGCTCCGCCAGGGCGAGGGACGTCGAGGCCCGCACCTGCTCGAGCGCCTCCCGCGTGGCCGGCGGTGCGGCGGAGCCGGACAGCGCGTCCGAGGCCACCCCCGCATGCAGGGACGACACGGCGAGGGCATGCCCGATGCTGTCATGCAGGTCCCGGGCGATCTGCAGCCGCTCCGCACGGACGCGATCCGCCGCCTCCCGCGAGCGCGCCTCGCGCGCCAGACGCACCACGGCACCCAGCGCGATCGCCGCCGCGGCGAGCGCGAGCTCGGAGACGTAGCCGTAGCCCGAGACGACATCGGCCGGATCCGGGACGGCGAGGCGGAAGTAGGAGGCGACCGCGAGCAGGCCCAGCGCCGCTCCCATCGCCCAGCGGGTCCTGCCCTGCTCCGCGGCGGAGAACAGCGCCCCCGTCGCCGGAAGGACCATGCCCAGCGGAGGGAGATCCGCGATGTAGTAGGCGAAGATGCCCGCCACCGTCACGAGCAGGACCGCCACGGGGGCATGCCGGCGCGCCAGCAGCAGCGCGCCCAGCCCCGTGCAGGCCAGCAGCGCCGCGATGACCGCGCCCGTGCTCCGGTGCGGGGATCCGGCGGCGACGACCACGGCGAGCACGAGCGCGAGCGCGAGGCCGAGACCGGCGTCGGCCAGACGCTCGGTGACAGGCGCTGACGCACGCAGAGGAGACATGGGCCCAGCGTAGGGGCGGGCGCGGACGGACGCGATCGCCCCGAGGCGATCGGCCGCTCGCCCGGGAGCGATCGCGGCGACGCCCGGGAGCCGATGCGCCGGCGGGGCGGCGGACGCGAGGCTCGGAGCATGACTCAGCCGCAGACCACCCCTCCCGCCCTTCCATGGGCTCTCATCGCCGGCCTGGCGAGCATGACCCTGCTGTGGCCCCTGACCGCCCTGCTGGGGATGGGCGCCGGTGCGGCGCGCTCCCTCGTGCTCCTGGGCGTGATCGGCCTGACCTGGATCCTGTCCGTGGGCCTCGCGCGCGTGCCCCGTCCCGTCCTGGTGCTCGCCCTCGTCGGCGTGCTCGGCGGCGCGGTCCAGCTCGTGGTCGCCGCCGCGCTGGGCGGCGGACCGCCCTGGTGGGCGCACCTGGTCGCCCTCGGCACCGATGCGCTGTGGGGAGCGATCGCCGGTCTGCTCGCGCTCGGGCTCCAGCGTCTCCTCCCCGCGAGGCGCCGCCCGCGACAGGAGGGCCGATGAGCCTGCGCCGCCTCCCGCGCCGGGCCCTCCTGGGGCGATCCGCGCTGATCCCCGTCGCCGTCCTCGGCGCTGCGACGCTGCCCGGCTGCTCCTCGCTGAGCACGACCGCGGTCACGGACGTGCCCGTCCGGACCCCGCTGCCGATCCCGCCGCTCGCGCCTTCCACGACGGAGCGCGGCGTCCGCCGGATCGCCCTCACGGCTCAGGAGGGCAGCATCCAGCTGCCCGGCATGCCCGGCCCCACCCGCACCTGGGGATTCTCCGGGCCCTTCCTGGGCCCGACCCTGCGGCTGCGCCGCGGCGAGGACGTCGAGATCGCGGTGACGAACCGGCTCCCCGAACCCACGAGCGTGCACTGGCACGGCATGCACCTGCCCGCGGCGATGGACGGCGGTCCCCACCAGAGCATCGCCCCCGGCGCGACCTGGACCCCGCGCTGGCAGGTCGACCAGGAGGCCGCGACCCTCTGGTATCACCCCCATCCGCACGGCGGGACCGAGAGGCATGTGCATCGGGGGCTGGCGGGCCTCGTCCTCCTGGAGGATGACCGCAGCGAGGAGGCGGTCCTGCCCCGCGAGTACGGGGCCGACGACGTGCCGCTGATCATCCAGGACCGCAGCCTCGACGCGGACGGGCAGCTCGTGCTGCGCGACGACGGCGCCGAACCGGGGATGCTGGGCGACACGATCATGGTCAACGGGATGATCGGCGCCTACCTCGAGGTCCGCTCCGCCCTGCTGAGGCTGCGGATCCTGAACGGAGCCACCGCGCGCACCCTCACCCTGGGGCTCGCGGACGGGCGGGCCCTGACGATGATCGCGAGCGACGGCGGACTGCTGGACGAGCCGATCGAGCTGACGAGCCTGCGCCTCGCCCCGGGGGAGCGGGCCGAGGTCCTCCTCGCCCTCGACCCCGGCGAGACCGTGCGCCTGCGCGGCCTGCGCACCGACCTCGGAGCGGTTGCCGTGCCCGCGACCACCGGCGCCCACGACGAGTGCGACATCCTCGAGCTGCGCGCCGCGCCCCGTCTCGAGCCCGCCCCGGAGCCCGTCTGGCAGGCGAGGCAGAGGCGCCTGCCCGACCCTGCGGAGGCCGTCCGCAGCCGAGGCTTCGTCCTCGAGGGCCGCACCATCAACGGGCGGCGGATGGACATGTCCCGCATCGACGAGGTCGTCCACCTCGGCACCACCGAGATCTGGGAGGTCACGAACGGCGAGGCGGTGCCGCACAGCTTCCACGTCCATGACGTGCAGATGCGGCTCCTGGACATCGACGGTGCCGCTCCGCCGCCCGAGCTCGCCGGACCCAAGGACACCTTCTACCTCGAGCCGCGACGCCGTTACCGTCTGGTCCTCCGCTTCGAGCGCTACGCCGATCCGCATATGCCGTACATGCACCACTGCCACATGCTGCTGCACGAGGACGGCGGGATGATGGGCCAGTTCGTGGTGATCGAGCCGGGCCAGGAGCACCTGGTCGCCGCCCCCGGCCCAGGCGCGCACCGCTCCTGAGCGGAGGAACGGGCGCCGGCGTCACCCGTCGACGCGCCAGTCGATGCCGCGGGCGCCCTGCGCCTCCAGCAGGGCGTTGGCCTGGGAGAACGGGCGCGAGCCGAAGAAGCCGCGCGAGGCGGACAGCGGGCTGGGATGCGGGCTCGAGATGTACGGGACCTGCCCCAGCATCGGCACCAGCGACTGGGCGTCGCGGCCCCACAGGATCGCCACGAGCGGCCCTCCGCGCGCGACGAGCGCACGGATCGCGCGTTCGGTGACCTCCTCCCAGCCCCGCCGCCGATGCGATCCGGCCTGCCCCGGCTGCACCGTGAGCACCCTGTTCAGCAGCAGCACGCCCTGGTCCTGCCAGCGGCTCAGATCGCCGTGCGCCGCGGGGGCGATCCCCAGGTCCGCCTGCATCTCCTGGTAGATGTTGGCGAGGCTGCGCGGCAGCGGGCGGACATCGGCCGAGGTCGCGAAGGACAGCCCGATCGCATGCCCGGGCGTCGGGTACGGATCCTGTCCGACGATGAGCACGCGCACCTCGGACATCGGCCGGGTGAAGGCGCGCAGCACGTTCGCCCCTGCGGGCAGGTAGCCCCGGCCGGCTGCGGCCTCGGCGCGCAGGAAGTCTCCGATCCCGTGGATCCGCTCCTCGACGGGGGAGAGGGCTTCGGCCCAGTCGGCCGCGATCGTCTGCGCGAGAGGGAGAGGCATGGCGCAAGTCTCCCACGGAGAGCCTCACCGGCGCGTCGCCGCAGGCGAGCGCGAGTGCGCGCCTACGCTGGAGCCATGTCCGCCTCCACCGCCCCGCACGTCGACGCCGAGCCCCCCGCCCGGGGCCCTGCGCGGCTGAGCGAGCGCGATCGGCGGATCCTCGCCCTCGAGGCCCGCACCTACCGGTACGTGGGGGCGAAGGAGCGGCGCATCCGGGAGGAGCTCGGCATGACGCCGACCGCGTACTTCGTCCGGCTCAACGCCCTGCTCTCGGACCCCGCGGCGCTCGCCGAGGCGCCCGCGCTCGTGAACCGGCTGCGCTCCCTGCGGACCCGTGACCGCGAGGAGCGGCCCGGCCTGCCGGGCCCTGCGCACGCCGCCTGAGCCCTCCCGCGGGCCCCGGCCCGAGGCGAGCTTCGTCTCCCGGATGCTCTCCGGGGGCGTGTGCTCATCGCCGCGAACAGGTGCAGCGGGTTTAATGGGGCCGTGGCTGATTCCGAGTACCCCTACCCACCGGACGAGTTCGACCGGGAGGCGGCGACGGCGTCCCTCTACGGGGCGCATCGCGCCGAGCACCCGTTCTGGCGGCAGAACCTCGTCTATCTGATCGTCATCGCCGCAGCCTTCCTCGTGCTGCTGGTGCTGCTGTTCTCGATCGTCGGCATGGGCAGGGACGGCGGCGGCGATCGGGCCGATGCGCCCACCACGACCGCCGCGGCCACGGAGACGACCCCGCCGGCGGAGGAGAGCTCGAGCGCCGCGGAGGAGCCCGCCGCCGAACCCGATCGCGCGCGCCCCGTCGTGGTCATCAACGCCGGCGGCATCAACGGCATGGCCGGCGCCTGGCGCGACACCCTCGAGGGCGCGGGATGGACCTCCGTCGATGTGGCGACCGCGGACAGCCAGCAGGAGGAGGCCGTCGTCTTCTACCGCGACGAGGCCGATGCCGCGACCGCGCAGGCGCTCGCGCAGGAGGTCGGCGCGGGCGAGGCCCGCCAGAGCGACGAGTACGACAACGCCATCACCTTCGTCGCCGTGACGGAGCCCGGCTCCGGCGAGGACGGATGAGCTGCTGACCCCTCCCGGGCCCCGGCGGGCCCGGAGCCGATGCGCGCCCCGGCTTCCGAGCCGGGGCGCGCTGTTGTCCCGGGCGCGCGCCGTCCGCCCCGGGCGCAATTCTCACCGGGGGTTAGCACTCACAGGCCCCGAGTGCTTATGATGATCTGGCACTCGTCGGTCGCGAGTGACAGGCGCCCCGGCGTCCTGGCGCAGCGACCCGACGGCTGAGCATTCCGGCCCCGTGAGGAGTCCGGCGCGTCGTGACAGGAACGGCGCGCGGGTCGCCGTCCGTCGCGGGCACTGGGCCGGGTGGACACCACAGACACGGGAGAGATTCCACAATGGCCAAGCTCATCGCTTACGACGAGGAGGCCCGTCGCGGCCTCGAGCGGGGTATGAACCAGCTCGCCGACGCCGTCAAGGTCACCCTCGGCCCCAAGGGCCGCAACGTCGTCCTCGAGAAGTCCTGGGGCGCCCCCACGATCACCAACGACGGCGTGTCCATCGCCAAGGAGATCGAGCTCGACGACCCGTACGAGAAGATCGGTGCGGAGCTCGTCAAGGAGGTCGCCAAGAAGACCGACGACATCGCGGGCGACGGCACCACCACCGCCACCGTGCTGGCCCAGGCCCTGGTCAAGGAGGGCCTGCGCAACGTCGCCGCCGGCGCCAACCCGATCGCGCTCAAGCGCGGCATCGACAAGGCCGTGGCCGCGGTCTCCGAGACCCTGCTCGCGCAGGCCAAGGAGATCGAGACCAAGGAGCAGATCGCGAACACCGCCGCCATCTCCGCGGCCGACCCGGCGATCGGCGAGCTCATCGCCGAGGCGCTCGACAAGGTCGGCAAGGAGGGCGTGATCACGGTCGAGGAGTCCAACACCATGGGCCTCGAGCTGGAGCTCACCGAGGGCATGCGTTTCGACAAGGGCTTCACCTCGCCGTACTTCGTGACGGATGCGGAGCGCCAGGAGGCGGTCCTCGAGGACCCGTACATCCTCCTGATGAACTCCAAGATCTCCTCGGTCAAGGATCTGCTGCCGCTGCTGGAGAAGGTCATCCAGGCCGGCAAGCCGCTCGCGATCATCGCCGAGGACGTCGAGGGCGAGGCCCTCGCGGTCCTCGTCGTCAACAAGCTCAAGGGCTCCTTCAAGTCCGTGGCCGTCAAGGCCCCCGGCTTCGGCGACCGTCGCAAGGCGATGCTCGAGGACATGGCGATCCTCACCGGCGGTCAGGTCATCTCCGAGGAGGTCGGCCTCAAGCTCGAGACCGCGGGCCTCGAGCTGCTGGGCCAGGCGCGCAAGGTCGTCGTCACCAAGGACGAGACCACCATCGTCGAGGGCTCCGGCGACGCCGAGCGCATCGCCGGTCGCGTCAAGCAGATCCGCGCGGAGATCGAGAACTCCGACTCGGACTACGACCGCGAGAAGCTCCAGGAGCGTCTGGCGAAGCTGGCCGGCGGCGTGGCCGTCATCAAGGCCGGCGCCGCGACCGAGGTCGAGCTCAAGGAGCGCAAGCACCGCATCGAGGACGCCGTGCGCAACGCCAAGGCGGCCGTCGAGGAGGGCATCGTCGCCGGCGGCGGCGTGGCTCTGCTCCAGGCCGGTGCGGACACCTTCGGCTCCCTCTCGCTCGAGGGCGACGAGGCGACCGGCGCGAACATCGTCAAGGTCGCCATCGAGGCTCCTCTCAAGCAGATCGCCGTCAACGCCGGCCTCGAGGGCGGCGTCGTCGCGGAGAAGGTCAAGGGCCTGCCGATCGGCCAGGGCCTCAACGCCGCGACCGGCGTGTACGAGGACCTGCTCGCCGCGGGCGTCCTGGACCCGGTCAAGGTCACCCGCTCCGCGCTGCTGAACGCCGCGTCCATCGCGGGCCTGTTCCTGACCACCGAGGCCGTCGTGGCCGACAAGCCGGAGCCCAAGGCCCCGGCCGGCGGCGGCGACGACATGGGCGGCATGGGCGGAATGGGCGGCATGATGTGATCCAGCCTCACGGCTGATCGCGCTCCCCGCGCACACCGGACGGTCCCGATCCTCGTCAGAGGGTCGGGACCGTCCGTGTCTGCGGGGGCATGCGACGTGGATGCCGGAGTCGGGGTCGGAATCCGGTATGTGTGTCGCTGGGTCTCCCGGGCCGTGTGTGCTCGGACGTGCCGTGCGACGTGGGCGCCGGAATCAGGGCCGGAATCCGGCGCGTGTGTCGCAGGGACCGGGCGAGGAGAGCGGGGGCCGGCGAGGACGGGGCGCTCATCCCGTCCAGCCGCGGGCCGTGAGGGCATCGCGGGTGCGACGGACCGCGCGGCGGCATCCTGAGGCCGCATCGCGTGCGGCGAACCGCAGCTCCTCCCAGCCGGCGGCCCCGACGCGCAGCGCACGGTCGATATCGCGCTCCACCTGCTTCGGCTCCGCATGGGTGCGGCCGTCGTACTCGCCGCAGACTCTCCACGCGGGCCACTGGAAGTCCGGAGAGTGCAGGATCTCCCCGTCGATGCCGATGAGAGGCTGGTTCAAGACCGGCTCCGGGAGCCCTGCCGCGAGGAAGGCCCGTCGCAGACGCGTCTCCATCGGGGAGTCGGCGCCGATCCGGACCTCCTCCCATGCGGCGAGGAGCCGTGCCCCGTCCCGGCCCGTGCACTGCTCGCGGAGCTCCGGGGGCGTCGACCACGGGCTGCTCCGGCCCTCGAGTCCGGGACGGGGCACCCGCACCAGGTGATCGCCGAAGCTCACCAGCTCCGCGTGCGAGAGGTCCCCTGCGAGGTCCCGCCAGGTGCGCGCCGGGCTCGTGACGGGGATGGACGTCGCGGGAGCCGGAGGGCGGTGGATCCATCGGGCCGAGGCCGGCAGCACCCTCGCGTGGTAGCGCACGATCTGGTCCGAGCGACGACGACGGCCGGGCGTCGGAGCCACCAGGTGCACGGGCGTCCCCATCCGCCATGTCTCGAGACGGGTGGGGAGCGGAGCGTCGATCAGCCGGGCGACGCTCGCTCCCATCAGCACCAGATCCGGGTCCTCGCGGACCAGCGCGGCCGCGATGTCGAGGTCGGTGATCGTTCCGTCGCTGCGCGCGTAGAGGCCCTCGCGGAGCCGGGACAGATCGCCGCGCCGGAGACGATGGGGCGGAACGCCTGCGGCGAGCAGCTCCGTGCGGGTCAGCACGGGCCAGAGGAGCTCCTCCGGGAGCGGTGCGGGTCGACGGGGCACGACCCCATGCTCACCCCTGCCGGGATCGAAGCCCGGAGTTATCCACATCGTGCAGGTCAGCCCGAGATCCCGGGTCCGATGGCGCCGCGGGCGCGGGACGCGGGGGATGTGCCCGGGGGATGTGCGACGTGGGGGTCGGAATCGGGGTCGGATTCCGGCGCGTGCGTCGCAGGGTCTAGCGGCGTGCTCGGGGGCGGGGGTGTTGTGTGACGTGGGGGTCGGAATCGGGGTCGGATTCCGGCGCGTGCGTCGCAGGGGCAGGGACCGAAGCGGGGGATAGGGGGACGCGGGATGGGGGAGAGGCGCGGGAGTCGGACGAATCGGGCAGAGGGGGTCGGCGCGGGAAGAGATCGGACGTATGCTCGCGGGCATGTTCTCGAACCTCTCCGCCGGTGCCCTCGGCCTCTCCCTGGACCATCCCACTGCCGTCGACCTCGCCGTGAAGCACGGCTTCGGCGGTGTGGACCCGGACCTCGCCCACTTCGCCTCCCTCGGCGGCGACGCCGCGATCGCCGAGCATGCCGCCGCCGTCCGCGAGAAGGGCCTCGCCTGGGGCATCGCCGGGCTTCCCGTGCCGCTGGACGGCCCGGCGGAGGCCTTCCGCACCGCGCTCGTCGAGCTGCCCGCGACCCTCGCCCTCGCCCGCGCCGCCGGCGTGGACCGGATGGGCACCTGGGTTCGTCCGATGCATGAGGACCTCGACCATCGCCAGAACTGGCGCCTGCACCTGTCTCGTCTGTCCATCGTCGCGGAGCTCCTGGCCGATGCCGGGATCCGCCTGGGCCTGGAGTACATCGGCCCCAAGACGTTCTGGTCCACCGAGCGCTTCCCCTTCATCCACGGGATCCGGGAGGCGCGCGAGCTGATCGCGGAGTCCGGGGCGAGCAACGTGGGCCTGATCCTGGACAGCTACCACTGGTACACCGCGGGGGAGAGCGCCGACGACCTCGCCGGGCTCACCGATGCGGACATCGTCTCCGTGGACATCAACGACGCCCGCTCCGACCGCGAGCGTGATGAGCAGCAGGACCTCGACCGGCGCCTTCCCTACGCCACCGGGGTCATCGACCTGGAGGGCTTCGCGGACGCGATCGCGGCGGCCGGCTACACCGGCCCGGTCAAGGTCGAGCCGTTCATGAAGGAGCTCGCCGAGAAGCCCGTCGACGACGTCCTCGCCGACGTGTCCGAGCGCATCGGACGGTTCACCGTCTGATCGGGCGCGCGGTCGCCGGGACGGCAGGGGCGCGCGTTCTGAGGTGGGGGCGCGCGGTCGATCGGGCAGAAGATACCGTCTGATCGGGCGCGCGTCGCAGTCCCCGTCGTGCGGGCGGGCGGGACAGGATGGGAGCATGATCCTCCGCACCCCCGACCATCCGTCCCTGCATGTGCTCACCCAGAACATCCGCTACGCGAGCGTGGACACGCGCCCCGGCGAAGCCGACCACTGGGGGGACCGCGCGCCCGTGCTCGCGGATCTGCTCTCCCGTGCCGACCCGGATGTGCTGGGCACCCAGGAGGTGCTCGCGCAGCAGATCCCCGTGCTCGACGCCGCGCTCGGGGCGACGCACGCGCGGCTCGGCATCGGCCGCGAGGGCGGCGGGCGCGGCGAGCACAACCTCCTCTACCTGCGGCGCGACCGTTTCGAGATCCTCGACTGGGACCAGATCTGGATCTCCGAGCAGCCCCGCCTGGAGGGGTCCACGGGCTGGGACGCCCACTGCCCGCGCGTGCTGGTCTGGGCGCGCGTGCGCGACCGCGTCGCCGAGGCCGAGCTCATCCTCGCCGTCACCCACATCGACCACGCCGGGCAGGCGGCCCGCGAGGAGGGGTCACGGCTCATCGCGCGCACCCTGCTCGAGGCCGCCGACGGCGCGCCGATCGTCCTGGTCGGCGACTTCAACGCGACCGGCGGGGACAGCATCCCGTGGAGGGTCCTCACCGAGGCCGGGCTCGCCGATGCCCACGACGCCGCCGACCGGATCGAGGGCGAGGACGTGGGCACCTTCCCCGACTACGGGCCCGCGGTCGCCGGCGGGGAGAGGATCGACTGGATCCTCACGCGGGGCCTCGCGGTGGAGGCCTATGCGGCGCACGCCCACCGGGTCGACGGTCGCGCCCCCAGCGACCACGTCGCCGTCGGTGCGATCCTCCGGCCCGCCGCGTCCTGACCGGAGGCCGCAAGGTCGCGCCGCCTCATGCGGGCAGCCCCCAGGCGTCCGCGAGGAGCTCGAGGGAGCGCAGGCGGTCGGCGGGATCGAAGTGGTAGCCGGTGAGGATGAGCTCGTCGGCCCCGGTGCTCGCGACGATCGCCTCGAGCTGGGCGACCACGCTCTCCGGCGAGCCGACGGCCCGGACCGCCAGGGTCGAGTCGACCTGGTCGAGCAGATGCATGGGCGCGATCTCCGCGGCCGGGCGGGGCGGCTGCAGCTTCGCACGCTGCCCGGTCATGACGCCGAGGAACATCTGCTGCAGGGTCGAGTACTGGCGCCGTGCCTCCTCATCGGTCTCGGCGACGACGACGTTCACCCCGACCATCGTGTGCGGGACCTCGACCTGCGCGGTGTCCGCGGCGGCGTCGAACTCGCGGCGGTACACCTCCAGCGCCTGCAGATGCTGGAAGGGCGCGAAGTGCGAGGCGACCGCGAAGGGCAGGCCGAGCTGGGCGGCGAGGCTCGCCCCGTTCACGGTCGAGCCGAGGATCCACATCGGCACCTCGGTGCCCTCCGCGACGGGCGCCGCGACCCGCAGTCCCGCGGCCTGCTCGGTCCGCGACCAGTCGCGCATCTGGGCGACGGCGGCCAGGAAGGCGCTCGGCTCCGCGGAGGTGCGGGCCAGCAGCTGCGCCGTGATCTGATCGGTGCCCGGCGCGCGCCCCAGGCCCAGGTCGATGCGGTCCCCGTGGAACTGCACCAGGGTCCCGAACTGCTCGATCACCGACAGCGGCGCATGGTTGGGCAGCATGATCCCGCCGGATCCGACGCGGATGCGATGCGTGAGCGAGGCGGCTCGGTCGATGAGCAGGCTCGTCGCGCTCGAGGCGAGGGAGACGGTGTTGTGGTGCTCGGCGAACCAGTACCGGGCGAAGCCGAGCCGGTCCGCGGCCCGGGCGCCGTCCATCGACGCGGCGATCGCCTGCGGCGTGGTCATGCCCTCGGAGATCGGGACGAGGTCGAGCACGGACAGCGGGACATGTGGCGTGGTCATCCTCCGACGCTACGCGCGCCCGCGCCCCGATGGGGGCGCGAGGGAGGTGGCGGTTCCCACGGCCGCTGCGGGAATCAGCGCGGGGGGCGGCTCGTGTCGCGGTCGTCCCCGTGGATCGGGATGTGCGCCGCGGGGATGTCCTCGTAGGAGGCGGGATCGGAGATCGGCTCCAGATGCGTGAGCACCCGCAGATCCGGAAGCGCCGCCTCGAGCTCCTCGATCAGCTCCTCGACGTAGTCGTGGCCCCGCTTGACGCTCCAGTCGTCGGGCACGAGCACGTCCACGTTCATGAAGCGCTCACGGCCCGCCTCCCGGGTCTGCAGCCCGTGGAAGGCGACCATGCCGGCCGCACCGCGGCTGGCGGACTCCGCCACCCGGCGGCGCAGGATGGCCGTGATCACGGCGTTGTCCTCCTCGGGCAGGGCCTTGTCCAGCAGCCCGGAGACCGACTCGCTCACGAGGCCCACCCCGGTGACGATGATGTTCACGCCGACGGCGAAGGCGACCACGGCGTCCAGCCGGTCCCAGCCGGTGAGCGCGACCAGGCCGACGCCCACCAGCACGCCGATCGAGGTCCACACATCGGTCAGCAGATGCTTCCCGTCGGCGCGCAGCGTGATTGAGCGGTAGCGGCGCCCGGCGCGGATCAGGACGACGGCCATGGCTCCGTTGAGCACCGAGGCGACGACCGATACGAGCAGGCCCACGCCCACGTTCTCGAGCGGCCGCGGGTTCACGAAGCGCTCGGCCGCGGTGACGATGATCACCGCGGCGGCCACGAAGATCATCGCGCCCTCGACCGCGGCGGAGAAGTACTCCGCCTTCGCCCGCCCGTACAGGTAGCGCTGCGTCGCCCCCTGGGCCGCGATCTTGAGCGCGATCAGGGCGACCACGGCGGCGACGAGGTTCACCGTCGACTCGGCCGCATCGGACAGGAGGCCCACCGAGCCGGTCATCGCCCAGGCGCCCGTCTTCAGCGCGATCGTCGCGATCGCGGTGGCGATCGACAGCCATGCGAAGCGGGTCAGGTCGACCGGGCGTTCGGGGACGCTCGCCGGCGGAGTGCTCATCGGTGCCTCTCTGCGCACCGCGGGCCGGATGCGCCGGACCAGCGTACCGGCGCGATCCCCGCGGGGACCCGCGACTGAGGCCGACCGCACGCGACGCCGCCACCGGCCCGCCCCGCCGTTCCGCCCCGGCCCCGCCGATCCGCAGGGTCAGGTGGGCGGATCCGGTTCACAGGCGTGACGTTCTGAACCGGATCCGCCCACCCGTCCGCGGCGTGAGGGAGAGAGGGCGGCGCGAGGGACGGTGTGCGGACGGGGCGGGGGAGCGAGGGCGGCGGAGGATCAGCGCCCGCGGCGCCCCGAGGAGAAGGAGGCCAGCCCGTGGGAGCCGCCGGCACCGGGGGTGCTCGTCGAGTAGCTGGTGGTCCCCCGGCCCGAGCCCGAGCGGGACCCGCCGGAGCGGCCGCCGCCCTGGCCGCGGCCGCCTGCCGCGCCGCCCTCTCTCCCTCACGCCGCGGACGGGTGGGCGGATCCGGTTCAGAACGTCACGCCTGTGAACCGGATCCGCCCACCTGACCCTGCGGA